>JALYHT010000138.1 GCA_030776225.1 Acidobacteriota bacterium | reverse complement strand
GCGTTAGGCAGCGTTGGCCCCCTTTCGCTGCCGTTGGTCCGGGATTCAGGAAAACTTTCAAATTCGCAATTAGAAGCAGGTAGAAGCGTTTTTGAATACCAGGGCTAGTGACCTACCGAGCATGTCCGATTCGCTTCTCTGGGGTGCCTGCGGGGGCGATTCCGAGGCGGCTGAAGTCTGCTCCTCGTTTCGCCCATAGCATTCGGTCATCCATGCGTGACGACGCTGTTCATAGGCCGCTTGCTTTGCTGCATTCTCGGCCATCCATTCCGGCGTGACCGGTACGCGCTGGACACGCGCGCGGATACGCTGCGCGTCGGCCTTGCGTGCTTGGTCGCATCCGTTACCGCCGCATCCCCCGCCCGTTGTTCTTTTCCTTTTCATCGACAATCGCCTGATATTGCGGTTTCAGTTTGGGACGGCCATAAGGTTCCGGCCCCTGCCCTCTCTGCTGCTTGTTGTGATGCGTGGCGATTTCATAGGCGAGAAGCGCGACGGCTTCCGCTACCGCAACGCTGCGCAGTGTCATGAAACGTTTGTCGGGGTCTTTGGTGGCGAAGCCCACGGCGAACGGCGCAAGCGCCGCCACGGTGTAAATCGCCTCGCGTACCATGTGGTGGCTCGGACGGTGATAGCCTGCGCCAAAATGGGTTGCCGCCTTGCGGAAGGCCATGCGGTTATACGGCGTGTTCAGAGAAGCATCGCTCTGCGGGTGCATGGATCGGGAGCATAGGCGGCATGGGGGCAAGCGTCAAGGGATGGGGATGGACCGGCGAGGCTGTGTCACCGTGCATATACCCGACACAGCCGCTTTCGGACAAAATCTGTTGCGCTGTCCGTATTGCCCGCCTGGAGCGCATATGAGGTTGAAGCGGTCGTGATCCGTTATGTCAGCCTCGCACCAGAAATCTACGCCTATCGATATCGCGCCGAACCGCCGCGCTTTGCCTGGGGCGCGGCGCAGCGTCCACTTCTCCAGCGCGACGTGCGAATGGGAAACCCCGCACGCGCTCTTTGATGAGCTTGAGCGCATCTTCGGCGGCTTCACGCTCGATCCGTGCGCCAGTCCTGAGAACGCCAAATGCGCGCGCTACTTCACACGGGAAGACGACGGCCTTAGTCAACCGTGGAGCGGAAAGGTCTTCATGAACCCGCCCTATGGTCGCGAGATCGGGCAATGGGTCAAGAAGGCCTGGGCCGAATCGCTGGACGGCGCGTTGGTCGTGTGTCTGCTGCCCGCTCGCGTCGATACGCGCTGGTGGCATGACTACGCGCGAAACGGACATGTCTATTTCCTGCGCGGGCGGCTGAAATTCGGGGCGTCGCTTAACAGCGCGCCCTTTCCGTCCGCCATCGTGACTTTTGGAAAGTTTTTCAGCCGGTGACGCCGTGAATCAATTGGATGATTTCGGCTTATTGACGTTGGCAAGGGCCACGTAGCGGGCGCAAGCAAAGAAGGCCCGTACATATAGGCGAGCACTGCAATGGAATCGACGCCATCAGGCAAGAGGAAAATATCTCGCGGCAAAGAAGTGCTCGAATTCTGGGAGCATCGCGTCGGCAAGAAGCTCACGAATCGCGAGGCCTCGGAAATGCAGTCGAACGTTGAAGGCGTAATCGCATTGCTGGCACAATGGGATCGAGCAGATTGCGTGGTTGCGAGGCCACGAAAACGCCATGACGCCCCAAACGATTGAGTCCCGCCCCGCCGTCCTATACGCCCGCGTTTCTTCGCAGGAGCAGGCAAAAGAAGGATTCTCGATTCCCGCGCAAGATAAATTGCTGCGGGGCTACGGCAAGGATAAGCAATTCCGCATCGCTGAAGCGTTCACCGATATCGAAACCGCGAAGCGCGCGGGCCGCACGGGTTTTGACGCGATGGTCGCTTACCTTCGCAAGAATGACCAATGCCGCATTCTGCTCGTGGAGAAGACGGACCGCCTTTATCGCAACTTCCGCGATTGGGTCACGATTGACGAAATCAAAGGCCTGGAAGTCCATTTTGTTAAGGAGGGAGCAATCGTCAGCGACGAATCGCGATCTTCCGAAAAATTCATCCACGGCATCAAGGTGCTGATGGCGAAAAACTTCATCGACAATCTAAGCGAGGAAACGCGCAAGGGCATGGTCGAGAAAGCATCGCAGGGCATCTGGCCGTCCTACGCACCCATTGGATACCTAAATGCGGACGGCCCGAACGGCAAGCGCACGATTGTGCCGGACCCTGCCCTTGCGCCCTTGGTGCGCCGCCTTTATGAGCTTTGCGCCACGGGCGAGCATTCGGTGGAAGAGCTTGCCGTCATTGCTCATCAGGAACACCTGACGCGCGGTGGACCTATCCACAAATCGACGGTGAATAAGATTCTCCGCAACCGCGTTTACTCCGGGGAATTTGAATGGAAGGGCGAGCGTTACGCCGCCGTATTCGACTCCATCGTCCCGCGCGACCTCTGGCTGTCCGCGCAGGCCGCGCTTGATCGTCGCTTAGGCAAGCGGGCGAAAAAGACCGGCCACTGCTTTGCCTTCTCCGGAATGTTGCAATGCGGCTCCTGTGGATTCGCCATGGTGGGCGAAATCAAAAAGGCGAAATATGTGTACTATCACTGCTCCGGCGCGCGCGGAAAGTGCCCCGAGCCGTATGTCCGCCAGGAGACGCTGGAAGAAGCCTATAGCGCGATGCTCCGGCGAATTTCGATTGATGAAAGCATCGTGAGTTGGATATCAACGGCGCTTCGGGAGAGCCACGGCGATCAGAAGCGATTCCGCGATGAAGCCATCGCAAAGCTCAAAGCAGACCATCTGCGTCTCCAGAAGCGGCTTGACGTTATGTATGAAGACCGGCTGGACGGCCGGATTGACGTTTCGCTATTCGAACGAAAATCGGGTGAGTACCGGCAGGAGCAAGCCCGCATCCTCGCGGAGATCGAAGGTTTCGGCGCGGCCGACGGGCAATACATGGAAGCAGGCATTAAGCTGCTCGAACTCACGCGAAACATGCACAGGCTGTTTGAAAAGCAGGAAGCGACCGAAAAACGAAGGCTGCTTAATTTTGTCGTGTCGAACTCGCTCTGGAAGGGCGGCGAAATTGTTCCCGTATGGCGGCAACCCTTTGACATGATTGCGGTTGCGAATCAGGCGGGCGATGGTCCAAATGGCGGTGATGGGCCGAAAAACGGCCTAAATGAAAACTGGCTCCCCGGCATGGATTCGAACCACGATTCACGGCTCCAAAGGCCGCTGTCCTACCGTTAGACGACCGGGGATTATTCCGCCCTGTTGCTCCAATCAGTGTAACCCAGCGCTGCCATTCGCCCTCGCGGCGGGGGACACCCGGCTTGCGCCGCATCCCGCCATTCAGGTAATGTTGTTAGAATCCATCCACTATGTTCGGGTCGCACCACAATGGGGACATCTCCTATTATGAAGAGCTCGGGCTCGCTCCCGATGCCTCCCCCGAAGAGATCCGCGACGCGTTCCGTCTCAATGTCCGCCTGCTTCACCCCGATCAGCACACCGACCCTCATCTGAAAGAAATCGCCGAGCGGCAGATGCGAAAACTCAATCGCATCTATGCGGTCTTGTCGGACCCGGACTCCCGACGGCAATATGATGAGTCGCCGGACGTGAAATTTGTTCCGCCGCTTCCTTTCGATCCGCCATTACCTGCGCGGCAAACACTAAGACCGAAACTGGCATGGGCCTCGGCGATCGTCGTAAGCGGCGGCCTGTTGATGTGGCTGGCCGCCGACAACCAGCCAGGTTTTCAGGGTCGCGCCCCCGATAACGTTTTACCTGCGCAGTCCGCGCCTGCCATGCCGCAGCCTGCCGCTCCGGCGCCGCAGCCGGACCAGAGTACGGTGGAACAGATTCGGCGGTTGCAGTCCGATCTGCGAGCCGCTCTGATGGAGCGCGATGCCGCGATCCGCGAACTGGCTGGATTGCGCAGCCCTGGACCCGGCGCCCGTATAGCCGACCTCCCTCCGTCCAAGGCCGCCGAGCCGCATCCGGCGGCGAACACCGCTGAACCGGCGTCCCCGCCACGGCTCACCTTTCCTGCAAGCCCCGCGCCGCTGCCTCAGGTGGAGCGGCCCCAAACGCTAAATCACCAGCTTGCCGGATTCTGGTTCTATGCCCGCCCGCCTCTCGGTCAGATGAATAAGAATCGGGCTCTCTACCCGCCCGAGTTCATTGAGGCTACCCTGTTCGAAGAAAACGGTTCTGTTCGCGGCCGCCTGCGCGCCCGATATCAGATTACGGACGGCGCTATTTCACCCGAGGTGAACTTCACGTTTGCAGGCACGCAGAACGGAACGCAGCTGGCGTGTCCGTGGACGGGCCCCGGGGGAGCCAGGGGCGAGATCACCCTGAAGCTCACCGCCGAAAATTTTATGCGCATCGACTGGGCCGCGAGCGAACTCGGCTCTCAGCAGGGTCTGAGTTCCGGTACTGCCGTCCTTACGCGCCGTATCGAACAGTGATTCGGTCGTGAGTGACTGGTCAGAGTTTCGAGGCCGCCGCTTCGTCCACAAACCAAACCATGCCCGCGGACGCGATCTGTGAAGGCCATTTCACCGGGTTGAAAGGGCTTCTGAGAACCACCCGCAGAGCCTCCGCTTTGTCCGCCCCGGCCACGAGACAAAACGTGTGCCGCGCCTGTTCCAGAACGCCGCGCAGCAGAGTCGCGCGATGCTGCATCGATTTCTCCAGGCTGGCATTCTCCACCGCCGCCGCTATACCGGTCCGATCTTCGATCAGTTTATCGCCGGGAAACAAACTTGCGGTATGCGCGTCCGCTCCCATGCCCCGCTGGATCAGATCGAATGTGGGCAGCGCGCCTGCGGTCAGACCGAAGGAGCGGCGAATCTCCGCGGAGTATTCAAGCGCCGCTTCGGCGGGTGCCCGCTCGCCCTCAATCCGATGGACACGGCTTTGAAGGATGGCTCCGTTCCGAAGCAATGTCTCGCGCAGCATACGGAAGTTACTCTGCGCATGGTCGGGCGGAACGCAACGCTCATCCACCTGAAAAATATCTATGGCCGACCAGTCGAATGTCTGGCTCGCCATATCGTCGAACATCATTCGCGGCGTGCTGCCGCCGGATACCGCGACTGAGGCGCTGCCTCGCTCCCCGCGCGCCTGCTGCAATATCTCTAAACTGCGCACACCACACGCCGCGGCCGCTTCGAGCGGGGTCTTGAAAATCAGGATTTCGGGGTCCATGCGGTCATTCTCTGCAGCGCACGTTCAAAGATGTCGTCATGCGACATGATATTCAGCTCTTCGCTCAATAATGCGCTCTCGTCGCATTCGGGTATATTCGCGCGTTGCCGCAACCCGCCCGTTTCATATTCCACGCAGTTCTCTTCCGCGCGGATGTGAATGTCGGGCGAAATGCGTATCGCTTTGAGGCGGGGAACGCCGCTGCCCGCAATGCGGCGAAGCTCGACCTCGGCCGATTCCAGTTGCGAGCGCAGCCATGCCCGCAGGTACTTCACGCCTGCCGGGGCGTCATTACCTCGATAAGCGCCGTCAGCATGGGCGCTGCCGGAATACTCAAGCGTGACGTTCGCAACCGTTTTCAGATCTCTGCCGTTCAGCAATTGTGCGATCAGCTGGCGCAGTTTGGTGAGGCGCGTCCAGGCCAGATCCCCGATAACGAATCCCGCGTTTGCCAGCGCGCGGAGATCGGCGAATCCCGGAGCGCCGGGGCGCGCGGAATCGACCACGATCTTATCTCCCGGCGCCAGCAGCTTTCCGATGTTGGGCACATCGTCCATGCGCGTGGCACGGAACCACACCACGCGCGGCACATCGGCCGCGGCGAGGGGCGACACAATCGAAGGGATATCGCCCATACGATTGATGGATACGGAAATTTCCACCTGTTCGCAGCAGATCTGCCGATTGTGGCCGAAGGGCATCCAGCACTGCGCAAACACACGGGATTCCAGAACGCCCGCGTCTTCCCGAAGACGCACTACTATGGCCCGGCTCGGATGCGCGCGCATGAGCCGGGCGAGCGTCTCGCCAAGCACCAGCGGGTCGGCTTCGTCATCCACGAAAACGATCAGCGTCATGGCGCAGGCACGCAGTACTCCCGCTCCTTTGGGCGCATCGGGTCCGTCTTTGCTGAGCGAGGTCCACAGCTGTGCCAGCTCGTGCAGCAGACGGTCCGGCTTCAAAGAAGCCGACGCAGAGAGGGAGTCGGAACTCATGGCCTCCTCCACGTATGGCCGTGACGCGCCAACATTTCATCGGCGGCAGCGGGGCCCCACGTGCCGGCCGCATAATTCGAAAACGCGAATTTCCGGGTGCTCCAGTAATCCAGAATTGGCTGCACCACCTGCCAGCTGGCCTCCACCATGTCCTGCCGGGTGTAAAGCGTGGCATCGCCGGAGATCGCATCGAGGAGCAGCGTTTCATAAGCCGAGGGCGAGCGCTCGCCGAAACTCGACCCGTAATTAAAATCCATGGAGACGGGGCGCAGCGTCATCCCCGCGCCGGGACGCTTTGAATTGAATTTGAGCGAGATACCCTCTTCCGGCTGGATCCGGAGGATCAGAAGATTCGGAACCGCTTCGGCGTTGCGGGCGACGTCGCTTGCGCTGTTGTCTCCGCTGTGGTCCTCCTGCTCGTTGTGGAATACGGCCAGCGGCGCGGACCGGAAATGGATCGCAATTTCGCTGGTGCGTTTAGGCAAAGACTTACCCGTTCGGATGTAGAAAGGCACTCCGGCCCACCGCCAGTTCCCCACATAAAAAGTAGTTGCGACAAAGGTCTCGGTCTGCGATTCCGGGTCTACGCCCTTTTCCTGGCGGAAGCCGGGCACCTGTTCGCCGCCGACGCGCCCGGTCCCATACTGACCCGGTACTGCGTTGGCAGCTACCTCCTCCGGCTTCATGACGTGGATGGAGCGCAGCAGTTTGGCGCGTTCGTCGCGCACAGCGTCGGCGGAAAAGGCCGCGCTCGGCTCCATTGCCACGGTCGCCATCACCTGCAGCAGGTGATTCTGCACCATGTCGCGCAGGGCTCCCGCTTCCTGGTAATAGGCGCCGCGCCCCTCGACGCCGATCGACTCCGCCGCCGTAATCTGCACGTGCTCGATATAACGCCGGTTCCACAAGGGTTCGAAAATGCCGTTACCGAATCGGAAGGCGAGGATGTTCTGCACCGTCTCTTTACCGAGATAGTGGTCGATGCGGTAAATCTCGCTTTCATCGAAGACCGTCTGCAGCCTTTTGTTCAGTTCACGGGCGCTGACCAGATCGTGGCCGAAGGGTTTCTCAATCACAATGCGCCGCCAGCCATTGCCCTTAGCGATGTTTGCCGCTCCGATGCCTTCGGCAATCGGGGCATATTGGCTGGGCTGTGTTGAGAGGTAGTAAAGAGTATTGCCGCCGGTTTGCCTGCTTTTTTCGACTTCTTCCAGACATGTGGCCAGCCGCTGGTACATACCGCGGTCGCCGACGTCGCCGGCCATATAGAAAAGGCCCTGCGCAAAAGATTTCCAGAGTTCTTCGTCGAAGGGCGAATCTTCCAGAAACTTCGCCGTCGATTCGCGCATGTTTTCGCGGAACTGCTCGTCGGACATGGCAGTTCGGGAGATGCCGACTACGGCGAATCCCGGGGCCAGCCGCCCCTCCCACGCAAGCCGGTACAATGCCGGCATTAACTTGCGTTTAGTGAGATCGCCGTTAGCGCCGAAGATGACGACGGCGCACGGCGGAGTCCTGCGATTGAAACGAAGGGGATCTTGCAGAGAGGGCTCTTGCAACATTAGCCTCACCTTAGCAGAAAGCCGCGCAGCGGCAGAACGCCCCGTGAGCGCGCCCCGTGAAGGTTTAATCCGGGCTTGCCGGCAAAACCACCACCGGATGATAAACGTGCGGCAGCACCGCCGTGCCGATGGCGACCAGGCTTCCATCGGGCGCGATCGCTTTCACGTGCGGAGATCCCGCATTCACCCGGAAGGGCGAGACATTGAAGTTGCGGCCCTGCCGAATCTGGCTCGCGCCGCTATCGTCCACCGTGACGCTTGGGAACTCCGGCAGCAAGTCGCTCATCGGCAGAAGGGCTTCCCATAACCGGCCTTCATCTTTCAGAGACTGCAATTCATCCAGGGTGCGGGACTTCTCAATGGAAAAGACCCCCGAACGGGTGCGCGCGAGCTCATCGATATGCGCTCCGCAACCGAGCGAAATGCCGAGCTGATGTGCTATGGAGCGTATGTATGTTCCCGGCGAACAGCGCACGCGCAGACGCGCGCTGGGGCCGTTTACCTCAAGCAGGGTCAGTTCGTAAACCGTAACCGTGGCGGGCTTCAGATCCACCGCAATATTCTTACGCGCCAGCTTGTAGGCGGGCACTCCGTTGATTTTCTTCGCCGAAAAGGGCGGCGGCATCTGTTCCATTTCGCCGCGCATGGAAACCAGGCAGGCCTCAATCTGCTGCGCCTGCATGTGCGGTGCGGTGTCTACCCCGCATGGCTCGCCCTCGCGATCATAGGTTGAAGTGGCAAAACCGAAACGCACCCTGGCTTCGTAGCATTTTTCGGCGCCTTCCCAGAATCGTGCCAGCCGCGTTGCCTGGCCGATCATCAGCGGCAATACGCCCGTTGCAATCGGATCGAGCGTCCCGAGATGCCCCACGCGCCGCGTTCCCGCGATTCCCCGCATTCTGGCGACGACGTCGTGAGACGTCCAGCCCTGCGGTTTGTCGACCACGATCACGCCGTCTGTCGGATTCACTTCTGTTGTTCCAGTTCCGCGATGCTCCTGAGCACTACCGCTCCAACGACTTCAAAGCTCTGGGGGTCCAGTTTATCGAGCGTGTCTTTCGGCGTATGCCAAAACGTACTCTGTGAATCGAAGTCAATCATGTCCACCGCGCGCACACCCGCTTTGATGAAAGGAATATGATCGTCTTCAATGGCGGACGGGGTGCGCGGAAAAGCGCTCGAATAGCCGAGGGAATCGGCCACGTCCCAGATTAGTTTACGCACTGAAGCGGTGGAGTTCCCATCGTAGATCAGCCGCAGGTTTTTGTCGCCGATCATGTCAATGTTGATCAGGGCCTTGAGCCGCCTGTTGGTTCCGTCGGCGGTCCACCTGGCGGCGAGATGACGGCTGCCGTAAAGGCTGTCGGTATCGGTCCAGTTTTGAAACGCTTCTTCGCCGTCGAAGAAAACAAGATAAACGTCGTCGGTGCGCGGCTGTCCCTGCAGCACGGCCGCCAGTTCCAGCAGCTCGCCGGTCGATGAGCCGCCGTCATTCGCGCCTGTGAAGCCAGCCATCTTTTTCGTATCGTAATGGCCGCTCACAGCGATAGCGCGACCAGACCTGCCGGGGAACTTCGCGATGATGTTTTCCATTCGGATCGCTCCATTTGGCGTCTGCGCAATGAAGCCATCTGAAATGGTTTCGCAGCCTTTTAGCGCGAGTTGCCGTTTGATGAGCGCGCGCAGTTTCTCAATTGCCGCCGAGCCGTCAGGACGCGGCCCGATATTGACAACCTGCCGCGTGAAAGCGAAAGCTTCGGATCCGCTGAAAGACCGGCTGGGAGATGTTGCTGCATTGGCAGGCGTCAAACAGCCTGCCAGCGTGAACAACAGCCAAAAAGCCGAAGAGGGCTTGTTTTCGATGAACATCTTTATTTTTGCCAAACGATTGGGTCAGTTAACTATTTTAAACACAGTAGCTTGGCCACTTAGTGGTATACCATACAGAATGGAGCAAGGGGTGGGTTCGTTCGACATCGGCGCGAAACTCAGGCAGGAACGGCTTGCCCAGGAACTCGCTATCAGCGACATCGCACGCGATACCCGCATTGCGCCCCACTTTCTTGAAGCTATTGAAACCGCCGATTTCGCGCATTTACCCGGTTTGGTGTTCACGCGAAATTTCGTCAGGCAGTATGCTCTTTCTTTAAAGCTGGATCCCGATCTGCTGCTCGCGGAACTTCCGAAGCAGGACGAATCCACCGTTCAGCTGCCCGTGCCTCCTTCCCGTGCACGCACTTCATATTACCGGCACCGGACATTGCACTCCGCGTTCTCTTCCCTGGTGCCGCTGACGATCGCCGCCGGTGGCCTGTTCGCCGCCTATATTCACTTCAATCGTGCTCCGCATATGCTCGCCGCTGCCGAAAATATCCGTTCGGCACAGGTCAGCCAGCCGCGGGAAGCGCGGCGAGCCCAGTTGTTACCCGTGTCGTTACCCGTAAAGGTATCGATGACAGCCAGGCAGCGTGGGTTCAGGTGACCGCGGACGGGAAAGCGGCCTTCACGGGCACGCTTCGTTCCGATGAAACCAAAGAAATTGAAGCGGCCGATCGGGTGAGAATACTTACCGGAAACGCGGGGGCTCTGAAAGTTTCCGTCAATGGAAAAACTCTCGACTCGCTCGGGCCGGCAGGGCAGATCCGAACCGTTACGCTGACGGCGGAAGGTCCGCCGCTCCTCTCGAAAGCTCACGGGTCCTCGCCGCCCGATCCGCTTTAGCCGCCCTTCGTCTGTATCGCAAAGCTTCGCGCCGCTCAGCCAGCAGTACCCGCCTTCTCTCGCGCTCCGCGATCAATAATTCCTGCCGCCGACCCTGTTTCGTCCGGATGTCGATCTTCCGCCAGAATTTCATGAAATATGAAATGGCTGACCACACGGAGAAGAGGACCACGACATAAAGCGAAAAGTCGGCCCATCGGGCGACCCTCGCATGGTGCATGCTGATCATCAACAGCGAGATCGCCAGAACCTGCCAGAAAGTCTTGGTTTTGCCGAGTTCGCTTGCCTTAATCGTGTAGCCTTCCACCGCCGCGATGCTTCTCAGCCCGGAAACGGCAAACTCCCGGCCCACCAGCAGCACGACCAGCCATCCGGGCACGACCCGCTCCTGTACGAGCGAGATCAGCGCCGCTGAGACCAGCAACTTATCCGCGATGGGGTCGAGCAGCGTTCCGATCGTGGTGACCTGCCCCCATCTTCTGGCCAGATACCCATCCAGCAGATCGGTCGCGGCCGCCACCCAAAAAATAATTAGCGCCACCACCTCGTTTGTGATGACACCGCCGTTCCAATGGAGTATGATTCTTTCCTGTACCAGCACCGCCACGAGTAACGGCACGAAGAATATTCGCGCGATGGTGAGGGTATTTGGAAGATTCATCGACTCCCCGCAACTGTGGAAATCGGCAATAAGAATGTTAGAATTGCCGCCGCGCGCAGGAGCAATTGGCTATACTGCCAGCCTGTCCCTAACCAGTTGTAGAACAAGTATTTAAATAAATTTCTGCATGGGAGTTCAAACTGGCGCGATACGACATTCTGCGACTGTTTGGGCAGTCCGGAACTCACTTGTACACAGAATTTTCCACAGGAGTGGGAGGATTTTGGATGAGATAACGGCGCAGGCGACGACGCAGGGATTCCGGCGCTTCCACCTCGAGCTCGCATAAGTTTCCATCATAGTCCTCCGCCAGCACTCTGCCACGCTCATGTAACAGAGCGATGGCGCCGCCGTCCCGCACTGGTATACGAAAACGTACAATTTCCAGAGCATCGAACGGAAGCACGGTGTCTATGACGGCGAGTAAATTCGTCAACCCCTCGCCCGTGAGACCGCTCACGGTAACGGAAGGTGTAAGAACGCTTTGATTCGCCTCGCCGAGTAGGCGCGCGCCGGGACAGGGGGCGTCCATCAGCCCCGCGTGCTCCTCGGGTGGCAGCCGGTCGGCTTTATTCATGACTAAAATTTGCGGTGTGGACGAGGCGCCAATCTCGCCGAGTACGCGGAAGACTTCTGATACGTGCCTTGCCGCTTCTTCCGAAGATACGTCAACCACATGCAGAATGAGGGCTGCAGCCGTCACCTCTTCGAGCGTCGCGCGAAACGCTTCGATCAAAGTCGTGGGGAGATTCCTCACGAACCCGACGGTATCGCTCAGAAGAATCCGCCGCCGCGAAGGCAGCGTGATCGCCCGAACCGTAGGGTCAAGCGTGGCGAACATGCGCGCGTCCGTCAGCACTCCCGCCGCTGTCAGGCGGTTGAACAATGTGGATTTTCCCGCGTTGGTGTAGCCTGCCAAAGAAACCGTCGGGACAGGCGTCGCGCCCCGGTTCTCGCGATGCAGCGCGCGCTCTGTCCTGACTTTTTCGAGATTTTTTTTCAGCTTTTTGATGCGTGTGGCAATACGCCGCCGGTCCGTCTCCAGCTTCGTTTCGCCGGGGCCGCGCGTGCCGATGCCGCCGCCCAGTCTCGAAAGGGAATGCCCCTGTCCGGTGAGGCGCGGCAGAATATACTTCAGTTGCGCCAGTTCAACCTGCAGACGGCCCTCGGCGGTGCGCGCGCGATGCGCGAAAATGTCGAGGATCAGCTGGGTCCGGTCAATGACCTTGATCCCCACAGCGGTTTCCAGATTCCTTTGCTGCGTGGGCGTAAGTTCATGGTCGACGATCAGCACGTCGGCCCCATGCGCTTCGGCAAGCTCCGCGATCTCCCGCACCTTGCCGTAACCGAGCAGCGTGGCCGCGTCGACATCGGGTTTGACCTGAAAGGCCTCCGCTACGACTTCAGCCCCGGCGCTGGCTGCGAGTTCAGCGAGTTCGCGAAAGGATTCCGCGGCGGCAGCCGATACGGAGCCTTTGCGGCGCTCAAAACCCGCCAGTATGGCCTTTTCCGGATGTCGCTCGAGAGAAATCGTGGGAGTTAACTCTCTGCGTGCTGCGCCGCGGACGCCGAGACGGCCACTGTGGCGGCCGGGTTTGGATGGTTCGCCGCGTGTGCCGCGGAATGCTGCTGAACTCCGCGGGTGGTCACTACCGTCGAAATGGCATGCTTGAAGATCAGCTGCTCCTGATTGCTGGTTTCGAGCACCAGCGAATACTTGTCGAAGCTTTTGATTCTTCCGGAGAGTTTCACGCCACTGAGAAGATAGATTGTTACTAATCCTTTTTCTTTGCGCGCATTATTTAGAAAACTGTCCTGGATGTTTTGCGCCGGCTTGTCCATCTTTGATATTCCATGCCCTGGAAAAATTTGATCGAGCAGACAGGGCCGATTGCATTGTATCCCAGACGTAATGTGAACCTGGATACAGAAGTGCATTCAAGTCGCGAAAGTGCCATGAAAGAACTCCGTAATATACTGCGGATTACAAATGACAACTTTCGCGCGCTTTGAAAAAAACGGTGGCAGGTCATTTGGAATCCTCCGTAACGGGGTCATCGAAGAACTGGATGGCGGTCTTTTCGATCCCCCATGCTTCTCAGGCCGGGAGTTTCCCCTTGCCGATGTGAAACTCCTCGCGCCCTGCGTGCCTCCGAAGATTCTTGCGGTTGGTTTGAATTACAAAAGCCATGTGGGGGAGCGCAAGACCCCCCGGCATCCGGAGATGTTTTATAAACCGATCTCATCATTGCAGGACCCGGAAGGCCCCATCGAACTACCCTCCGACGCGGAGGATGTGCATTACGAAGGCGAACTGGTGGTGGTGATGGGCCGGACGGTGAAGAACGCCGGCCGCGACGAGGCCGCGGCTTCCGTTTTCGGGGTGACCTGCGGCAACGATGTCAGCGACCGCAACTGGCAACGCGGCGCCGGCAAAGACGTTCAGTACTGGAGGGCCAAAGGCTGCGATACATTCGCGCCGCTGGGCCCCGTAATTGTGACCGATCTGGATGCTTCCGATTTGCTGTTGACTACGCGGGTAAACGGCGAAATCGCGCAGCAGCAGCGCACCAGCGATCTGATCTTCGACATACCAACGATTATCTGTTTCGTAAGCCGCTACGTGACGCTCAACGCGGGCGACCTGATCTATACCGGCACGCCGGGCAACACCCGCGCGATGCAGCCGGGCGATGTAATCGAGGTGGATATCGAAGGCATTGGCGTGCTTCGAAATCAGGTCACCCGGCGTCTTGCCGGGGAATAACCGTTGCCCCGCTTCTGCGACGTCAGCCTTCCGGTACCGCTGGACCGGGCCTTCAGTTATTCCCTGCCTCTCACCCTGCAGCATCGGGTAAAGACCGGCGCGCGGGTGCTGGTTCCGTTCGGCCTCCGCAAGCTTGTCGGCGTCGTGCTGCGCGTCCACGACGAAGAGACCGAACTTCCGCGGGACGCGCCGCTCAAAGACGCGCTGCGCCTCATCGACCCCGAACCCGTTCTCGACGACGAGCTCATCGCTCTCGGCAAATGGATTTCCGGCTACTACTGCGCGCCGCTGGGCGAAGTGCTGCGCTCCATGCTCCCTCTCGCTTCGGATATCCGGACCGGAAAAATCTATTCGCTCACGGATGCCGGACGCGATGCCTCGCGGCAGATGTCGATCGCCTCCGATGCGGCGGACACCGTGAACGAAGTCGTGCAGATGCTGGCCGCTCGCTCGCTCGCCGCCGCCTACATCAAGAAGAAAATTCCCCTGGCCGACCGCATTCTGAAATCGCTGGAGCGCAGAGGCTGGATCGTATCCGAAGAGGTTTCGCGCGATCGCGATCCGGCGCGCGCCCCTTCCGCCAAACTGCGCATTTCGCTGGTTGGGCCGGAGCCTGCGGGTAAACTCCCCAAAGCGGAGCGCGAACTGCTGGCATACCTCGCGCTGCACCCGGGATCGCACAACCTCGGTGAACTTGAGGCGCTTATCAGGAACGCCGGCCAGGCGGCCCGCTCGCTCGCCCGCAGGAAGGCCATTGCTCTGGCCACCGAGCCCATTGCGATTGGCAGCGCGGCGCTTGCCAATGCGCGCGGCCGTGCGCCTCACGAACTTAACAGAGCGCAACGAAACGCCTTCGACCTCATCGCAGCCGGTATTGACGCGCGGAAGTTCTGCACATTTCTGCTGCACGGCGTCACCGGCTCCGGCAAGACGGAGGTCTACCTGAATGCAATCGACACCGTCCTCGCGGCAGGGCGGGGCGCCCTCCTGCTGGTCCCGGAGATCGCGCTCACCCCCGCCGTTGCCGGTCAGTTTTATGCGCGCTTCGGGGATCGCGTAGCTATCCTGCACAGCGCCTTCAGCGATGCCGAGCGCGCCGACCAGTGGCGCCGAATTCAAGTCGGCGGAGCCAGCGTGGTGGTGGGTACCCGCTCGGGCGCATTCGCCCCCGTGCGCAACCTAGGCCTCATCATCGTTGACGAAGAGCACGACGCCAGCTATAAGCAGGAGGAGACGCCCCGCTATAACGGACGCGATGTGGCCATTGTGCGCGCGCAGGCGGCGAACGCGTGCGTGGTCCTCGGCTCCGCCACCCCGAGTCTTGAAAGCCGCTTCAACGCGACATCTGGAAAATACACGCTGCTTGAAATTCCCGACCGCATCGCCGACCGCCCTATGCCCACCGTGAAGGTGATCGACATGCGCGAAGAATTTCTCGAAACGCGCAAACATGCCATTTTCTCGCGCGCGCTGATCGAAGCCATTCGCGAACGGCTTTCAAACAACGAACAGGCGATGATCCTGCTCAACCGCCGCGGCTTCTCCAGTTTCGTGGCGTGCCGCTCCTGCGGGGAGCGCATTGAGTGCATCAACTGCGCCGTGACTCTGACGTATCACAGGCGCGACCGGCGCCTGCTTTGCCACTTCTGCGGCTATGCGGAAAAGGTCCCGTCGGTCTGTCCCAAATGCCAGAGCGAGCACGTGCATTTTATGGGCTCGGGCTCGGAGCGCGTCGAGGACGAACTGCATAACGAATTTCCCGAGGCCAAAATCGCGCGACTGGATCGCGATACCGTCGCAGGCAAGCGCCAGTTCGAAGACATTCTGCAGAATTTCCGGGAGCGCAATTTCGACATTCTGGTGGGCACGCAGATGATCGCGAAAGGCCATGACATTCCCAATGTGACGCTGGTCGGCGTGGTGTCGGCCGATGTGGGCATCGGCATGCCGGACTTCCGCGCGGCCGAACGAACCTTTCAGATCCTCACCCAGGTTGCCGGGCGCGCGGGCCGCGGCCATCTCCCCGGCATGGTCTACATGCAGACCATCAACCCGGATCACTACGCGATCCGCTTTGCCGCCCAGCAGGACTACACCGGTTTTTTCGAAAAGGAACTGCAGTTCCGCCGCTTCATGAAGTATCCGCCGTTTGCCGCGATGGCCAATATTCTGGTGCGCGCCGCTAAACAGGAGGATGCGCTCCGCATGTCGACCGAACTCGGCCACCACATCACCCCGGCCCCCGACAATATGCGCATTATGGGACCCGCCGAAGCCCCCGTACCCCGCCTCAAAGCCGAATTCCGCTACCAGTTGCTCATAAAATCGGGCAGCCGCAAAGATCTGAACGCCTTGCTGAAGAAAGCCCAGCAATTCGGCCGAGACCAAAAGTGGGGCGCGACTGCGCTGGTGATCGATGTCGATCCCTTAACGCTGCTCTGAGGTAATTATCCCTTGACTACAAGTAAGCCGCATTGTACTATATACACATGGGCGATGTACAGGGCAGAAACAACATTCTCAACAAAGCACAGAAATACACCGTCGAGGACTTCAATCGTGAATTCCCGACCGATGACGCCTGCCTGGAGTACGTCAAAGAACAACGCTGGTCCGATGGCATCACCGCCTGTACCAAGTGCGGCGTGGATCGCAAGCACTACCGCGTAACGGGCCGCACGGCTTACGCCTGCGATCATTGCGGCAATCACATCTATCCGCTTGCCGGAACGATCTTCGAGAAGTCCACGACCTCCCTGCGCCTCTGGTTCTATGCCATGTATCTGATGGGCGCAACGAAATGCGGGATCTCCGCGAAACAAGTCCAGCGCGAAACAGGCGTCACGTACAAGACCGCGTGGCGCATGTTCAAACAGATTCGGACGCTGATGGGCGAAGAGATCAGTCTGGAGGGTTACTCAGTCGAAGCCGACGAAGCGTACTTCGGTGGAGTGCGCAAAGGCCAGCATGGACGGTTGATGACTGGCGACCACGACAAGACTGGCGTTATGGGTATGGTGGAGCGGAAGACGAACGGCGGCAAGGGCCGCGTTGTCGCCCGCACCATCGAGAACGCGAAAAGCAAAACGCTCCTGGACAACGTCAAGAAATACGTCATGCCGCTCAGCACGATCTACACGGATGAGGCCAAAGCCTATCAGGGCATCGGCAGCATGAGCAAGTTCTACGAGCACAAGCGCATCAATCACAGCGCGGGCGTGTACGTGATGGGTGACGTTCACACGAACACGATTGAGGGATTCTGGAGTTTGGTAAAGCGCGGGATCGGCGGCACGCATCACATGGTGAGCGCCAAGTTCCTTCAGGAGTATTTGAACGAATACGCCTTCAGGTACAATCGCCGCGACGTAGCGCGGCCAATGTTCAAGCTGATTTTGGAGCAGGTTTCGGAGCGGGCGGAGTAATCGCTCGCTTTAGAAGTTGATGGAATCCGTCCTTCGTTATGCCCGCAGATTTTTCTAGCAACTGCTCGGTCTGACCTGACGGAACTAGCGCCTTCTTCGGTGATTCCACACCCCAATTCTGGCCCCTTTCAACCAAAAATTCAAGGGTACACAGCCACCCCAAAATTTTCTTTCGCGACATCGACCACTTGACAAAAACAACGAGAGAAGGACTTTAAGAGCGCCCGATTGCTTCGCCTTGTGTTCTCCTTCTATCGCTGTAAGTAACTGAAAAATAAGATGATGCATGTGTCATGCTGTACGTAGTTAATTTAATCAATTACATGTACTCGTTCTAATGCAACAAGTGGAACGAATGTATTGACAATCAACCTCTCTCACCACGTCTCTAGGTACTGTGCTACAGTGCTAAGCGTGAGGCCAATCACACATGACACACGAACAAATCCTCTCCCTGAGAGAAGAACTCAAACGAGACATTGAAGCCCTGGATCGCGTAGAGCGGATCATCGCTGCCAAAGATGCGGTCGCCAAGTCCGACGAACGGCAAATCCCACTGCCAATTCGTTCCGTGGCGGCGGATCAAGACTTGGATGAGTCGCCCGTAACCTCTTTGCGCGGCACAATCGCCGCTACGATCAATTCCGACACCACCGTAAAGTGGACCACGTCAAAGATGCTGTCCCACCTCGAAAAGACCGGATACCCATTGAAAGCCAAGAAGCCAATCTACTCGGTTGGCCAGACCATGCAAATCCTTGCGGAGCAGGGAAAAATCCGGTTAGTGAGACGGGGCGCTGGAAGTGCGCCCAATATTTATCGGGGTGTTGAAAAAAACCTAGAACAGAATACTGGTAGCAAACCCGAGGATGAATCAAAAGGTGGGATGCTGCCGTTAGCGGGATAAAGGAGCGGAGCGTGTAGTTAATACGCTCCGCCTTTTCAGTTCCGGCCTCTCTGCCAGCAACATCGGCAAATCTACGAGGTCGGGGAGGGTCAATGAGCGTACACCTCATTGTCTCCAACGTCCCGGGCTGTGCGAGGCCAATCGTACTGACCCGGGTGGTTGTGGCCCCCGCTGCTTTTGGCGGCGGGGGCTCACAGCCCAAATGGTATTATCGGTAACAGATCATTGCGGGGCCATGGTGCAACTGGTAGCACAACGGGGCGTCATCCCGGAAGTGCCGATTCAAGCTCGGCTGGCTCCACTCAAATCCATTACTTTCAACCCAAATCCACTGTAATCATTACGTCTGCCAAAATTCAAGAGCAACTAGCGCAACTATTTTCAAATAGATACCGATAGATAGAGATATATGCCCGTGCCGAATGAGGCTCACGAAAACGCCGCCATCGTCTATCGACCCCAAATCAACGCCTGCGCCCAGATCGTCCGAGATAGCCCCTTTTCCGAGGTCTGGTGAACTACCGAAACCCCGCCGACAGTTTTCCATTTGGCGTCACTCCGAATCTGGGCGTTGACGCCCTGCATCAATTCCATCCACGAGTCGCTCGTCACTATTAGATACGGATTGCTGCTGTCGCCCTGCATCAACTGGTGATTCATGATTTTCTCCTAAAAGTCTACAGTGATTTTCGCCCGCCGCCCGTCCCGCAAAACGCGACATTTTTCCGGTTTTTTGTCGTCCCTTGTACTGAGGGGATAATTACCTGCTCTGATTACATTCGCTATCTATTCGCCTGATTGCCTGGCTATTGTGGCTTGTGGCTCCAGCTACGCTTTTCGTAGTAGCAGCCTAACTTACAGAATTCCCAATACTTCGTTCAACTTTCCTATTGCAACCCGATCTCAGTCGTGCCACAATCCGTAGTGTTAAGTTAAGTGGATATAAAGTGGTAAAAAAGTGGCCCAGGGCGATCAAAATAGCGAAGCAACTCCCACCGGCAGCCGGGTTGAGCTTCCCCGTGGCCGGTATCCTGGGCGCCTTGACGACAAAGGAAGACTCAAGCTTCCAGCTGATTTTGCACAGTTTTTCAATAGCCTTCCGGAGCGCAAATTGTATCTGACAAGTCTTGACAGACGCATAGCGCAACTATATCCGATATCCGAGTGGCGCGTAAATGAGGAGTTCCTGGATTCGTTCCAGGACGATCCGCAGGCATCCAGCAACATTTCGTTCAATGCGAACGACCTCGGGGCGGATGTCGAGATGGACGGCCAGTCGAGGATTGTGGTGCATCCCGACCTGCGCCGCGAACTTGGCAGGGAAGGGCAGGAATTGCACCTGATCGCTTATAAG
>JALYHT010000137.1 GCA_030776225.1 Acidobacteriota bacterium | reverse complement strand
CGATTGAAGTTCATAGTTAATAAATAAAAAAAGGCAGCCGAGTTCTGATCGTGGACGATCTGCTGGCCACGGGCGGAACTGCCAAAGCTACTATAGAACTCGTTGAGGGTTTGGGCGGAACTGTTGCAGGCGTAGGATTTGTTGTCGAGCTAACCTTTCTGAACGGACGCCGTAAACTGGATGGCTACGACGTTCATTCCCTGCTCCAGTACGATAAATGAAGCTGGCAGTCAGCCGGACTGAACCCGTTTCTGCGAAGTTGCCCGCTTTCGCAAAATTGAATCTGGGTCTGCGGATTCTATACAAACGCACCGACGGTTTCCACGAACTGCGAACGGTTTTCCAGACGATCTCCCTCGCGGACCGCATTGAGGTCACTTTCAAGAGAGGGCGGAAGACCTCTGTTCACATTGAAGGCACTCCTGAAATTGCGGATAACTTAGTGGAACGTGCAGCATTCATTGTCTTGGAAGCGCTTTCGATTCATGGAGAAGCACGATTCAAGTTAAAGAAACACATCCCGCAGGGTGCCGGGCTCGGGGGCGGTTCGTCCGATGCCGCAACTGTGCTGCTGGGTCTGCCAGTACTTGCCGGTAAGGCGTTGCCTATGGATCGCCTGCAGCTTTTGGCGGCACAGTTAGGCAGCGATGTGCCCTTCTTTCTGCACGGGGGCGCGGCACTTGGCCTTGGGCGCGGGGAGGAACTGTATCCACTGCCGGATGTTCCCGCAGCGCGAGGTTTGTTGGTCGTGAGCGGGATTCATTCCTCGACCGCCGAGGCATACAGGGATCTCTCGCCTCGATTGACATCAATTCCCTTACCACATAAACTGAGTAATTTCCAACACAAGGTGTGGCGCGTGTGCGCAGGCGGCGGGCCTGGCGTACTCAGTAACAATCTCGCCATGGATGACAATGACTTCGAGGCGGTGGTCTTCGACCGCTACCCGGAACTCAGCGGGATCAAAGAAAAGCTTCAGCGTTTCGGGGCCAGGCCCGCTGCAATGACGGGAAGCGGTTCGGCGATTTTCGGGATTTTTTCAAAGCAGTCACAGCTGGAGCGCGCGGCAAAATCATTTTCGGACGGGACAGCGTTGCCAATATCGTTTGTCAGTCGCGCGCAGTATCGTTCCGCCTGGAGACGGGCGTTGAAACTCCATGTCAAAGGAACCTTATGGCCTCCCCAAAGCCCGTACGCCCGAAGCCTGTCCGAGCAATGAACGCGGATCGCATTAAAATCTTCACCGGCAGCGCCAACCCGACGCTGGCCCAGGAGGTCTGTCAGCAACTGGGTCTGGAGCTGGGACTGACGCGGCTCAAACGCTTCTCCGACGGTGAAATCAATCTTCAGATACTTGAAAACGTGCGCGGCGCCGATTGTTTTGTGGTGCAGCCGACCTGTACCCCGGTCGACTCGCACCTGATGGAACTGCTGCTGATGATTCAGGACCTGAAGCTCTCGTCGGCTGAACGAATTACGGCAGTGTTACCCTATTATGGATACGGTCGCCAGGATCGGAAGGACAAGCCTAGGGTGCCGATTTCGGCGAAACTGGTGGCATCCCTGCTTGAAACGGCTGGCGCTGACCGGGTTATGGCTCTCGATCTGCACGCGGCGCAGATTCAGGGCTTTTTCGATAAGCCTGTGGATCACCTGTTTTTTCGCCCGGTGACCATAGATTATTTCAAGCCGCAGAATATAGAAGCTCTCACGGTGGTTTCGCCAGACGCCGGGGGCGTGGAGCGGGCCCGGTCTGTGGCCAAACGGCTGAATGCGCCGCTGGTCATCATCGATAAGCGCCGGGAAGAAGCGAATGTCGCCGAAGTCATGCACGTGATTGGCGATGTGAAGGGCCAGAACTGCCTGATTGTGGACGATCTGATCGATACGGCCGGCACTCTGGTAAAGGGAGCTGAAGCGTTGTTCGAACATGGCGCGCTGAGCGTGACGGCCTGCGCGACGCATGCGGTACTTTCGGGTCCGGCAGTGCAGCGGATCAGTGAGTCGAGGATTAACGAAGTGGTGGTTTCCAATTCGATTCCGCTGTCGAAAGAGGCGGAGAGATGCGGGAAGATACGGTCGCTCTCGGTGGCGCCGCTGCTGGCGCGGGCCGTACAGTCGATCCACGAAGAGACATCGATCAGCGTTTTGTTTGTTTGAAGTTCGCCACTTTTATGTGGCTTAAAGCGGTTTGGGACGCAACCCACGACTCATTCCTTCGGGAATGAAACGGACTTGCGGTGAGGAGATAAGAAATTGAGAATTGAAACGGTTGTAGCAGCCGAAGCTCGCGAGAGCCGCGGCAAAAACGAAGCGCGGCGCGTCCGCGTCAGTGGCCGGATTCCGGCCGTTATTTACGGCGCGTTTCAGGACCCGCGCGCCATCAGCGTCAATCCGAAAGATATCCTGCGCATCATCCGCAGCAAGACAGGGCACAACTCAATTTTCGACGTGGAAGTTACGGGCGCCGAGAAAACCCCCGTGATCGTTGCCGATGAGCAATACCATCCGGTCAAAGGCACGTTGATGCACATCGACCTGAAGCGCATCGACCTCACGCGCAAGCTGCGCGTTTCGGTTCCGGTGCATGTGCGGGGCGAAGCCAGGGGCGTGAAGCAGCAGGGCGGCGTGCTGGACATTGTGACCAAGACCGTGGAAATCGAGTGCATCCCGGACAACATTCCGGATCAATTCGATGTGGACGTGACTGAACTGATGATCGGCACGAACATCCGCGTCTCTCAACTGGACGCGAAGGACGGGGTTCGCATCCTGACCTCGCCCGATGTGGTGATTGCGCACGTGGTGGGTATCAAGGAAGAGGCGGCGCCTGAAGCGGCTGTAGCCGAGCCTGAAGTGGCGGCGAAGAAGGGCAAGAAGGATGAAGCCGCTCCCGCCGCTGCCCCGGCGCCGGAAAAAGGCAAGAAGAAATAACCGGGAATGTTCCTGGTGGCCGGCCTTGGCAACCCCGGCGAGCAGTATGCCGCTACGCCCCATAATATGGGCTTTCTGGTGGTGGACCGGCTCGCCGCGCGGCATAACATTCGCATGACGCGGAAGGAATGCCAGGCGATTGTGGGCCAGGGGAGCATCGGCGGTAAAACGGTGCTGCTGGTCGAGCCCCAGACTTTTATGAATCTGAGCGGCGTGGCTGTAAAACCGCTGCTGGAGAAGAATGAAATTCCGGCGCGGGATCTGGTTCTGGTTTATGACGAACTGGATCTGCCCTGGGGCTCGATCCGGGTCAGGCCGAATGGGCGGCCGGCTGGCCATAATGGCGTGGCCGATGTTATCGCGAAACTCGGGACCGAGGAGTTTCCAAGGGTTCGGCTGGGAGTGCATCCCGGCCATGCTTTGCCTTCGGGCAAAGATTATCTGTTGTCGCGGTTTACGCGGCGGCAAAACGAAACGCTCGATTCGTTCATCGACCTCGCGGCCGATGCGACAGAATCCATAATTGCCCGGGGCGTCGAAATGTCCATGACGAAATTCAATCGTCGCGCCCAGGGTTCGGCGGATGGCGCTCCGGAAGATGGTTCCGGAATGCGCGGTCCGAAAAAAGAGGAAGAATGAGAATCTACGAGAATCTGTTCATCGTGAAACCCGATGCGACAGAAGAAGAGATCGACCACCTCGTTGACCAGATGAGCAAGAGCGTCACCAGCAGCGGTGGCTCGATTGACAAGGTCGATAAGTGGGGAAAGCGGCGGCTGGCGTATCGCATCGATAAGCATCGCGAAGGCAGCTATGTGCTGATGCAGTTCACCGCGGAAGCCCCGACCGTGAAGGAGTTTGAACGCCGCCTGCGCGTGCAGGATTCGGTGATCAAGTTTCTGACCGTTCGTATAGACGAGACGCTGAAGCGTCTGGACAAGCGGAAGAAGGAGCGCGAGAAGCGCGCGCACCGGCGTCCGCAGGCGGCAGCGCCCCAGCCTTCGCTCGCGCAGCAGATGCTGGGCGGAGCGGCGGAAGGCGCGAGCCACCCGTTGCCTGGAGCTCCGATTCCGGCTGCGCCCATTGCAGCGCCTGTGCCCCCGGGGGCCGCGCCTGTTCCAACACACCCCGCGCCTGGCGCTCCGGTTACCCCGGCGGCAGAATCCGGTCCGGCTGAAAAGTCCGGACAACCCACGAACGAGTAAGCAGGGAGATCTCAATAATGGCTGAACAAAGAGGTGGAAGACCGATCGCGGCTTCACAGCGGCCAACGGGCGGCGATAAAGCGGCCGCAGTTGGAAAGAAGCAGTATTTCCGGCGCAAGAAAGTTTGCCGGTTCTGCGTCGAGAAGATCGACGATATCAACTACAAAGACGTTCGGATGGTGCAGGCGTTCATAGCGGAACGCGGCAAGATCGTGCCGCGGCGGATCTCGGGCGTGTGCGCGCCACACCAGCGCCGTTTGACTGACGCCATTCTGAAAGCGCGAAACATTGCATTGCTGCCTTTCGCGGCAGCGGTGTAAAGAGGAGACTCGACCCAAATGGAAATCATTCTCAGGGAAGATATCGATAACCTCGGTACGCGCGGCGATGTGGTGAAGGTGGCGCCGGGGTACGCGCGCAACTTCCTTTTGCCGAAGAAACTGGCCGTGCCTGCAACCGATGCGAACAAAAAGATCGTGGAGCAGGAGCGGCAGGCGCATCTTCGCAAAGAGGCGAAGCAGATCGGCGAAGCGCAGGAACTCGCAAAACTGGTGGGAGCGGTAACGGTGACGATTTCGCGCAAGGCCGGCGAGAGCGATCAATTGTTCGGCTCGGTAACTGCGGCGGATGTTTCGGATGCACTGACGGCGCAGCATTACAACGTGGAGCGCCGGAAAATTCATCTGGAAGAGCCGATCCGGACGCTGGGCGAGCATAAGGTGACCGTTCGGCTGCACCGCGAAGTGACCGCCGAGATTACCGTTAACGTCACGCGCGAAGAGTAAACCGCAGTACACGGTGGAAACGCGCCCGCTTAGCCAGTTGCGGAAGCGGGCGCGTAAAGCCTAATCGGCGTTGACGGCCGAGTGTTTCTTCAGCCACTTATTCTTGATATCCGGCCAGAATTCCTTCAGTACTCCGGAAATGGCATCGGTGCCGATCTGCGTCCCCATGCGCTGCATGGTGGGAGAGAACCCGCGCGCATCGGGATAGTAGGCGTTGCCTATCGACGCCACCGTTCCATTACCAAGAAATTCGGAAAAATTGAAGCGCCAGTTGCCCGCGTCCGTGCGCGTAACGAGCACACGGGTGGCCGCGTACAAGAGCCGGTCTTTCACCGCGCCATGCACCTTGCGGAAGTAGCGCGGGTCTTCGTGCAGGAGTGACGGAAAGATCGCTTCGGTCATGAAGTTTCCGAGATCCTGATCCGCTACAGCGGAGGCATAGCGGCGCGCATAGCCTTTCAGCCCCTGGCCAAAGGAAGGGTTGCTGTTGTCCACCTGCGAAATTCCGGAAAACGCGGCCGCCAGCAGGTAGGACGGGTAATCCAGCGTGTCTTTGCGGGCGATCGTGAACTTCTGCTTCGTTGTGAGGGGGGAAAACGGAATCGAACCATCGGCGGTACGGTAGTTCGGCAGCATCCCGAAGATTCGTTTGTCCTCTCCGGAGCCGGGCTCGCCCGCCAGTGGCGTATGGCCTTCCGCGACGGGAACAGGGGGAACCGCTGCCTGCGCGCACAGCAGTATGGGAGTGAGGAAAAAGGCGGGAGCAAGTAAGCGCACAGGTATATTCTTCAAATCGGAACTCCCATTATATGTTCCAGATGTTCAGGATATGCACAAGGTTACGGATTTGTTCCAACGTGGCCGTCGGAGATAATCGAAGTTGATTTGCCATAGAGCAGTGAACAGAGCCGCCACAATGGTTTGGGCGGCGATTTTTTTGACAGCTTGCCATACAAAAACCGCCGGCCATATTGAAAAACCTGTGCTCGCTCACGATATCCACTCCTATTCAAATCCTGAACTGGTGCGCGTCCGCCATCTGAATCTGAACCTCAGCGTGATTTTCGAGCAGCAGACGATTCAGGGGACGGCCATTCTGTCGATCGAACAGTACGGGCGCGACGCCAGGCAGCTGATTCTGGATTCGCGGTCTCTGCAGATCGATGAAACGGAGGTGTCGCCGGACGGCGTGAAATATCGGGAAGCGCGATTCTCCACAGGCAAGAGCGACAGAGTACTGGGCGCGCCTCTGCGAATCGACATCGCGCCCGACACCAGGTTTGTAAGGATTCGTTATTCCACCGACCCTGTGGCGAGCGCACTACAGTGGCTTACGCCTGAACAGACAACGGGAAAACGCCGCCCATTTCTCTACACGCAGTCGCAGGCGATTCACGCGCGAAGCTGGATACCGCTGCAGGATTCACCCGGCGTTCGCGTGACGTTCGAGGCGCGGGTGCATGTTCCCGCGGGAATGAAAGCGGTGATGGGGGCGAAAACGGAAGGCAACTGTTCCGCGAATGCCGATCCGGGCGGCTGCCGCTTCATTATGGACAAAGCGATTCCGCCTTACCTGATCGCTCTGGCAGCAGGCGATCTCGCGTTTCAGTCGACGGGGGCGCGCACCGGGGTTTGGGCGGAGCCAGCCGTGGTGGGGAACGCGGCGGCTGAATTCTCGGACATGGAGAAGATGCTGGAAGCGGCGGAGCGGTTGTACGGACCCTATCGCTGGGACCGTTACGACGTGCTCGTGATGCCGCCCAGCTTTCCGTTCGGCGGCATGGAGAACCCGATGCTGACGTTTGCGACTCCCACGGTGATCGCGGGAGACAAGAGTCTGGTGTCGCTGGTGGCCCATGAGATGGCGCACTCGTGGTCGGGAAATCTGGTAACCAATGCGACGTGGAGCGACTTCTGGCTGAATGAGGGCTACACGGTTTACATTGAACGGCGCATTCTGGAGCAGCTTTACGGGAAGAGACGCGCGGATATGGAGGCGGCGCTCGGGTATGGAGAGTTGCTGGACGAGCTGAAGTCACATCCGCCGGCGGATCAGGTGTTGCACGTGGATCTTGCGGGTCGCGATCCCGACGAAGGGGCGACACAGATCCCGTACGAGAAGGGCTCTTTATTTCTGCGCCAGATTGAAGCCGCTTTTGGGCGCGAACGGTTCGACGCATATCTGAGGGACTACTTCGATCATTTCGCTTTTCAGAGCATCACGACGGCACAATCGATGGCTTATATGAAAAGCCATCTCTTCGAAGCCGGGGCACAAGAACCGCGGCCTGATATCAAGGCCTGGATCTCTGGGACGAGCCTGCCCGCGGGGGCTATCGTGCCTTCTTCCGAGGCGTTTCATGCCGTCGATCTGGCGGCCCGCGAATGGATGCAGGGAAAGAAAATCGACACTACCGAATGGAGCACGCAGGAATGGATGCGCTTTCTTCGCGAACTGCCGCAGACACTCTCCGCTGCCGAAATGCGCCGGCTCGATTCGGACCACCATTTCACGGAATCGGGCAACAATGAAATTCTCGCCCAATGGCTGTTCCTGGCGGCGCGAAATGGATATGAGCCCGCTTACGCGAGGATAGAAAATTTTCTCGCGACCGTCGGCCGCCGGAAGTATGTCAGGCCCCTCTATGAGGCGCTCGACCGCGAACGCGCGACTGACATTTACGCGAAGGCGCGCCCGATGTATCACCCGATCACGCAGGCGACCATCGACGCGGTCATCGCGGCAAAGAAATAGCCTTTTACAGCAGGCACTCGCTCGAATGAATTCCCGCGGCCTGGAGAGTGGAGCTCATTTTGTCCAGCGCGGCGCGATGGATCTGTGACACGCGGCTTTCATTGATGCCCAGTTTGTCGCCGATTTCGCGCATCGTTTTGCCTCCCAGGTAATAAAGTCCAATGACGATCTGGTAGCGCTCGGGAAGCGTCTGTATGGCCGTGGAGAGAACGCTTCGCAGCTCTTTCTGGCCTGTGAGCACGTCCGGGTTCAGCCGATCCGTCGCAGGAAACTCGGGGACGTTTTGGTTTTCGCTCTCAGGCGCGCGGCTTGAGGCGGACAGCAGCCCCACCATGCGCAGTTCGACCGCGACCTGCCGCCATCGGGTCACATCCATGCCCATCTTGTCGGCGATTTCGGCTTCTGTTGGCTGGCGCTCCATCACCGCGGACAGTTCGCGGGTGACCGCCTCGAGTTGCTTGTGGCGTTTGCGCAAATCCCGCGACGCCCAATCCATATCGCGCAGGCTGTCAAGGATGGCGCCCTTGATCCTGTGTCTGGCGTAACCGTGGAAGCTGACCTGTTTTTCGCCGTCATATTTCAAGGCGGCGTCGAACAGCCCCATGACGCCGGCATGTACGAGATCATCGACGTCCACATGCACCGGCAGATTCTCGTAAACACGGATCGCTATGGCACGCACCAGCGGCAGGTGTCTCAACACGAGTTCGTCGCGTTCGCTTTGGGTGGTCTCCCTGGCGATCATCGCAGAAGCCGGGGCTGACTGAGTGACATTGGCGGTGGGCATCTGCGCCTGTTAAAGGCACGGGCTTCACCATTTGCCCGAATTCTAAAAGGTCAGCGACTGCCTGGAGTTAGCGCCAGGAGGGATGACGCAGCGACGGCGTTCGATCCGAATTGGAATCCGCCCCAGGAACGGTCTGTACCGGAATGGAACCGGTTTGGACCCAGCCGGCTTTGAGGGCGATAAGGGTTCGGACGATGAGCAGGAGGAAGAGGGTCAGGACGGCGGAGAGAAAAACGCCCCGCAGAAGGTACGCCGCGAGGGCGATCAGAACCGCATATGCGCCCATCGCCGCCACGAGTCTTTTATTCATTGGTGAAGAAATGAAGGGTGCGGAAACCACCGAGTCAAGTAGGCGCGGCGACAATGAGCCAACGGTTGGTTAAAATTTTGAAACTGCCGGGTGGCCCGAGGGTTCCCGGTCTTCGGATTCATCCGTTTCTTCCGGATCGTCCATGAATTCAGGTAAGATCAGCGGGCGGTCGAGGACAACCAGTTCTTCCTCTTCCCTCGGCTGGGTTTTGCGTTCCACCCGTTTCTGGGCTTTCTCCAGCTGCTTTTCTTTCCGCTGCTGTTCTTTCTGACGCTTCTTAAAAGACTGTGGTCCGCGGCCGGCCATACTCTTCTCCTGATTATAAGATCGGTTTAAAAATTAGCTTTAAAGGGATCCTGATTCGGGGGCCGTGCAAACGGCCCCCCATTACTTTATACGTTTCAGCTCGTCGTTAGTTTGTTGCGAGCTGGTTTGTTTACCAGCGAGATCCGCCGCGTCCGCCACCACCGCCGCTGCCGCCGCGACCGCGACCGCCCATACCGCCGCCGCCACCGCCTGCCGGCTTCGGACGGGCTTCATTGACGTTGAGAGCGCGGCCGTTCATTTCCGCACCGTTGAGCTGCGCGATAGCCGTTTCGGCGTCGCGGCGCTCCGTCATTTCGACAAAAGCAAATCCACGGGGCTGACCGCTGTCGCGGTCGGTTACGATGTTGACGCGCTCGACGCCGCCGTACTGCGAGAAGGCCTGCTGGAGGTCTTCCTGTGTGGTCTGGTAGCTCAGATTACCGACAAAGATATTTGTCATTCTATATTTCCTCTATTTCTTTCTTTCCGGCGCAAAACGCAGCTTTCGCCCTTTGCGCCCACAATTCAGGTCTTTGTCGGAACTGCACCAGGCACCTGAAAGGCGGATGGGAGGTAGAACCAGAAGGCACTCGCGAAAATTGGGAGGCGGGCAAAGACTCTTCGATATTAACACGTTCGCCGGATGCCGTTTTCAAAGCGGCAGTGTCAGCGCTGCATGTTGTACATGAACGTCATACGCAGCACGATACGGTCGCCCCTGAAGCTCGAGGGCAGCGGTGGAAGCGGGTTCGACGCACTGATGGCGGCAACCGCCGATTGATCGAGCGCCTTGGCTCCCGACGCACTCGAAAAGATCACCTTGGTGACCATACCCTGCTTCGCGATGGCAAATTCGAGAATCACTTCGCCTCGCTGTCCAAGCCGTGCCGCTTCCGGGTATACGGCAAACCAGTTGCGCCGGATCGCGGCGAGCACCTGCTGCATGTAAGGTCTGAAATCGGCGCCCAAAGGGTCGCTGCGGAGCTCGAGGTTGGAATGTGGGCGGCCTGCCGAAGGCGGCAGATTTAAGCCCAGCCCCGCACCCGAAGATTCAGCTCCCGCATCGTCGACCACCTGATGTCCGGGCACCGCACCATTCGCGGCGAGATCCCTGACCGCCGCCTCGACAGCCTGATTTGGCGCAATCAGCCCGCGCAGAGGTCTGCCCTGATTCGAGCCACCGGCGGGAGCCGGAGGCTGCGCTACATTTTCCAGCGCCAGTTTCGGGGGCTGTGCAGGGGGAGGCGGAGGCGCAGGGTGCGTCAGTTTTGCCAGTTGGTCCGCCTGCGACTCGGCCGGGCTCTTTGGCAGTTCAATCTTCGGGGCATCCAGTATGACGGGTTTGGCCGCGGGGGCCCTGGCGATTGGAGGGGCCGGCAGCGGCGCTCGTTTACGCGGCGGGGCAGGCGCGGCCTTCGGAACGGGCCGCGCCGGAATCGCCTCCACCGTCAGCTCTTTGCTGAGTTTCCC
>JALYHT010000136.1 GCA_030776225.1 Acidobacteriota bacterium | reverse complement strand
ATCCCGTTGTGGGCGATGCTAAGATGGTTCTACCCCTTGCGGCGGCTGTAGCTCAGCTGGTAGTAGCGCCAGATTGTGGTTCTGGATGTCGTGGGTTCAAGCCCCACCAGCCGCCCCAGATTTCACTATTAGCTGAATTAATACCTCAAGCGCCAATCTCCCCGGCGCAGAAATCTCCAGCGCACAATCCGTTTACAGGCACTGTGTAAAAAGAAGGAATTTGGTGCCAGAAATGCCTGTACTGAGCGCGGAGGCAATATGCGACTCATAGGCGATTTCATTTTCCTGGTTCTATTCTTCGTTCTGGTTATCGGCTGGCTCCTGGCATGGACTGCGTTTCATGTGGCGGGCGGCGGAATTCACCTCTTACTTGTTGTCGCAGTTATATTTTTGCTGGTGCATTTGTTTCGCGGACGAAGCGCGGCTTAGTAATAGCCCGGTTTCGCTCCCCGCGTAATCCACGCCCTTTTACGGCAGGTTACAATCTGCACAGGACGTCCTGACGAGTATGCGGCGCAACCATCGAAAGCTCCCGGGCCGACGGGTCAACCCGTTGCGTGAGATAGCTGCGGATCAACGCCAGGCGCTGGAGAGTGCGCGAACCCGGGAGCGTGCCGCAAAACTCCAGCACGAGCTTCCCTCTCTGATCCAGGATCGAGTCGGCGAGCACATCTCCAAACTCGAGAATAAGCTGCTCAGCGATTTCAGGGAAATGGGCCAGAGAGCCATCGATCAGAGCACCGCTGTACTGAATGACCAGTTGGGCGGGCGAATCGATACCCTCGAACAGATTTCCTCGATTCAAACGAAAACGATAGGCAATCTGCGCGACTCCTCGCGCGTGGCTGAACAGAAAGTCAGTTCGGTTGTAACCAGCATCGAGAATACGCTTTCCGCTGCGGTGCCTGGATTTCGGCTGGAGGAATCTAAGTTTGCGAACGCGCAGTCTGAAGCCACCAGTCCATTTATTGCCGATGAAGAGCGTGAGGAAGACTTCAGCGGCAAGTATGGATTTTGCCCGAACTGCACTTCAACTAACGTGCGGCGCGCTTACCGGAAGGGTCTTTGGGAAGAAATGCTTCGGCTGTTCTTTTTAGCGCCCTACCGGTGCCGGGCTTGCCGGCACAAGTTTTATAGATTTTAACCGCCTAACGGATGCCGTTGAGAGCCCAGTAAAGCACGACGGAGCCGGCGAGAATGCGGTAGATCGCGAAGGGCGTAAAACCGCGCTTGCGCACCCAGTTCATAAACCACGCCACTACCGCATAGGCGACCATAAAAGAGATGAGGAAGCCGATGGCAATCAACGTCCAGCCGTGCGCATCGATGTGTACGCGATCGGCGCCTTTCATGGTTTTCAGCAGATCATAGCCGGTAGCGGCGGCCATTGTGGGAATGGACAGCAGGAACGAAAATTCCAGAGCGGCGGTGCGTGAAAGCCCCGCTACCTGTCCCGCGGCGATGGTGGCCATAGAGCGCGACGTGCCCGGAAAGACCGGCGCGAGAGTCTGACAGAGGCCGATCCAGATAGCTTGAGGCACCGTCATTTTTTCGACCTCCTCGGCCGCGGCCGCTTCAAACGATCCACCCTTTTGCCCGCCATAGATCGCGTCCACGATCCACATCACGATTCCGCCGATGAGCAGCGCGGCGCCCATCACCACCAGACTTTCGAGATTTTTGCCGATCAGTTTAGTCAGCGGCAGCGAAGTCGCGGCGGTCACCGCAAACGCAATCGCCGTTAACGCCAGCGGATGCGTGACGGCCGTCTTGTCGCCTTTGGACCCGCTTGGGTATGTGGCGAGGAATCCCATAATGCGGGTCCGGAAATAAAGGGGCAGGCAGAGGATGGCCCCCAGTTGAATCACGATGGAAAACATTTTCCAGTAACCATCGTGGAGGCTGACGCCGAGGATGGCTTCCACGATCCGGAGATGCGCGGTGGAACTGACTGGCAGGAACTCGGTCAGGCCTTCGACGATCCCGAGAATGACGGAGAGTAAGTAGTCGTTCAATTCCGCATGGTAGCGCGACATCCATCCTGTTTGTAAAAATCTTTGATGACAGGGAACACAATGCAGTGAAGATTACGCCGACAGGGAGGTTGGTGGACGTCGGAGGACGCCGGCTGCACGTGAACATTTCCGGCTCCGGAGCGCCCACAGTCATTCTGGAGGCGGGCGCGGCCGCGACCTCGCTGAGTTGGGCTTCCATAACTCCGCGGATTGCCATGCTGGCCACCGTGATCACTTATGATCGCGCGGGGCTGGGGTGGAGCGATCGCGTGTCCAAAGGGTATACGGCGCTCGATTCGGCAGAGGATCTCTGGCTCTTGCTGCATAAGCTTCCGGTTGACGGACCGGTGATCGTCGCGGGGCATTCGTTCGGCGGCTTGATCGCGCGCGTGTTCCAGCAGCGCCATCCCGAGCGGGTAGCGGGTCTCGTTCTGATCGACCCCATGGTTCGCGCCGGATGGAGGGTAATGAACCCCACGCTCGCGCGCGGCATTCTGTTGTCGCGCCGGGGCGCGCTGTTGGCCCGGCTGGGGGTTGTGAGACCCGCGCTCGGATTGCTCACGAGCGGTTCACTGCATATTCCAAAGATGGTGGGACGAATATTCGCGGGTCGGGGCGCGAGCGTGCTGGAAAGGTTGTCCAGCGACCTTCGCAGGATACCGCCCGAACTCTGGCCCTCTATTGCGCGGCACTGGGCGCAGCCGAAGAGCTTCCAGACCATGGCGGACACGCTGGAAAGCCTGCCCGTAAGCGTTCGGCAACTCGACGAAAGTATAGACCTCGGGGATCTGCCGCTCGAAGTCTTATCCGCCGCCACTGCCAGTCCGCAGGATCTGGCGGAACATGAACACGATGCCAGCTTGTCAACGCGGGGGATGCATTGCGTGGTGCCGAATTCGGGACACTGGCTGCAATTCGACGCGCCCGACGCCGTCGCCGAAGCGATCGGGCGCGTGATCCGCGCAGCCGCGCAATTCCGACCGGTATGCAGAAAATGCGATCAATGATAGCATTGATTGCATGGCCAGCATTACCATTCGGAATCTGGATGAAGGGGTCAAGAAGCGGCTGCGGATGCGCGCGGCGAAACATGGGTGCTCCATGGAAGAAGAAGCGCGCGAGATTCTGAAGATCGCGGTAGCGACCAGCGAACGCGAGCCGAATTTGTACGAATCGATTCGCGCATTATTCGAGCCCCTCGGTGGCGTCGATCTGCCGGAATATCCCCGGCGCAAAGAACCCGCCCGCGAGCCGCCTGTTTTCGAATAAATGATTATTCTCGATACCAACGTAATCTCGGAAATTATGAAACCAGCCCCCTTGCCTGAGGTGCGGAACTGGCTGGCGTCCTTCGTTCCCGGAACTTTGTTCACCACCACGATAACGCTTTCGGAAGTGCTGTACGGAGTTCAGTTGGTTCCGAAAGGAAGGCGGCGAACAGTCCTGGAAGGGGCGGTGGACAGCATGTTTCGAGAGCTCAAAGGCCACATCATGGACTTCGATGAACCTGCGGCCCACGCTTTCGCCCATATTTCAGCTGAGCGACGCAGACTGGGGAGGCCGATCGGTGAACTCGATGCACAGATTGCGGCGATCGCGCTGTCGCACGGGGCGGCAATCGCCACTCGGAACGTGCGCGACTTCGCCGACTGCGGCGTGGAATTGATCGATCCCTGGGCCTCTTAGCCTGCGCAGTTCAGGGAACCAGCGAGCACTTCCAGGCTTCCAGATCGGCAGGC
>JALYHT010000135.1 GCA_030776225.1 Acidobacteriota bacterium | reverse complement strand
CGGCAGGCGCCCGCCGTCGGCCACTTCCACCTGTAGCTTGACCAGATCGAGACCGGTGACGAGCTCGGTGACCGGATGCTCCACCTGAAGGCGCGTATTCATTTCGAGGAAGTAGAAATGACGGTCGCGATCGACCAGGAACTCGACAGTCCCGGCGTTGTAATAACCGGCGGCGCGCGCGGCGCGCACGGCCGCCTCTCCCATCCGATCCCGCAGGCCGGGTATCAGCGAAACCAGCGCGGAAGGCGATTCTTCAATCACTTTCTGGTGACGCCGCTGCACGGAACACTCGCGTTCTCCGAGGTGTACCAGATTGCCATGCCTGTCGCCGAACACCTGAATCTCGATGTGCCGGGCGTGTTCGATCAGCTTCTCGACGTAAATGCTGCCGTCGCCAAACGCACGCAGGGCTTCGCTCGACGCCTCGTCGAAGGCAGCTTCGAGATCCTGCATCCGATCCACCCGGCGCATGCCTTTGCCGCCACCGCCCGCGACGGCTTTGAGCATCACCGGAAACCCAGCCTCACGCGCGAACGCGATCGCGTCGCTGCTCGAAGTAACGCCCGATTCAGTTCCCGGAACGATCGGCGCGCCTCCGTCTTTTGCAACCCGGCGGGCCTCCGTCTTGGAACCCATGAGCGCGATGGACTGCGCCGAAGGACCGATGAAAACAAATCCGGCATCTTCGCAAGCCTGGGCGAAGCGCGCGTTCTCGCTTAGAAAGCCGTAGCCCGGATGAATCGCCTGGACCCGGTGACGCCGCGACGCATCGAGAATCCTGTCGATATTGAGATAGCTCTCCGAAGACGGCGAAGGCCCGATGTGGGCCGCTTCATCCGCTTTGCGGACATGCAGGGCCGCGCGATCCGCGTCCGAATAGACCGCGACCGAGCGGATTCCCATTTCGCGCAGCGTACGTATCGACCGCAGTGCGATCTCGCCGCGGTTGGCGATCAAAACCTTTTCGAACACTGATGTCGATTGTCTCGCGCGTCAGATCGTAATATCAACCTTATGAAGATTGCGCCCTGCGGCTCCTGGAAATCGCCTGTCACTTCGGATCTCATCGTGGAACAATCGATCGGGCTTTCCGAAGTGCGCTTCGATGGCGACGAGATGTACTGGCTCGAATCCCGTCCGCAGGAGGGCGGGCGTTCGGTAGTGGTTCGCTATGTGTCATGGAATGCCTCGACCGAAGACATCACGCCGCAGGGTTTCAACGTGCGCACACGGGTCCACGAATACGGCGGAGGCGCATGGTCGGTTTTCGATGGGATGGTTTACTTCTCAAACTACGCCGATAACCGCCTCTACCGCATGGACCGCTACGGAAACCAGCCGCTTCCGCTCACTCCGGAGGGCCCCTGGCGCTATGCCGATGGCTTCGTCGATCCCCGGCGTCGAGGCTGGATCGGAGTTCGCGAAGATCACGGCATTGAGGATCGCCAACCGGTCAACACACTGGTGCGGGTGGATATCGGGGGAGATCCGGACAGCGGCACGATCCTGGCGTCGGGACACGATTTCTATTCGTCGCCGCGTCTTTCGCCCGACGGCCGCTGGCTGGCGTTTCTCGCCTGGGACCATCCGAACATGCCATGGATGGGCACCGGCCTGTATGTAGTCCAGCTCGACCCGACGGGAGCTTCCACCGGAGAACCGATTCAGATCGCGGGCGGCGAAAGCGAGTCCGTCTTTCAGCCGGAGTGGGCGCCCGACGGCTCGGCGCTGTATTTCGTTTCGGATCGCTCGGGCTGGTGGAACATCTACCGGCAGAAGTCGCGCACCCCGACCGAGCCGCTCGCCCCCATGGACGCCGAGTTCGGCCAGCCGCAGTGGGTGCTCGGAATGTCTTCCTACGCCTTTGCGGGCCCCGGCAAGCTGGTCTGTTCCTATCATTCAAAGGGATTGGGATACCTTGCGGTCCTCGATCTCGCCTCGGGAGATTTCAAGACGCTCGATGTGCCCTTCACCGATTTTTCGTATCTGCGCGGGGGCAGGGAAAAGATCGCGTTTCGGGCCGGCTCCGGCATCTCTCCCGCGGGGATCGTTCTGTTCAACGTCGAATCCGGCCAGACCGATGTACTGAAGAAGTCGAACACCGTGGCTGACGATCCCGATCTGGCGAAGTACTTTTCGAAGGCCGAGCCCGTGGAATTTCCGACCGGTCGCGAGAGAACCGCATTCGGGCTTTATTATCCGGCGTGGAATCCGGATTACGAACCGGCGGAAGGAGACCGGCCTCCGCTACTCGTCAAGTGCCACGGCGGCCCGACCAGCGCGGCGACAGGCATTCTGAATCTGCAGATCCAATACTGGACCAGCCGCGGCGTTGCCGTGCTCGATGTGAATTATGGCGGCAGCAGCGGCTTCGGACGCGAGTATCGCCGGCGTCTGGACGGCAACTGGGGCATTGTGGACATCGAAGACTGCATCAACGGAGCGAAGTTTCTGGCCGGTCAGGGCATGGTGGATGGTGAACGGAGCGTGATCACCGGAGGCAGCGCGGGCGGCTACACCGTACTGGCCGCGCTGACCTTCCACGATTATTTTCGCGGCGGGGCGAGCCATTACGGAGTCAGCGATCTGGCCATCCTCGCGCGGGACACGCACAAATTCGAATCGCGCTATCTCGATACGCTCGTCGGCCCTTATCCGGAGAAAGCGGATGTGTATCGCGAACGGTCCCCGATTTCGTGCGTCGATCGGCTTTCAGCTCCGGTGATTTTCTTTCAGGGCGATGAGGATGAAGTCGTACCCCCGAATCAGGCGGAGATGATGGTCGACGCGCTCCGGAAGAAAGGCACGCCGGTGGGGTATCTTCTGTTCTCAGGCGAGCAGCATGGCTTCCGTAAGGCGGCGAATATTAAGCGGGCGCTCGATGCCGAACTTTACTTCTATGCGACCAACGTATTCCGCACAGGGCTGACGTTCTAACAAAAGCTCGAAGTTCAGTTGTGAGGTTATGCACAACGCTTCTCTCCGACTCTTGACAGCTTTAAACATCCATTTTAAACTTCCGTTTAGATGGCTGACTCTCCCGTCAAAAAGAAATTGGCAGCTATTGCCCCGAGTCTTGCCGAAGACACGAGGGGGAAACTGCTCGACGCGGCTGGCCAGGTGTTCGCCGAATCGGGTTTTCAGGCTGCGACTGTACGCGAAATCTGCGCGCGCGCCGGCGTGAACGCCGCGCTCATCAACTACCACTTCGGGGACAAGCTGGAGCTTTATACGGTAGTCCTCCGACAGTCGGTGGGGGCTTCCGAAAACGGCATCATCCAGAACGCGATTACGAGCACGGCTCCGCCGCAGGAAGCGTTTCGGGAACTGATTCAGGCGATGCTGCTTAGAGTCTGCCGGGGCGGCCGGCCGGATTGGCAATTCCGGCTGATGGTGCATGAGCTGGCTCAACCTACCCCCGCTATGTCGAGCGTGATCGATGAAACCATGCGGCCGATTTACGATCGTTTCCGCGAGTTGATCGGCATGATTCTGCATCTGCCGCCGGACCACGACACCGTCAGGCTCTCGACACACGGCGTGGTCGCGCAGGTGGTGCATTACGTACACGCGCGCCATGTCGTGTCGCGGCTCTGGCCGGAGATGGAGCTGAATCCGGAGCGGATCGCGCAGATCGCGTCTCACATTGCAGATTTCTCGCTCGCAGGCCTGGCGGGCATCACGACGCCGACCGCGCAACCAGCCGGGCATAAAGCGGGCATAAAACACAAAGCGGGCATAAAAAAGGAAGCAGGCAGAAAATGACAGACCAGGAAACCGCACCCCGTACAAATACCCCGCAACCTCCGCCGCAACCTCCACCCGTCGTTCCGCCGGTTGCGGCCGCGAACCCGGGGCGGAAGCTATTCCCTTTAATCGTCGTTGTACTGGGGGTGGCGGCGTTCTTCATCTGGCGCGGCTACTTTGCCAATCCGCGCATTCCGGAGAACATCGTGACGCTGAGCGGCCGCATCGAAGGGAACGACTCCGCGGTAGCGCCCAGGACGGCGGGCCGTATTCTCGAAATCCGCGTGCGGGAAGGCGACACGGTGAAGGCGGGCGACACCATTGCCGTGCTCGACGATGCCCAGATCCGGTCTCGGGAAGATCAGGCGCGGGCAGCTCTGCAGGGCGCCGAGGCGAGAGCCAAAGCGGCGAACGACCAGATTGCGGTTTACCAGCAACAGTTGCAGCAGAACGATCTGCAGACGGAACAGGCGAAGGTAGATGCAGGCGGTCGCGTGAGTCAGGCCCAGGCGGATGTCGCCGCAGCGGAGGCCGAACTGGCACAGCAGGAAGCATCGCTCAAACTCGCTCAGTTCGACAATGACGCGTACCGGAAGCTGGTGAAAACCGGCGCTGCGTCGGAGCGCCAGGGCAAGCAGGCCGCGACCACAGCGGATCAACAGGCCGCGGCGGTTTCCGCATCCACGCGGCGCCTGGATGCGGCCAAAGCCGCTTTGACAACGGCCCAGGCGAATCTTTCGAATCCCGGCATCCGCCAGTTCCAGGCAGGGACTGTGCGCAAGGAAATCGACCAGCAGCGCGGTGAGATCGCCTCCGCCGTGGCGGCCACGCAGCAGGCCCGGTATCAGTTGGCGGAAGCGGAGGAAAACCGCCGCGATCTCACCGTTACAGCGCCCTTCGACGGTACGGTGATGACGCGCGCGGCCGAACCGGGAGAAGTGGTACAGGCGGGCACGGCCATCGTAACGCTTCTCGACATGGGCAAAGTTTATCTGCGTGGCTTTATTCCGGAAGGTCAGATCGGCAAACTGAAGATCGGGCAGCCGGCGCGCGTTTATCTGGATTCGAACCCCTCGCAGCCGATCGATGCGTATGTGCAGCGCATCGATCCCCAGGCGACGTTTACGCCGGAGAACACCTACTTCCGCGACGACCGCGTGAAGCAGGTGGTTGGGTTAAAACTTCAACTGAAGGGCGCGACAGGATTCGCGAAGCCGGGCATGCCATCCGACGGCGAGATTCTGGTCGACGGCAGCACATGGCCCGCCGGCAGGTTCACCAAATGATTACCGCGGATTCCATAGCCGTGGCCGGCACTTCCCGATCCGTCCAGGCGAACTCGATTGCGATCTCGGTCGGCAATCTGGTGAAACGCTACGGCGCGCTGGAAGCTGTGCGCGGCATCGATCTCGAAATAGCCGATGGCGAAATCTTCGGATTGATCGGTCCCGATGGCGCGGGGAAGACTTCGACCTTTCAGATTCTCGCGGGCGTGATGGAAGCGACTTCGGGAACGGCGGAAGTATTCGGCGTTCCGGCCCGGCAGGCGCGCGCCCATACGGGCTACCTGACGCAGGCCTTCAGCCTGTATCCGGATCTCACAGTGGGAGAGAACATCCGCTACATCGGGGATCTGCGCCGCGTGCCGCCCGAAGAGATCGTCAAACGCGGTCGTCGATATCTGCGCATGTTCGATATGGATCGATTCGAGCACCGGCTGGCGGGCCGTCTGAGCGGCGGCATGAAACAAAAGCTGGCGCTGGCCTGCGCGCTGGTGCCGGAGCCGCGCGTCCTGCTGCTCGACGAACCCACCACCGGCGTGGATCCCGTTTCGCGCCGCGAATTCTGGGACACGCTGGCGCACCTGGCCTCCGAAGGCCTGACAATCGTACTCGCCACCCCTTATCTGGATGAAGCCGAGCGGTGCAGCCGCGTAGCGCTGATGCACCAGGGTGAGATTCGGCAGACGGGCACGCCGGCGGAGTTGCGCGCCAGTCTGCACGCGAGCCGCATGGAAATCCACACCAGCGACCTTTCCAAAGCGGAGCTGGTGCTTTCGCGAGTCGCGGGCAAAGACAGCCCGATTCTCGACGTGCAGCGATTCGGCGACCGCCTCGATCTGCTGGCCCATAATCCCGCGGAGGCCCGGCGAGCCGCGGATGAAGCGCTGGGTACCGCGGGACTCGCTATAGACGACGTTCGCCTCGATGAACCCACCCTGGAGAACACCTTCGTCGCCACGCTGCGTAATCTCGGAGAGCGCGTTCACGAGGAGCCGTTTCCCGGACGCCGCGATCACACCGCACTTCGCGGGCAGGTCGCCATCGGCGCGGCAGGTCTGACGAAAGTATTCGGTTCCTTTACTGCCGTGAAGAACGTCACTGCCCAGGTGCGTTACGGCGAGATTTACGGCCTGCTCGGCGCAAACGGCGCGGGAAAGACCACTACGATCAAGATGCTCTGCGGTCTTGTGCCCCCCACTTCCGGCGATATGCGGTTGGCGGGTGAGCACGGCGGATTGCGCTCCGGCGAGGTGCGGCAGAAAATCGGCTATATGTCGCAGAAGTTTTCGCTCTACGACGACCTTTCGATTACCGAAAATCTGGAATTCTTCGCCGGGGTTTATGGCGTGCCCGAAGACGAGCGCGCCGAGAAAATGCGCTGGGTGATTTCATTTTCCGGACTGGAAGGCAGAGAGGACCAGTTGGTCGGCAGCCTGCCGCAGGGCTGGAAACAGCGCGTGGCTTTCGGAGCCGCCATACTGCACGAGCCGAGCATCCTGTTTCTCGACGAGCCGACCTCCGGCGTGGATCCACTCGCCCGACGTTCCTTCTGGCGCATGATCAACCGGCTGGCCGACGCGGGTACGGCGATCCTCATCACCACCCATTACCTCGAAGAAGCGGAGCAATGCAACCGGCTGGGATTCATGGTCGCCGGTGAACTGGTTACCGAAGGCAGCCCGACCGCTATTAAAAGCGCGCAAACCGGGCACCTGCTCGAACTGATCGTGGACCAGCCGCAGCGCGCGATGGACCTGCTCAAGAGCGATACCGAGCGCTGGCGCGTTTCGCTTTTCGGCGAACGGCTGCACATCATTACCCAGGAAGACGCGGCGGCAGGAAAGCGAAGCTACCGGCACACGCTGGAAGCGGCGGGGATACGCGTGATCGGAGTGCGGCAGGGCCGCTTCTCGCTGGAAGACGTTTTTATCGGCGTAGTCGAAAAAGCGCGGCAGCAGGGAAAAGTCGGCGCGGAGGAATAGGTCGGTGGATTCACAATCATGAGACGAATTCTGGCCCAGACCCGCAAGGAGCTTACGCAGATTGTGCGCGACAAAATGGCGCTCGCCCTCGCGCTGCTCCTGCCGCTGATGCAGCTGATCCTGATGGGATCGGCTATTTCGCTTACGGTCGGCGATCTTCCCATTGCCGTGCAGGATCTCGACAACTCCCCGTCTTCGCGAAGCCTGATCGACGCCTATCGCCAGTCGAACACCTTTCGCATCGTACCGTTTTCCGTCGCTAAACAGCCGGAAACAGCATTTATATCGAACGTGGCACGCGCGGCTCTCATCATTCCGGAGCGCTTCGGCCGCGATATCGCGCGCGGGGTCAGCTCGCCCGTCGAGATGCTGATCGATGCCAGCGACTCCAACACGGCGCGGCTGATATCCGGGTATGCGGCCGAGGTGACCGGCGAGTGGAACAACAAAAACGGGGGCGGCGCCCACGTGGCTCCGGTGCAGGCAGCCATTCGATTCTGGTACAACCCCGGCCGGTCGTCGAAGAAGTTCTACGGTCCGGGGATCTTCGTGCTGGCGCTGTCGTTGTTTCCTCCGCTTCTCGCCACGCTGGCCACCGCGAAGGAGGGAGAGCAGAAGACCATCCTGCAGGTCTACGTCTCCAGCATTTCCGCGCACGAATTCCTGCTGGGCAAAATCCTGACGTTTATGGTGGTCGCTTTCTGTGAGTCGCTCCTCCTGCTCACCCTGCTGTTCACGTATTTCGGGCTGAACTTCGCGGGCGATCCGAGCTGCTTCATTATTGCGACGATTCTTTATGCCTTCTGCGTGTCGTCCTTCGGCACCTGGATCGGGGTCGCGATCCCCAACCAGGCGGCCGCTATGCAGGCCGTGTCGCTGGGAGGGTTTCTCCTGGTATTCATGCTCGGCGGTCTGATATTTCCGATCCAGAATATTCCCGTCCAGATCCGCTGGCTTTCGAATTTCATCTGGGGCCGTTATTACATCGACATCGTGCGGGATGCGCTGCTTGAGGGCGGCGGCTGGCCCGCGCAGTGGTGGAAGGTCGCGGTCCTCGGCTTTATGGGCTCCGTGTTCTATTCCCTCGCGTGGCGCAATATGCGCCGTATGCAGGTGAAGGCATAAATGAAAAACCTGATCCAACTCCTGCTAAGCCACCGGATGCGCGCGGTATTGCGCAAGGAGTTCGCGCAGATACGCCGGGACAGGCGTCTCGCGATGTCCCTCATCCTACCGCCCACCATCCAGCTCGTGCTGTTCAGTCTGGTCCTCAACGCCACCGTATCGAACTTAAAGCTCGGGATTATCGACGACAGCCAGACACCCGAAAGCCGCGGTCTCGCCTCCACCATGACCGAGAGCAAAAGCTTCCGGCTCGCAGGCTATTACTACTCGATCGATAAGTTAGGAGACGCGATCAGCCGCGGCGACATAGACGCGGGTCTGGTAGTTCCATTCGATTACGCGAAAGACCTGCAGCGCGGCCGCCCGGCGACCGTCCAGCTCCTTTTGAACGCCATGAACGCCAATACGGCGGCCATTGCGCAGGGTTACGCGGAAGGAGTCATCCGGACCTATAATGCCGGCCTGACCAACAACGGGCTGCATTCGAAGTTCATGCAGGTCTCAGTCTCAGATGTAAGCCGGAAAGGCATCGCTCAACTGACTGGCGCTTATCTTTATAACCCCGGTCTTGTGGGCTCGTGGTTTGTCGTGACCGGCATTTTTGGATTGCTGCTGATCCTGAACGGCTCCCTCGTCGCCGCCACCTCGATGGTGAAAGAACGGGAGGCCGGCACGATCGAACAACTGCTGATGTCGCCTGCCGGAACCTACGAGATCATCATCGCGAAAATGGCCCCCCTTTTCCTGCTGCTTTTTCTGATGGTGCTGTTCGCGACGGCGCTCATCAAGGTAGTCTTTAACGTTCCCTTTCACGGAAGTATTTTCGTGCTCCTGAGCGGCGCCGCTCTGTGCGTGCTGTCGGGCATCGGCATAGGGACCGCAATAGCGACGTTCACCCATTCGGCTTACCAGGCGCAGTTAATCAGCTTTTTCATAAATCCTCTGCTGACCACCGCCTCGGGCGCCATTACTCCGGCGGAAGCGATCCCCGGGTGGCTGCAGCCCCTCGTCCGCATCAATCCGATCCGGCACTTCAGCGTCATAGCCCGCTCCAGCATGATCAAGGGCAGCGGGATGGAAACTCTGTGGCCGAATTTTCTGGCGCTCTCCCTGTTCACCTTCATCATGGTTTCGCTGAGCGTCTGGCGATTCCGCAAACAACTGAGCTGAAAATGAAAACACGAACCCACTTTCTTCCGGTCTGCACAGGACTTCTTCTCATCGCGAACACCGCCTTCGGGCAGTTGGGAGCTTCGGGCGGTCAGACAACCGGCGCACAGGCCACCCAGCTTCCACTCTCGGGAAGGACGAGTGAGACAGGCGGGGTGACCGCAAGCCAGGCGCCCGTGGCCGGCACCACCAACAGCGTGAATACAATCAACCCCTCGGTCCAGGCGCAGGGCCCTTACGCCGGCAGTTCGAACAGCACAGGGAAGATGCCGTTTTCCGGGAAGCTTTCGATGCGCGATGCCATCGCGCGGGGTCTTCAGTACAACCTCGGCACGGTCGGCCTTACGCTCGCGATGCAGCAGGCGCGCGGGCAGGAGCGCATTGTGCGCAGTTCCCTGCTGCCTAACGTCAATGGCACGGTCTCCGAAAACGTGCAGCAGGTCAACCTGCGCGCGCAGGGGCTGCGCATCTCATCTTCCATTCCGGGCTTCAGCATTCCGGCGATTGTGGGCCCCTTCAATTCCTTCGATCTGCGGGCCCGCCTGACACAAACGGTGGCGGATATGACGGCTCTGAACAACTACCGCTCCGCAAAAGAAACGGTGCGCGCCAATGAGCTGTTCGGCCAGGATTCGAAAGATCTCGTGGTGCTTGCGGTCGGCGGCGCTTACCTGCAGGCCATAGCAGCCGCGGCACGCGTCGAATCCGCCAGAGTACAACTGGAAACCGCGAACGCCCTGTACAACCAGACCTCGCAGCAGCACGGCGTCGGCCTGCTCGCGCAGATCGACGTGAACAAGAGTGAGGTGCAGATGCTGACGCAGAAGCAGAGACTCTCTTCCCTGCGGAACGATCTCGCAAAGCAAAAAATCAACCTCGCCCGCCTCACAGGCCTGCCCCCGAACGACCGCTTCGAACTTACCGACGATGTGCCGTTCGCCGCCGCTCCCGTTCCGGGCCAGGAAGATGCGGTGGCGCAGGCGCTGATGCAGCGGCCGGACATTAAAGCTTCGGCAGCGCAGATCCGCGCCGCCGCGCGCACGCTTGCGGCCGCGCGCGCCGAACGGCTGCCCTCTTTAGCGCTGAGCGCCGACTATGGCGTGATCGGCACGAACCCCGCCCAATCCCACGGCACGTTTTCTGTGACGGGCACGCTTCGCATTCCGATCTGGCAGGGCGGCCGGACCGAAGGCGATATCGAAGAGGCGAATGCGGCGCTTGCGCAGAGGCGGGCCGAGCTGGAAGATCTGAAGAGCCGTGTTGAGAGCGAAGTGCGGAATGCGTTTCTCGATCTGGAGGCCGCTGCCGGCCAGGTGGACGTGGCGCGCCGCAATCTGGACGTCACGCGCGATACGCTGACTCTTACCCGCCAGCGGCTCGAGGCGGGCGTGACGGATACCGTGGAAGTGTCCCAGGCTCTTTCCTCCATGGCCTCGGCTGAACTCGATTACATCAACAGCGTCTTCGCCCACAATATGGCGAAGCTGGCTCTGGCCCGCGCCTCCGGCGGCGCCGTTGAAAGCCTGCCCCGATATCTGGAAATACATTAAAAAAGAGATAATCGGGTGGTGCCCCCAAAAGAGGTACAGGTCTTTCAGGACCTGCTCGGCCAGTCACCCCTCCCGGTGTGGGTGAATCACCAGAACCGGCTTGCCTATATCAATCGCGCGGGAGCAAAACTTCTCGGGGCTGCGGGGCCGGAGGAGATCGTCGGCCGCAAAGTATTTCCCTTCATCCACTCCCGCAGTCTGCAGATCGCATCGAACCGCATGAGCCGGGCTCTGGCGGGCGAACCTCCGGAGGCCAGCGTCGAAACGTTCCTGCGGCTCGACGGCACTCCCGTCGAGGTCGAAGTTACCTCATGGAGAATCCCCTACGCGGGCGGCCACGCGATCCAGTCCGCCTTCTCCGATCTCACCGGCCCCCGTAAGGTCGACCGCGCCATGCGCGATACCTCTGAGCGCCTGCAGGCTGCGCTGCTCGCGAGCGGTACCGGCACTTTCCGCTGGGATATCCAGTCGGGTCTGGTGGACGGAGACGAGAATCTGCGCCGGCTTTTCCGGCTTTCCGGCGGGCAGAAGGACAGGACGGACGGCGAGGGTCTGCCAGTCCAGCATCATATCCGCAATCTGCTGGAACAAATCCATCCCGACGATCGCGGGGCGGCGAAAAATGAGCTCTACGGCTGCGCGATGAAGGGCGGCGGCTTCGAGCTGCAGTTTCGCGTGGGCGCTCCGGGCCAGGCCATGCACTGGCTGGAAGGGAATGGCAGGACTTTGCTCGATGCGCAGGATCGCCCCGAATATGTCGCGGGCGCGTTTACGGACGTCACTCCGAAGCGCGAGTTTCAGCTGATCATTATTGAACGCGCGCGGATAGCAGCCCTGGGCGCAGATGTCGGGCTGGCTCTGGTGGAGAGTGAGACGCTTGCGCAGACCCTGCAGCGCTGCGCCGAAGCCATGGTGCGGAATCTGGATGCAGCCTTCGCCCGGATCTGGATCCTCAACAGTTTCGAGAATGTACTGGAACTTCAGGCAAGCGCGGGACTTTACACCCATCTCGACGGCGCGCACTCGCGCGTGCCGGTCGGAAAATTCAAGATCGGGCTGATCGCCTCTGAGCGCACTCCGCATCTGACGAACGACGTTCTGCACGACTCCCGCCTGGGCGACCCCGAATGGGCGCGCCGCGAAAACATGGTCTCCTTTGCGGGGTATCCCCTGTTGATCGGTGGAGACCTGATCGGAGTAATGGCGATGTTTGCGCACCAGCCGCTGGCGCCAAACGTACTTGAAGCGCTGGCTTCGGTTTCCAACAGTATTGCCCTGGGTATTCAGCGGAAGCAGGCGGAGGCGCAGTTGCAGCATAGCGACGCCCGCAAAGCCGCCATCCTCGAAACCGCGCTGGACTGCGTGATCACGATCGACCAGCACAGCCGCATTCTTGAGTTCAATCCCGCGGCGGAACGGACCTTCGGATATTCCAAAAAGGAAGCCATCGGCGCGCATTTGCCAGACCTGATCATTCCACTCCGCTACCGGGAAGCCCACATGCAGGGGCTTGGCCATTATCTGAAGACCGGTGAAGGTCCGGTGCTCGGACGGCGCATCGAGATCAGCGCCATCCGCTCCGACCAGAGCGAGTTCCCCGTAGAACTGGCGGTCAGCCGGATTGAGCTGGGCGGACCGCCGCTCTTTACTGCCACGCTCCGGGATATCACCGCCCGTAATCGGGCGAAGGAGGAACTGCAGCGCGCGAAAGCAGCTGCCGAAGCGGCCAGCACCGCCAAGAGTTCTTTTCTGGCCAGCATGAGCCACGAGCTCCGAACGCCGCTGAACGCCATCATCGGTTACGGAGAAATGGTGCAGGAAGAAGCGACGGAGATAGGCGCCGAATCGCTGGTGCCGGACCTGCAGAAGATTCATGCGGCCGGCAGACACCTGCTGGGCCTGATCAATGACGTCCTCGACATTTCGAAGATCGAAGCCGGAAAGATGGAACTCTATCTCGAAACCTTCGATGTCGCGGCGATGGCGGCGGAAGTCGGCAATACCGTGCGGCCGATCGCCGAAAAGAACGGGAACACGTTGTCGATCGATGTTTCGCCCGATGCCGGGGACATGTATGCGGACATGACCAAGGTTCGGCAGAGCCTGTTGAATCTGCTTTCCAATGCGGCCAAATTCACGAAAGACGGCGAAGTCTCTCTGGCGGTTTTCACGCCGACGGACTTTATTGAATTCCAGGTTTCAGACACCGGAATCGGCATCGCTCCGGAGCAGCAGAAAAAGGTCTTTGAACCGTTTATTCAGGCCGAGTCCGGAATCAGCCGGAATTTCGGGGGCACCGGTCTCGGGCTCGCTCTTACCCTGCATTTCGCGCGCTTTATGGGCGGCGATCTCTCTGTCAGGAGCGAGCCGGGAAAGGGTTCAACTTTTACTCTTCGAATTCCGCGAGTCGTGAAGGAAGCCGAGGCGAAAAAAACGGCTGCTAAGGACCGCGAACCAGGCGGAAAGTCCAAAGGCACCGTTCTTGTGATCGACGACGACCCCACAGCGCGCGAACTCATCGAACGCCTGCTGGTAAAAGAAGGTTTTCGCGCCGAAACCGCATCAACCGGCCTTGAAGGTCTGGAAATAGCCCGCCGCGTGCGTCCCGCCCTCATCACGCTCGATGTCATGATGCCGCAGATGGACGGCTGGACAGTGCTCGAGGCGCTTAAGAACGACCCCGCGCTCCGCGATATCCCGGTCGTGATGCTGACGATCGTCGATAACCGAAGCCTCGGGTTTACGCTCGGCGCGTCCGACTATCTGACCAAACCGATCGAACGGGAACGGCTATCGGCGGTGCTGAGCAAATATGCCTGCGAAAAACCTCCGTGTCTGGTGATGATCGTGGACGACGATCCTGAAGTCAGACGCCGCCTGCGTTACCTGCTGGAGCGCGAGAACTGGCGGTTGATCGAGGCTTCCAACGGCCGCGAAGCGCTGGAGATGCTCAGGGAAAATAAACCGCAGCTGATCCTGCTCGATCTCCTGATGCCTGAAATGGACGGATTTGAGTTTTTGTTGGAAATATCCCGGCATGACGTGTGGTCGAAAATACCGGTGGTCGTGCTGACGGCGAAAGACCTGACGGCCGAAGACCGGACCCGATTGGACGGCAACGTGGAACGCGTGCTTCAGAAGGGCGCTTTCAACGGAGATGAGCTGATGGCGGAAATCAAGAGGATACTCGCGGCTGTTTGAAGCGGTATTGGAAATTCGCACCTTCGCGGGCATAACACAGAGCGGGTAGCAAGAGATGATTGACGGTGATTAACACTGATTCGGGACTCCTCGTAAGGCATCGAGGAATTCCACAACAGAGCGCTATATTGACGCCAGACCGCCCACGCAAAACAAATCAGAGCCGCCAGTCAGGTCTGATTATTGCGGATATCCGATTGTCAAAATACACATTAATCGGCGACAATCATCGAGATAAGGATTAATGCCGATGCCCCGTCTGCGGACTTCGTTTTTGTTTTTTATCCGCTTTTCGACTTTACTGCTCCCGATTCACGGATTTTCGCAGACGCCGGCGCCCGGTTTTCCCAAAGAAGCCGTAGTGGTCGAGAAAATCAGCACCGAAGTTCGCTTCGCCCCCGACGGCACGGGCGAGCGCGCAGAAACTTTCGTTATCCGCGTGCAGTCCGATACAGCTGTGCGCGATCTTGGTGTGCTCGCGTATCCCTATAACGCCGCGAACGAGACGCTCGAATTCGTGTACGTTCGCGTGAGAAAAGCGGACGGCAGCGTGATCCCGACACCTTCATCGCTGGTGCAGGATCTTCCGTCCCAGGTTTCCAGAGTTGCCCCGACGTACAGCGACCTGCGCGAAAAGCAGGTTCCCGTCCGCTCCCTGAGCGCCGGCGACGTTCTGGAATATCAAGTCCGGGCAGTGCGCACGAAACCCGACGTCCCCAATCAATTCTGGTACTCGCACGACTTCACCCATGCAGTCATCGTTCTCGATGAGACTCTCCGCATCACCGTCCCGGCTAACCGGTACATCAAGCTGAAGAGCCCGGCCCTCACCCCTGAGACGCGAGAGGAAAACGGACAGAAGACCTATATCTGGAAGAGCTCGAATCTGAAGACTTCTGCAGAGGAGGCTGAGCCCAGCCCCACGAAGAAGCCCGTAAAAAATGCGCCCGCTCACTCGGTCCAGCTGACGACATTCCACAGCTGGGATGAAGTCGGGCTCTGGTATGGAGAACTGGAGGCGCCCCAGGTGCGCGTTACCCCGGCTATTCGCGCCAAAGCGCTCGAGCTTACGAAGGATGCAACCACAAACGACCAGAAGGAGCGCGCCCTTTACGACTTCGTGTCCGCCAGATTCCGCTATGTTTCGGTCTCGTTCGGCTCGGGCCGCTATCAGCCGCACACGCCGAGGAAGTTCTCGCCGATCAGTATGGCGATTGCAAAGACAAGCACACTCTCCTGGCCGCACTGCTCGGCGCGGTCGGCATACAGGCCTCTCCGGCACTCATCGGGGCGGGCCTGAAGTTCGACGAAGACGTGCCATCGCCGGTCCAGTTCAACCACCTCATCACGGTCATTGGAACGGGACCCGATCGGCTCTGGCTCGATACGACGCCGGAAGTGGCCCCTTTCGGAGCGCTCATTCCCGGGATTCGCGGCCACGAGGCCCTCCTCATACCCGTCGCCGGTAAACCGGCTATCCTCACTACGCCCGCCAACCTGCCCTTCGCGAGTTCGCAGCGAATCGAGTCGAAATCGGAACTCAGTCCGGAAGGAACACTCAAAGGCCATTTCGATTTCACTCTGCGGGGAGACGCGGAACTGAATTTCCGCTCAGCCTTCCACGGTTCTTCCCCCACCCAGTGGCAGCAGATCGCGCAACGAATTTCGCTCGCGCTTGGCTTCGCCGGAAAAGTGAGTAACGTGGAGATTGAGAATCTGGAAAGCACCGCCAAACCCTTCCACTACTCCTACGACTACGTCAGAGAAAACTATTCGGACTGGGCGAATCATCGAATCACCCCACCCATGCCGCCTTTCGGCCTGCCGGGGACGGAGGACGATAAGCCTCCCATTGAGCCGATCGAGGTTTCCGACATCGGCGAAATTTCCTATCTCTCTACCGTGCATCTCCCGGCCGGCTACTCAGTGGAAGTGCCATCCCCGGCGAGGAATGAGACGTCATTTTCCACTTTCAGATCGAGCTATTCCGTTTCCGATTCAGTATTGACCGCCGAGCGGCATTTGACCATGAATATTTCGACGGTGCCGGCCGCGTCGTGGCCCGAATACCAGCGCCTTCGCAAAGCTGTCGAGAACGACGGGAACCGCTTCATCGTACTTGCCGCCGTCAAGGGGGGCGCCCCTGTCGCGGTAACCGAAAATAATGCGCAGGCGGAACAACTGATCGAGGAGGCCGGGGAGGCCCTGCGCCAACGGGACATGAACGCGGCGCGTAACGCCCTGATGCAGGTCGAACGACTGAACCCGAAACAGCTCAACCTCTGGACGATGTACGGCTATTTATATTTCGGCACAAATCAGATTCAGAAGGGGATGGACAGCCTTGACAAGGAAATCAAGCTGCATCCGAATAACCTGGCTGCGTGGCGGATGCTGGCAGAAGGGAATCTGAACAGGGGTCAAAAGGCCGCAGCCCAGGATGCGCTCCGCCAGATCCTCACGATTGCGCCTGGCGATGTTGAGGCTACGATTCAGCTCACCGAAATTTTAAATGAGAAGAAGCAATATCCGGAAATGCTCGAACCGCTTCGGGCCGCGCTGGCCGTGGATCCGGAAAACGAACGGTTGCAGGGCAAATGGATTGAAGCTCTCATGCGCAGCGGAAAACAGACCGAAGCCGTGGAAGCCGCTAAAAAACTGGGGGCCGGTTCCGATGACGCGTTAACGCTGAACGACGTCGCATATATTCTGGCTGACACAAACTCTGAGCTGCCCCTGGCGCAGCAACTCGCCGAGAAAGCCGTAGCAAAGCTGGAGAACGATGCAAAACAGATCAAACTCGCGAGTCTTTCCGATCAGGATCTCCGGACTATGAACAGCCTGAATGCCTACTGGGACACCCTCGGGTGGGCATACTTTCGCAATGGAGATTCCGCAAAGGCCGAAAAATATCTCGAAGCCGCGTGGAAACTCGGGCAGACCGCCGCCGTGGCCGAACATCTCGCCGACGTTTACGAAAAAGAAGGTAAGCGCGATCAAACAGTCGAGACGCTGCGTCTCGCCGTTGCGTCCGACAACCGCAACCGGCATGCGCTCGACCGTTTGACAGCCCTTGGCGCGCCGCAGGAGGCCCTCGTCCGGGGGAAACCCTTTGTTGCGTACTCCGAGAAACTGGGTCGGCTGCGCACAACCGACGTGCCTTCGCTTCCGGTTCAGCATGGCAGCGCCGAATTTTTTCTGCTCTTCTCGAGAGAGAATGCGGTGGAGGATACGCTCTTCATCTCCGGCGACGTCACGCTACGGGATGCAGGAAAAAACCTTTCGAAGACCCGCTTCGACGTCGCGTTTCCCGACGAAGGGCCCGAACGGATCGTACGTCGAGGCATCCTGTCATGCTCGAAATACACGAGTCCCAGCTGCCGGATGACTCTGCTGCTGCCTTCCACGACGGAAAAGTAGAAGCAAAAACCATCTCAGCTTCAATTTATGGTGTTCAGACTGGGGTCTGGGATGACGCGCCTGAACAACGGGCGCCCGTGCGCACGGGTCCTAAGGCACGCCGATGAGATGCTCCAGCCTCGGTGAACACCCAAAACCGGCCAGCCATGATCACCTGAAAACCGGCCAGGCTTAGCGGCTCAGGACATTGAACGGATGGGGGAAGTTATCCTCCGTCCTCGTGAGCAATGTCTTGAACGAGGAAAAGAAACAGCAGGCGATAGCGCTGGGGCGGGCTGGGATGGTCGCTGCGACAGATTCAGAAGGCGATTGGGGTGCGTCGTGAGACGATCTCCGTC
>JALYHT010000134.1 GCA_030776225.1 Acidobacteriota bacterium | reverse complement strand
GGTACGGCTATCCGCGCGGACCTTGAAGAACCCCTGGGCTTCCTGAACGCACGATTCCGGGCCAGTTTCTCGAAAACAGACACGGATTTCTACAATCCTTTCGGGGCGACGGCGGTTCCGGGCTCGTTAACCTCCCGGAACTCGCTCGAAATTTCTCCGTTCAAAGGAACGAAGCTGACGCTGACCTACACGGATGAGCGCAACCATACTACGCTCGTGAACAACAGCCGCAAAACCGGCTCGCTCGAAGTTAAGCAGTTCCTTACGAAGCGTCTCAGCCTGGCCGCCGGTTACGACTATCGCGATTTCGTGGACACGCTGAACGCGCAGGCGATCGATTCGAGCGAGGTTCACGCCGGACTGGAGTGGAAGCCGACCTCGCGATTCAGCGCCGCGGTTCGCCGGGATGAAAATCTCAGGGCCACCGATCCCACGTACCCCAACGAAACGCTGCTGAGCGCGAAATATCAGATGAGCGATACGGTGCGCCTGTTTCTGACGCAGCGCTTTGCGTCGGCTCCGATTACTCCGATCGCCGACCTTAGTTCCACCGGGCTCTCGACGCCTGCGGGACGCAATGAAACCAGTCTCGGAGTGGAAGATAAATGGAGCAAGTACACCAGCATTCGGAGCGGATATCTGATTGAGAACGGCATCAACGGGGCCGATAGCTACGCGGTGTTCGGACTGGTGAACCGGATCCCGGTCAGTGAATACTTCAAGATCGATCTCGGCATGGAACGAGGCCAGTTGCTGCGCGGAAAAGACGGCAACTTTGCCAGCGGCTCCCTCGGATTCTCGTGGCTTCCCACCAAAAACTTCCGCACTTCCGCGCGTTACGAACTGCGGGAACGCGGCGGCCTCGGTCAGGTGGTCACCACCGGCGCCGCGGGCCGCATTTCGGAGGCATGGACCATTCTCGGCCGGTTCCAATATTCGACCGCGGCTTTTCAGCCCAACGGAACCGTGGACACGCTGAGCCCCCTGAGCGTCAATCCGGTGCTCTCCACTCAGAACAATGCCAATCAGTCCTCCGCGGCGCTGGCCTGGCGCTCCTGGCGGACCGATCGGGAAGGACTGCTCTTCTCTTACGCCTACCGCGCGGCGGACCTCAGCGCGCAGCAGACCGCGCTGCCGCAGACGGACCGCGTGAGCCTGCTTTCAACGGATGGTTATTATCAGCCTCACCGGCGCGTGGAGCTTTATGGCAAATTCGCGTTCAGCGCCAGAACCTACGATTACGTCGGCGCCGATCCGGTTTCCACGTTGACTTATCTTTATCAGGCGCGTGCGCAGTTCCGCATCGCCAGACGTTTCGATGCCGCCGTCGAAGGCCGCATCGTCAACCAGCCGGATACCTCGCTCACGCAGTCGACCCTGGGAGCCGAAGCCGGATATTGGCTGGTACGCGATCTGCGCATCGGTGTCGGTTATAACTTCAAATCGGCCCAGGAGATTGCCGCCAACTTCCTGACCAACCCGGTGAAGCAGGGCATCTATTTCGTACTTTCTTCGAAGCTGTCGAACATGTTTAACCTGTTCAGCCCGGGTGAGTGCAACTGCGCCGCCCCGCCAGTCAGGCCGCCGCCTGCGCCCGAACCCGTGGCGCAGATCCGTGTTTCCGCGATCGCGGGCGCGCATGATGTTTGCCCGGGCGAGAACATTGCGCTCAGCGTTGTAGCTTCGGGATGGCTACCCCGGCAGACTCCCGCATACCAGTGGTTCGTCGACGGCAAGCCTGTTGCCGGGGCGACATCCGCTGCCTTTATACTGCCGACAACCGGGCGATCCGGCGTCGAATCGATCACCGTACAGGTCTCGGCGGGAGACAGCAGTGCTGTTTCCGACCCGGCCTCCGTGAGGATTCTGGCCGTGCCGCCACCGACAATCCAGCTCAGCGTGGCGCCCGGCACGATCGCGTGGCATGACCAGGCGCAGCTGACGGCGAGTGCCAACGCTTCAGCGTGCGCGACGCCTCCCGCGATCGCTTACACCGCTTCGGAAGGCGCAATCAACGGCGCGACATTCGACTCGACGCCGATGGCCTTCGATCCAAACGCGCTTAAGCCGCAGCGTCATGTCGTGCAGATTACAGCCACCGCAACGGATCGGATGGGGCAGACGGCGACGGCCACCGCGCAGGTTACAGTAACCGTCACGCCGACGGCCCGGCGCCTTGAAGATCTGATCTTCCCGGAAAACAGCGACCGCGTGAACAACTGCGACAAGCGTCTGCTGCTCGAAGAACTGACTCCAATGCTCCGCAACGACCCGCAGTCAAAGGTGCTTCTGATCGGACATCGCGACAACGGAGAAAAGAACGTAACGATCGATCAGTCGCGTGTGCTCAATGCCGTGGCGGTTCTGAGCGCCGGCAGGGGAATCTGTCCACAGCTCGATCTGAGCCGGGTCTTGATGAATTGGCTGGGAACCGATCAATCCACGCCGACCCGGCCTCAGTTCTGCGGCGCTTCGACGATCGAGCGCCCAGGCCGGCAAATCAGTGCTTCGGACGGGCGGGCGCAGTTCCGGCGTGTCGAGGTGTGGTTCGTACCGGGCGGCGCTTCTGTGCCCACAGGCGCCGAAATGAAGAACCTTCCGGAAAGCCAGATCGTTTCGAGAGGATGCCCGAGGTAAGTCCCTCTCCCGGTTATTTCCATCTGGTTATTCCATCTCGAAAACCAGATACTGCAGCTTGTAATCGCGCTCGATGAACAGGGCCACCTGTCCTCCGCCCGGAACGGCATCCAGAGCGTGCCTCAACATTTCTGCGTCGGTGACGAGGATACCGTTGATTTCATGAATCAGATCGCCTGGCTGAAGTCCTGTAACCGCCCCGGAGGAGGGGTCAAACCGGGCCGTCACTAAAACCCCGTAGGGGCTGCGCAACTTCGCGAACATAGCCTCGACCCGCTTATCGACCCCGACACCCACGATTCCAAGCTTCGGGATCTGATCTTTTTCCGGATCGCCCAGATCGGCAATCTTATCCGAAGCGCTGTCGTCTTCGACAACATCGACACTGAGCAGCAGCTTTCTCACGCCGCGCAGCAGCTCGAGTTGAAGAGGCTGTTCTTTTACATGCACCAGCAGAGCCATCAGGAAGGCCGGCAGGTTTTGAATGGGTTTGCCGTCCACCGCGGTTACGATGTCATTGAGCTTCAGGCCCGCGGAACTGCCCGGACTGCCCGGAAACACATCGGAGATGATTACGCCCGAACTCCGGGGAAGCTTCAGCGCGAGCGCCAGCGCCGGTGTAATGGTTTGCGTGCCAATTCCCATCACCAGCCGGTGGAAGTGACCCTGCGCACGCAGTTGATCGCATACCACCTGAATCAGCGGACTGGGGATCGCAAACCCGATCCCTTCACTCCCGCCGCTCTGCGTGAAGATGAATGTATCCAGGCCAACAACTTCGCCTTTTGTATTTACCAGGGGACCGCCGCTGTCGCCTGGGTTGATGGGGGCATCGGTTTGGATGTAAATGAATGGGTTGTCTGGATTGGGCTGGCGCGCCACTGAACTGACCACACCCATGCTGACCGAATTGCTGAGTCCTTCGCGGCTGCCGAAAGCAAAGACCACCTGGCCCTGGCGCAGACTGTTGTAGTCCGCCAGTGGCAAGGATGGAAGTCCGGTGGCCGCGATCTTAAGCAACGCCAGATCCGCCTCCCTGAACACGCCGACCACTTCCGCGTCCATTGGCGCAATGAAGGCCTCGGCCAGCGCGCTCTCGATCAGTTGATCCGACTTGTCCGTTCGCGCCACGGCTGGTTTCGGAAGCAGGTGAACTTTAATGGCTTGCGCTCCCGCGACTACATGAGCGTTCGTCACGATGTACCCGCGGGAGTCGATGATGAATCCGGAGCCCACTGTTTGCTGGCGCGCCAGCGTTAAACCGGTAAGCCCGCTCGCGCTGTCTTCGTGGGTGACATGCCGTGTCGCCGTAATTTGAACAACGCTCGGGGCCACCTGAGCCGATAATTTCTGCACAGACTCGCTAAACCGGTCGAGCGCCGCCAGCGAGTTCTTTTCCGGCACAGACTGACCCGACCCAACTGAAACAAAACAGAAGATCAGGAACGGCCAGGTCATCCTCATCATTCTGTGCGCGTGATTTCTCAAGCCTGGGCTCCCATTCACCGGATCGTAATCGTCAGCGGTGGCGGCAGTACTCCTGACGGCAACTGCGACGCAGTGACAACCGCGTTGCCGCGGCCGACAGCCTGAAACACTACTGAGAAAAGACCGCCCGGGCCGGAGACCGTGTTTTGGTCGGCTCTCGTCGTGAAGGTAATGTCCGCCATTCCCGAATCGTTCAGGATATTCTCGGTCACCTTTGGGTCGGATCCGTTTTGTCGCGCCACACCCGCCGGAACGATTTTATTGATCCTGAGAAGCCGTGGGTCGAACTGAAGATGCGCCGTAAACAATCCCGCAGCCGGGAGCTTCTCGCCGTACAGAGTAACCGACAGTTGCGAGCCCAGTTGCGCATCGACGCTCGCCGGCATGAATGTGAATCGGGTCGTGTTGTCCGGCGGAGCAGTCGCGGGAGGCGTTTGTGCGGTCGCCGGAGGCGCTTGTGAAGGAACCGCTTCGGATAAGGGTGGCCTGGGGAGAATAGAAGGCGCGGGGGGTGCATCCGGCGTTACGTAATTCACTTTAATTTGTGTGGCATTGCCGGATGCGACACCTCTTATATCAGCTTCCCCAATGGACGGAGCACGCACAATATGAGGGACCAGCGCGATCAAAAGTTCGGTCCGGTCTTTCTCGAGATTCTCCCCGCTGAACAGACGCCCCAGAACCGGAATATTGGCCAATCCCGGTATGCCCGTGGTGCTTTTAGTGTCGGTTTGCTGAATGATCCCGCCAATCAGGCTGACTTCTCCTTCCCTCAGGCGCACGTCGGCAGTCAGCTTGTTCTGGCTGATCTCCGGCTCATTGATACCGCCCAGATTGACCTGCCCTTTCACCTGTGAAACATCCAGTTCCATATGCAGAGATACTTCCTCGCGGCTATGCACTCTGGGCGTGATCGAGAGATTGACCCCGACATCGAGATACGTGAACTGCGTGTTCACAAGAGCGCTGACCGTGGTTGTGCTGCTGCCGGCGGAAAAACTTCCACTGGCGGTCGGGACCCGGTCTCCGATCTTCAGCTCGGCTTTCGAATTGTCTGCGGCCCGAATCTGCGGTTTCTGAAGAACGCGCGTGCCGGAATCGCTGAGTACGGCTTCGAGGGTGGCACCGGGCAGATTGGTGATCGAGAAATCCGCGCTGGAGATCCGGCTCAGATTCGAGAGAGGCACGGAAGTCGAGCTGCTCGATGTGCTGGACGACGATGACGATGATGAACTTGTCGGAGTTGTGGTTCCGGGCCGCGGCGAAAACGTCACGCTGGTGTTGATCCCGGAGCTTGCAACCGCGGTGGACAACGCTCGCGTCCAGGTGCTGCTGACTTCCATCAACATCACGTCCAGTACGACTTCGGAGCGCGGCTTATCCAGCCCGGCGATCAGCTTCTCCACCAGGGCCATTGTGTCCGCTTCGGCTCGGACAATCAGCGCGCTCTGAGAGGTGTAACTGAAGACCTTTTGCACATCGACCACAGTCCGGAGGACGGTCAGAATTTCCTGCATCTCCTGTGGCGTCGTGATATTTGAAAGGTAGAAAACCTTAACCACCTGTTCCGCGTACTCGCGCCGCTTGGTGGGATTGTCCACCGTGATGAATATCGTGTTAGCCGAGAGCGGCTTCCAGAAAGACCGTGTAGCCGTCGCAAGTTGATCGAGCGCCTGTTCGAAAGTAGTGCGGCTGATGTCGAGGCTCTGCGAGCGGATGGTCTGCTGCGAATCGTAATCCGGATCGAAGATCACATTAACTCCCGCGAGCTTGGATAAGGTTTCAAAAAGGATGTGGGGCCTGTTCGTCATCTTCAGGTCAAGCAGGTCGCGGTTCAGCGGGCGGAGCTCCGGGACCGGCGAAAGCGACTCATTTCGTTTCCTGGATACCTCACGATCCGATTCAACCGGCGTCAAAATCTTTTTTTCAATATTTCCGGGAGAACCGGGTTTCATCATTTCCCGTGTTATCTGAATTTCCTGCGCCGCCAAATCCGACCCCGGATCTGTCTGGGAGGCCTTCAGAAACTCAGTCAACGCCTGATCAAGCCTTCCGTCCGCGCGGTACTTGTAACCCGTTCTGATGTGCATAGCGCCGTCTTCAAAGCGAATCCGATGCGCTTCAAGAACATAGGCGGGGTCAGACGGATCGAGCGACACCGCTTCCGTGGCCAGCTTCAATGCGACATCGAAGTTTCCCTCCGTTTCGGCCACCCGGGCTTCGGCGCGAAGCTTCTCTGCAGCGCGATTGCGCGCGAGCAAAAGGGGAGAGGACACGAACAGGCACACGGCGATGAACCAGTACCGCGCTTTTCCCACGGGGTAGCTCACCGGTACACCAGGTCCTTATGTCTATTCATATGAATATTGACGCTGGCAGGCATATTCGCGAGCATTGGCCGGCATGTTAAGAATTGTTAGGCTGTGCCTGCCCGGAGGGTGCGGTGGCGCTCTCCGGGCAGGCAGGCGTAATCAAAAGTGGACGACAAAACCGCCAAAAGGTTCGGCTATATGGCCGATCGCGCCGGTAGCGAGCGTGCCTGCGCCGAAGTCGGGCGCCTGAAACACGTGTCCTCTATAGCCCAGCCGAAAGCCTGTACGCTTGCCCAGAGCCAGTTCCACGCCTCCGCTATACACAAAGTCGGGAGTTGCGAAGACCGTCCCGGACACTCCGTTTACCGTCACATTATTGACCGGCGAAAAAATCAAGGCGCCCACGCCGGCGCTTACGAATGGCCGCAGCTTATGCCAAACTCCGAAACGCGCGACGTAGGAGAGATTCGCCTCAGTGGTATTCGAAGAAATACTTGCTCTGGTCGCGGACGTTGACGAAGTACCCGTTGCAAATCGCTGGTCCGCGCGACTGAATCCGTAATTGAGTTCAAGCGCCTGGCGATCGGTGAAAAAATACCGGTATGTAATCAACATCCCCGGGGACTCTTTCGCCGATTGAGTAATACCGTTGCCCGTCACTGTACGCTGGAATGACCCCGTAGCTGAAAAGGTAATATCGTTCCGATAATCTTCCTGAGCGTATGCAACATTTGCGGTAACGCCCAGAAAAATTATTGTTATTGCTTTAATCGTGTTCATTTGGTATCTCCCTGGAAATAATTGAGCGTTAAGTGCGCTGAGCACGTGCTCTTCTTACTCCCACTGTGACGGTTGTCTTACGCGCGCGTTCCGTCGCCGAGCATGTAGAAATGTAAACCGAATTGATTACTTTGCCGGTAATTATTTAAGTTGGCGCAGAGGGGCAGCGCGCACAGAGATCCGCTCCGTCTCCATGCGCGGTCAGTTTCGGCGGGGTCGGAATTATAGGGAGAGATGGTCCCGGTAGACCATGTCTTTAAGAGAAAACTTTGTCTTGAAAGACATCGGACCCAGATTCAGGCTGAACGTTACTTCCTTTACCGCGGCGGTTACAGGTAATTCGGCCCGATCGAAATAAAAGAGCAGGCGCTGGCCGTCAGCGACTTCCGCGCGATCTACCTTCCTCGGATGCAGCAGAGCCTGTCCTTTCACCTCGATGGCCGCTGACTGCTGGAGCCGGTCCAGCATGTCTTCAGGGCCTGGATCCGGCCCGCGCGAATCGTCACCCCGTACCATGCCACCCCTGCCCTGCATCCCCGGCGCAGGCAGTCCCGTTACGCTGATCACGTAGCTTTCGGGCTCATCCGACGCGGCATCCTTCGTGGCCTCGCGAACCGGCCTCGCGCTCTCCCACCTGACGGTCACCTGGACCCTCGGCGCACCGTTACCCCCTGGCCCTCCTCCATCTCCAGCGCCCGGCGCTCCCCCGCGAGGGCCCCCATCACCGCCCATTGGAGGTCCGCCGGGGCCGGCGCCATCTCCGCCCGGGGGGCCTCCCATTGGCCGGCCGCCAGGGAATCCGGCGCCGAAGTCGCTCTTGAAAGAGACCATTGCTTTCTTTGCCCACGGAGAGTTGGTCAGAATCCGGTCCCGCTCCGTGGCGGACCACTGCGAGGGATCTTTCTGATTCCAGAATTCGTCTTTAGCGAATGCCCAACCTGTGGCAATGGGCAGCACCAGTGCCCCCGCGGCAAACAGGAGAATCGTTCTTCTTGAGGTCATACTGAGAGTTCCTTTCGCTACTGCCTTTAAAATGAGAAGCGCAACTGAAGCGTGATCTTGCGGTTGTAACTGCTGGAAGCCCCTCCGGACCCAGGTCCAAATCCACCGGCCAGCGATCTGTACTGGCCGAAGTATGGCGACGAAAGGTCTCCGGACGAAGTCGTATAGTTGGCATGGTTGATGGCATTATTCACCATGACGCTCAAGGTCAGGTTGTACTTCATTCCGCTGCCACCGCCGAACATCCCACCGGGCCCACCGGGTCCGCCTCCACCAGGCCCGGGTCCGCCCCCCCGCATTCCAGCGCCGCCGGGAGGAGGTCCCCCTGGAGGAGGTCCTCCGCCGGGAGGAGGTCCGCCGCCGGGAGGGCCCTGGTCGAGAGGACCCGGCTCGCTCTTGCGCCCAAACGACCACGTGCGCGCAAGGCGAAAGTTGATGCTGAAGTTAGACGGACCCGTCGCGTAGTTCCGTGGAATCGAAGTCCCCGGAGCCGGATTCAGATTGAAACAACCATAGGCCGACTCCCACTGCAGGTTCGCCCCCGTGCAGGTTGCCGCAGTCGCGCCCGCTACCAGAGAAGGCCGCTCGCTCGAAGTGCCCGTCAGGTAGGGGTCGCGTCCTGTAGTGATGTTGTATGGCGTTCCGCTGCTCATCGAAATAAACGGACTCACGTTGATTTTCCAGAGCAATGGCAGGTTCGTCCCGATCACCGCGCGATGCCGGACATCCGCATAAGAAGACCGCCCCCATTCCGCCGATAGATTGTTCGGATCGGCGGGCTGGCCCTCGTTATTATCTTTACCGTAGGAGAGAGCATAAAATCCAAACAGAAAAAGGCTCTTGTAGTTCACGGTGGGGCTGACGAACAACTGATTGGACCGGCTCATCCCCGTCGATTCGGTCAGCAGGCGAATCTGTTTATCGCCGTACGGGTATACCCCGTTTACCGGTGCATTGACATCGCGTGTATTCAGCAGATGGACGCCCCGGCTCGCAATGTAAGTCGCGCTCAGACGGACGTGGCTGTTCATCTGACGCTCAATCCCCACCGTCGCCTGCAGGTTTCGCGGCGCCACAATTCCGCTGTACAGTGGCTGCAGCCGCTGGGTCTGTTTTGCAGACGCCAGCGAGGCCGCCGACGGCACGTTCGGATAAAAATCAGGATTGGTCACCACATACGATTGCTGGGTTGTGCCGTTGTACCGCTCCGCATTCAGCGTGTATGACTCGGCTATGCGGTCGTAAAAAACACCGGCGCCGGCGCGCAGCACGGTCTTGCCCGGCTTGCTCCCTTTTGCGTCAATGCCCCACGCGATCCCGATCCGCGGCGCGAAATCCAGATGGTCGCCAATGTTGGTCTGAGTTTCATACCGCAAGCCATAACTCAGCGTCAGATTCGGACGAACGCGCCAGTCGTCGTTCAGATAAAACCCGACATCGAACTGGCCAACGCTGCTCGTCGGCGAGCCGGCGGAAATGCTGAACTGGGTGGCTCCTCCGCCGAGAGCGCGGATCTGCGCCGCGGAATAGCCCAGGCTCTGTAATTTCAGTGTTCTCTGGTAAACCTGCAGTGCGGTGAGCTGCACCGAAGTTCCGGCGATCGCCTGGCCATTGGCGTCGAGTTCCGGTCCTGTGCCCCCGAGGAAGGTGAATGTGCCGTTGAAGTTATTCTGCGACGTGCTGTCTTCAAGGGATTCGTGCAGCCTGAAACCTGCCTTGAATATGTGCCTGCCGCGCGTCCAGGTTGTATTGTTGGAAAATTCATAGTTATTGACGCCCGTTTTCGAATTTCCAGCCGTAGCGCCGCCTCCTGTAAAAGCTCCCTGAACGTTGATGGCCGCGCCCGTTCCCGCGCCTGAGTTCACCGAACTGCTTTTCAGATACTGGAACCGGCTTTCGCTCACTACGTTCGGGCTGAGAATCGCTGTCTCGGTGACCTGCAGAGTGTTCTCCCCCGTCACCGAGTTGTAAGCCTGCGACTCCAGGCTGTAGTCTCCGATCCCCTGTTTATCCAGTGCGCTCCTGGTAAATTGATACCGCATTGTCAGGGTGTTACCGGCGTTAATCGCGTAGTCGAGCCGGGGACTGAAACTAGTCCGCGTTTGCGGCGTGGCAACGGCCTTGCTGACGTTCACCGGGTTCAGATTACTGTCAAGCGTGGTGGCCAGAATGACTGCATTCTCGGTGATATTCCGCTGCTCAAAATCAAGTCCGAACGAAGCCTTCTGCTTTTTTATTGGTCCGCTCAGACTGCCCCCGATAAAACTTTGTTCATACAGCGGAAGGGCGGAGTTCAACAACGGGCTCCGTGAATTAAAATCCTGATTGTTGTATTGGAAGAATGCCTGTCCTCGTATCTTGTCGGTCCCCGGTTTGGTCAGGATCTCGATGCGGCCGAACCCCGGCCGGTCGTATTCCGCTGAAAAAGGATTGGCGTTGATGCGCACCTCGCGAATCGACGATTTGGGCGGCATCTGGCCGCCGGTAAATCCATCGATGTAAATCTGCCCGCCCCCCGGACCCGCTCCCGGGCCGGCCATCGCCTGTAATTGTTGGGAAAGCTCGTCCGGATCGTCCGACAGCGCCGCCAGTTCCTTCTCTCTCAGCACCAGCGCCCCACCGTTGTTAGCCGGATCCGCGCTGACGTGATTCTCGTCATCGTCGATAGTCACAACCTGCTTTTGGGATTGGATCGTAAGCTGCGCATCGAACACAACCGGACTGGCGACTTCAAGATCGCTCTTTTCCACTGTATTGAATCCCCGTGCAGTGATGCGAACCTGGTAAGTCCCTCTCGTCAGCCTGGCGAAAATGTATTTTCCATTCTGGTCCGTGGACTTATTTTGTTCCCCGCCCGGTCCGCGAATCTGAACAACCGCGCCAGCGACCGACCCGCCCGAGGGGTCTGAAACGCTGCCCCGCAGTCCGGGTACGGGCGGCACGGAAATTGTCTGCGCTGAAGCAAGCGCGCAGAGGCTGAGAAAAGATACACCTGTTGCGTTAACTCTTATCATTTTTGGTTTATTGCCGTAGCTTCCGCCTACTATGGCGTTATGCCGGATAAGTCGATCGGCATGCCGCCGGAGCTCATCCCGTTCCCACCGTCGCCTGCCGCACCCGGGCCGTTGGAACTGTCCCCGGGGCTTTGTCCGGCTCGGCGGCCGCCAAAGATGGCAGCCATGCGTATCAGCATGTCGGCGTTTACAACGATCGTGATCGCCGCCATTTCATCCGGGTCGGTTCCTTTAGTACTGGAAACGATCACAGTCTGGCCGGGCTTCGCATGGGCCAGCGTGGCCGCCGGTAAGTGTTCCACAATTTTTGCCAGATCGACCATTCCGCCGCCCGGCAAATCGGGACGCCCGGCGCCGCCCAGACCGGGACTGACACTCTCCACTGCCTTAATTTGCGCGTCCGGGCTTACGTTTACCCTTATGGTTTTGCCCGTGCCTTGTTCTTTCAGCACCAGCAGCCGCGCGCCGGGGTCTGCGGAGATGACGGATCCCACCCGCGTTTGAAACGTTCCGAACACGATATCCTCTGCCACAAGCACCGAGCCCTCGGCGCTCTTCTTTCCGCGCACACGCATCTGGTCGCCCGTCCTGATCTCACCGATCCCGCTCGGAGTCGCCTCCGCGAATCGGACCACACCCGCCCCGTAACGCCTGAAGGTGGTTTTCGGCCCGGGCCTGACGACCAAAATGTCCTCGCCACCCATGCTCTTAACAACCAGGGTAATGGCGTCGCCTTTTCTTTCGCGTACGATGCCTGAGATACCGCGCGTTGTCCAGTCGAGCCGGTCCGCTTCATCGCGTTTTGTGATGTCGCCGGCCGACATCACGACGATGCGGCGAAGTTCAGTTGTCCCCGGTTCAACGGCAACAAGCACCCGATCCGCCACGGCTACGTCGCCGATTCCGATGGTGGCGGCATTTTTCAGGTCGTGCTCTCTAGGCGCGACGCGCTGCACAACGGTCGAACTGGATACCTGGACCGTGATCGCTTCTCCCCCGTCGGGCTTCACTACGATTTCAGCGCTTTCCGGTTTAAGCGCGTTCACGGTCGCGACAAATTGTCTGGCCGTCTGCGCCCACGCAGAAAAGCATCCGATCAGCAGGTACAGCAGAAACGAACGCCTCACTATTGAAGTACAGCGCACCTGAATGCCACTGCACCCTTAATTTTTGTAAACCCACGCCGGCAGCCTGGCGTCGTTCAATGAATTTAAGCTGCTCCTGCAGATGCATGAAGCTTAAGGGTTTGTGGTGCGTTCAGACGAGGTGACATCGAATGAGAACAGGGAGTGTACCGAGCCAGCACAACCGTGCGGTCGGTGCTCGTGGCGTCCGTCCTCTCGGCCGTGAAAGCTTGAACGGAAGAGATCAATTCTCCGGCTACCTCGTGGACTTTGCTGTCGGCGTGCTTCTTAAGAACCTGAAGAATCCTGTGGTCCCCAAATCTGGCGCCCATGGGGCCCTGCGCTTCTGTAATTCCGTCGCTTGCCGCGATCAAGGTATCGCCAGGGGCGAACTCAGCGGTACGAACTTTGTACTTGCTGCCCCGGCTCAGCCCCAGGACAGCGGCGCTGGGTTCGATACGCCTGGCCGTTCCATTCGTGCGGATGAGGAGCGCGGCCTGATCTCCGGCGTTGATATAGTGCAAACGCCGCCGCGGCGCGTCGATGAACGCGGAAAAAACTGACGCGCAAGCGTTCTCCGGAGCGATGTCGCACAAAATTTTGTTCATCTCCTCGTTGAGCGGTCCCAGTTCCTCTTCGTGTTTCCAGCGTGAGCGGAGCCTGGTTTGTAACCCTGTCAGGAGAATCGCCCCCACCATGCCTTCCAGGTTGAGGGTACCCGCGACCACCAGCAGCCCACCGGAAATCAGCCGGGCGATGTCGAAAAAGTCGCCGCCCAGATTGCCCGATCGTTCGCATTGACCGAAGCACTCGATCCCTTCAACATTCGGTGAATTCGCCGGAGTCATCCGGTCCAGGATGGCCTGCGCCGCCTGGTGATCACACAAAGCATCTCGCTTATAAGTCTCGCTTCGGCGCAGGATCGCGCCGATCTCCGAGCCTGAATCCTGAATGAGGCGCCTGTCGGCGGAGGAATAGGGAAGACGCTCGTGATTAGGGCCGACCACGAGAAGCGCTGAAATTCCGTCCAGCCCTTCCATCGGGCACACGACGGCGCCAGCCGCGCGCAAATTGTGTAGTGCGGGCGCATCGGGCACTGTGGCAATCCACGCGCTGCCTGTCCAGGATAAGAGTTCGCGCATCAGGCAGGCGACCAACCGGCGTTCCCGATCGGGGAGGCCGCGCTCAATACCGTTTCCCGGGAAAGAACAATGACGCTCCGCGTAGCGAGTAAAATTACCAGGTTCCGGAGTGTATGGTGTTTTCATATCTGGATGACGGTGCGCTGCGTACTCCCGGCCAGTTGTGTTTTGTAAAGACATGGCGGGGGGAAAACACGGCAACTCCTTGACTTCGGGTTTACATAAGGTGTATCAACGTATTCAGATATGTTGATATGTAGATCGCGCGAGTTTCGCGATTCGCTGCAAAAACGGGTCTTTGTTTCGGATGGCGCCATGGGCACCATGCTGTATGCCCGTGGGATCTTCATCAACCGATGCTTCGATGAATTGAATCTTACGGCGCCGGGAATGGTTGGGGATGTTCATCGGGATTACGTGGCCGCAGGCGCGGAAATCATTGAAACCAATACGTTTGGAGCGAACCGAGCCCGACTCAATCCGTTCGGTCTCGCGGATAAGCTGGAGGCGATCAATCGCGCCGGCGTCAACCTGGCGAGGCAGGCCGCGCAAAACGCCGGCGACAGACAGCCGTTTGTCGCCGGCTCCATTGGGCCGCTCGGATCTCAAATCGAACCGATCTCGCCGGATGAAACGCGAGCCATTTTCCGCGAACAGGCAGACGCATTGTGCCAGGCCGGAGTCGACCTCCTGATGTTGGAAACATTCACGGATCTGCAGGAACTTCAGGAAGCCGTTTTGGGCGCTCGCGAAGCCGCGGGGTCCGACATGGTGATCGTGGCTCAAGTGGCTCTTAAAGACGCGACAGACATCATTGGCGGCGCTTCCGTCCGCGAATTCGCACGGCAGGGGAACAGCTGGCCTGTCGACGTGATCGGATTCAACTGTTCGGTCGGCCCGAAGACCATGCTGGAGGCGCTGGAATTGGTGGCGCCGTGCTGCGAGAAACCTCTCAGCGCGGTTTCCGATGCCGGATTGCCCGCCCGGGTGGAAGGCCGGCACATCTATCTGAACTCGCCCGAATACATGGCGCAATATGCGCGGCGCATGCTCCAGGCCGGCGCGAAGATCATCGGCGGATGCTGCGGCACCACGCCCGAGCACATCAAAATGATCGTTTCGGAGACTCGTTCTCTGCAACCCGCCCGCTCCATCGCACCTGCGATCCAGAAGCTGCCCGCGGAGCCGGTAATAGCGATGACGGCGATTCCGCTGGCGCAGAAATCCGGTTTGGGAGCCAAATTGGCCGCTGGCCGCTTCGTGACCTTCGTCGAAATTTTGCCGCCGCGCGGGACCGATGCCTCGCGTGAAATCGCGGGCGCGAAGTTATGCCATGAGCACGGCATCGATTGCATTAATGTTCCCGACGGTCCGCGCGCCAGCGCACGGTTGAGCGCACAGGCGACTTGTCAATTGTTCCAGAAGGAAGTGGGCATCGAAGCCGTAAATCACTTTTGCTGCCGCGACCGGAACGTTCTGGGTATCCAGTCGGAATTGCTCGGCTCGCATGCGATGGGGGTTCGCAATCTGATTTGCATCACAGGCGATCCACCGCGCATGGGAGTTTATCCTGAAGCAACGGCAGTCTTCGATGTGGATTCCATCGGGCTGGTGAAAATCGCGAACGGGCTGAACCGGGGTCTCGATATCGGCGGTAATGCCATCGGCTCTCAGACTGCGCTGGTCATCGGCGTGGGCGCGAATCCTGGGGCGATCAATCTCGATGAAGAGATCGGGCGTCTGGAACGCAAGCTGGAGGCCGGCGCGGAGTACGTGGTAACGCAACCGGTTTTCGATCTGGATCTGCTCGAACGGTTTTTAAAACGCGTCGATGATTTCAAGGTGCCGGTCATTTGCGGGATCTGGCCGCTCACCAGCTATCGCAACGCCGAGTTCATGGTGAACGAACTGCGCGTGCCCGTGCCTCACGAGTTCATGCAGCGCATGCTGCGCGCCGACACGGCGGAAAACGCGCGCGAGGCGGGCGTGAAAATCGCGCAGGAGATGGTTTCCCGCGCGCGGTCCGGCGTGCAGGGCGTTCAACTCAGCGCACCCTTCGGGAGATATCAGATGGCTTTGGATGTGGCTTCGGTTTTATGAAAAAGTTTATTGAACGTGCAACGCTGCTCGAAGAATGCCTGAACCAGCGAGTCCTGGTCCTGGATGGCGCGATGGGCACCATGTTACAGGCGTGGGATTTGAAGGCCGCCGATTTTGGTGGCGCCGCCCTCGAAGGCTGCAACGAGAATCTGGTGCGCACGCGGCCCGACGTGGTCCTCGATATTCACCGCGCCTACTTTGCGGCGGGCTCCGATATCGTGGAGACAAATTCGTTTGGCGGCACATCACTGGTGCTGGCCGAGTACGGGTTGGAGAAAGACGCATACGCCCTCAATTTCTCCGCCGCGAAACTGGCCGCCCAGTCCGCCTCTGAATTCGCCACAACCACGCGGCCGCGCTTTGTTGCGGGGTCGATTGGCCCCACTACGAAAGCAATCAGCGTTACCGGAGGAGTGACCTTTCCGCAACTGATCGAAAACTTCTACGAGCAAAGCCGGGGTCTGCTGGACGGCGGCGCGGACTTGCTGCTGGTCGAGACCTGCCAGGACACGCGCAACATTAAAGCGGCTCTGGTCGCCATCGAACGACTTGGCCACGAGCGGGAGATCCGCATTCCCGTAATTGTTTCGGGGACCATCGAGACCTCCGGAACAATGCTCGCCGGTCAGTCGGCGGAGGCCCTTTGTGCTTCGCTCGCCCACGCGGACTTACTGGCCATCGGCCTCAATTGCGCCACCGGTCCTGAATTCATGGCCGATCACCTGCGCAGCCTCAGCCAGATGTCGCCCTTTCGCGTTTCCTGTTATCCCAATGCGGGCCTTCCCGATGAAGATGGCAAGTATCTGGAAACTCCCGAATCGCTGGCCTCGCAGATGGAGCGCTTTCTCGACCACGGCTGGCTGAACATCGTCGGCGGTTGCTGCGGAACCACTGCCGAACACATCCGGGCACTGGCGCAGATTACGGAAAATAAACGCCCGCGCCCATTTGGCCAGGTCTCGCCGCGAACCTGGTATTCCGGAATAGATCTTGTGGAAGCGGATGAAAGTACGCGCCCGTTGATCGTTGGCGAACGAACCAACGTGGTGGGATCGCGGCTTTTCAGCAATCTGGTTTCGGCTGAAAAGTGGGACGAGGCCACCGATATCGCGCGCCGTCAGGTGAAGAATGGCGCGCATGTAATCGATATCTGTCTGCAGAACGCCGACCGCGATGAAGTCCGCGACGTGCCCCCGTTCTATGAAAAGCTGATCGCCAAGATCAAAGCTCCGTTGATGATCGATACCACGGACCCGGTGGCGATGGAACTTGCGCTGACCTATTGCCAGGGAAAGAGCATCATCAATTCGATCAACCTCGAAGATGGCGAAGAGAAGTTTGAAATAATTTGTCCGCTGGCGCGCCGCTATGGCGCCGCTCTGGTTGTCGGGTGCATCGACGAGGATCCGGTGCAGGCCCAGGCATTCACACGCGAACGCAAGCTTGCCGTGGCGACGCGCTCCGTCGATTTATTGACCGCGAAATATGGCGTGGCAATTCAGGACATCGTCATCGACCCGCTGGTGTTTCCCTGCGCTACCGGAGATGCGAACTACATTGGCGGCGCGGTGGAGACCATCGAGGCTCTTCGCCTGATCAGGCTGCACTTGCCCGGCGTTAAAACCATTCTGGGAATCTCTAATATTTCCTTTGGCCTTCCCGCCGCTGCGCGCGAAGTGCTCAATTCCGTGTTCCTGTATCACTGCACCAAAGCAGGCCTGGATCTGGCCATCGTCAATTCCGAAAAACTGGAGCGCTTTGCCTCCATTCCCGAGGTGGAGCGCCGTCTGGCGGAGAATCTCCTGTTCAACGCGCCGTCGCCTGAGCTGCAAGACGCGCCTGCCGACTGGAGAGAGCAGAGTGCCGGGCAAAAGCTGGCCATCAACCAGTTCCATATTGCCGCGATTACGGAGCATTTTCGCAAGTCCGATGGCCGCGTGAAAACCGTCACGGCCGATTTGCCATTGGATGAAAGGCTGCCGCGCTACATCATCGAAGGAACCCGGGACGGGCTGGTCCCCGATCTCGATCTCAAACTGGCCCAGGGCGACGCGCCTCTCCAAATCATCAACGGGCCGCTGATGGATGGCATGACCGAAGTCGGCCGGCTGTTCAATAACAATGAGCTGATTGTCGCCGAGGTGCTGCAATCGGCGGAAGCGATGAAGGCCGCCGTCACGCACTTACAACAGTTCATGGAGAAAGCCGACACCGTGGCGCGAGGCAAGGTGCTTCTTGCGACCGTGAAGGGGGATGTGCACGACATCGGCAAGAACCTGGTGGAAATTATTCTCGCCAACAACGGCTATGACGTGGTGAATCTTGGTATCAAAGTGCCCCCCGACGCGCTGATCGAGGCTTATCACAAGCATCGTCCCGACGCCGTGGGACTCTCGGGCCTGCTGGTGAAGAGCACCCAGCAGATGGTTGCCACGGTCAGCGACTTTCGCGCCGCGGGCATGCAGATACCAGTACTGGTGGGCGGAGCGGCACTTTCCGAAAACTTCACCCGCACCAAAGTGGCAGCCGCCTACGGAGGATCGGTCTGTTATGCCAAAGACGCTATGTCGGGGCTCAGTCTGATGAATCAGATTATGGATCCGGCTTTGCGTGAGACCGTGCTGGCGGCGCATAAGGCGTCCCCAATCGCCGAGCCCTCCAACGTGCGTATTGAGAAACCGCTTTCCGTATCGACCGAACGCAGCAGCAAGGTACGCACTCTGGTATCCCTGCCTGCCGCTCCCTATCTCGATCGTAAAGCGCGCGCCATTGACAACGTGAAGGAGGTGTGGAGCTACATCAATCCTTTTATGCTCTACGGCCGTCACCTTGGATATAAGGGAAACTTCGAGCAGAACCTCAGGGAGCTTGAACCGAAAGCCCTCGCTCTCTTCAATCAAATGGAGGATCTGAAGCGGGAGGTCGCAGGGTCCATAAAAGTGCGTGCTGTCTGGCAGTTCTTCGAGGCCGAGCGCGATGGCAATGCGATACGTTTGTTTGCGCCGGGCGCAATGGTTCCCCTCCATACGTTCCAATTCGAGCGCCAGCAACGGCCGGATGGTCTCTGCCTGAGTGACTATATCGCGGACTCCGGTTCGAGCGGCCGCGATCACCTGGCTTTATTTGTGGTGACAGCCGGTGCGGGAATTCGTGAGATGTCGGAGCAATGGAAAAATTCAGGCGAGTATTTTAAAGCGCACGCCGTGCAGGCTCTGGCGATCGAGACGGCGGAAGCCTGCGCAGAGTGGCTGCACCGGAGGTTACGCGAGGAATGGGGGTTTGCAGACGATGCCACCGTTACCATGCATGATCGTTTCACCTCGAAGTACCGCGGGAAACGATACAGCTTTGGCTATCCGGCCTGCCCGAATCTGGACGACCAGGCGGGTATCTGGAAGCTCCTGCGCCCCGAAGATATCGGCGTGAGTCTTACCGAGGGTATGATGATGGACCCTGAGGCAAGCGTGAGCGCTTTGGTTTTCCATCACTCCGACTGCGCCTATTTCAGCGTTGGAGAATTCGACAGGAGCTGAGAGAAGCCGAGGTCGCGGTTCAGCGCAACTCCTGCATAACGGCGGGCAGGCTGTTCGCAGCGGGAAAATCCCATTGAAATTCTTCTTTGAGAATGGCTGCGACCTCATCTTGCGTCTTTTTGGCCCGAACAAGCTCGCGGATGCGAGCCCGCATGGCAGTGAGTTTATCTCTATATGCAAGGAAGTCGGCCTTTGTCGACACCGGACCGTGCCCCGGTACGGCAAAATCGAAATCCAGCCCTGCGATTTCATCCAGAGATCTGCCCAAATCGGTCCAGTTACCGCCGTCCGCATAGCTCGCGAATGCCGGGAGGCCGATGGTCATGAGATCACCCATGACAATGACGCGCTCCGCCGGAAAGAATACCGTGACATCGCCGTTTGTGTGGCCGCGCCACTGATGCGCCAGCGCGACGGTGCCGCCCAGGTTGAGCTGCATCTCTTCTTTGAAAAGCACCTCCGGGCCGGGCGTTTGATTCGTCCGAACCATGTTTTCCCGGGTGCGCACAGAGGAGATCACCGCAACCCCCATGGCGGCCATTTTGGCCGACCCGCCGCTGTGGTCTGCGTGGCTGTGAGTCGCAAACAGATACCGGATGGGTTTGTCGCTCAGCGATTTTACCCTTTCCACAACTTCGTCGTGGCTCCGCTCGAATTTGCAATCCACCAGAATCACGCCTGCGCTGGTGAGAACCACAGTCGAGTTGCCACCCTCTCCCTCCAGGTTGAAGACGTTCTCCCTGATCTTTACAATCCTGATCGGAAGCGGCGGCTGCTTTCCCTGCTTGGCCTGAGCGAAAATCGGGAGCCCGCAGATCGCGAAGAAAGCGGCGGCCCCAAGACAGCGCCGCACCAATATCCACTGAGACGTCTGGCGCAACATGGTTATACTCCTGGCTCACTCGCTGAGACATCCGGCTTGTCGGCGGCGTGAACAAATTTAAGAAAACACCGTTTTACCACGCGGGGGCAGCACGCGCGATATACTCAACCCGGTGACCATATCCGGGCGCAATCCGGAAGATCGTCCGGGATGCGCATTTGGATAGAATTCCATGTCCCGGGGCGGGTTTACGAACCTCGAAGCGTCGCCAAAACGAATTTCGATTGACGGGAGAAGAGATGATCCGGAATACGCGGCGGGTTGTTCAGGCTCGCATATTTACGATTGCGGGAGTCCTCGCACTGGCGAGTGTGAGCGCGTTCGCGCAAGGCGTCCCGCCCGATGGAAAAGGGCGACCTGCAGGTCCCTCTCCGACGGCGAAATCGGTTGCCCCCGCGGACTTTACGGGCTATTGGACTGCCGTCGTGGTTGAAGATTGGCGCTACCGCATGCTTCCGCCTCAGAAATATGTGGTGAAGCCGACCCTCGGTTCCCGCATCAATATTCCGATGAATGCCGCGGCTGTGAACATCGCCCTGGCGTGGGATCCGGCGAAGGATGAAGCGGCCGGCGAACAATGTCGCGCGTATGGCGCGCCGAATGTCATGCGAATCCCGGAGCGCATTCATATCACGTGGCAAAATGACCAGACGCTCAGGCTGGAAACCGATGCGGGACAGCAGACGCGATTGTTTGAATTAGGCGCCGCCAAAAACCCGGGTGGCGGCTGGCAGGGCGTT
>JALYHT010000133.1 GCA_030776225.1 Acidobacteriota bacterium | reverse complement strand
TCTGGAGACCCCGAAACATGGACGCTGGGCCATTGAAATCAAACGAGGGTTGTCGGCGCGACCGGAGAAAGGATTTTTCATCGCGTGTGAAGATCTCAAACCGGCGCGACGGTTTGTCGTGAACTCCGGGGCGGAAAGGTATAAAATCAGCGCGGATACCGAAGCCGTGGGGCTGCGTGAACTGGCCGAAATACTGGCTGCGCTGTAGTTTACGGTATTCAGCGCGCCTGAGACCGTCATTGCGCGGGCGTCTTCTGCAACTGATCCTTTGTCCAGATACGGTCGGGGTCGATCTGCAGCGCTTTCGTGAGCGCTTCCCGCGCCTGCGGGTTGCGATGCTCTTTCTTGAGCGCGATTCCCATCCACAAGTAAGCATCCGCGGAACGCGGATCAAGAGCGATCGCCTGCTGGAAATCCTTGATGGCGTTGTCAGGACCGCCACCGAAGTTCGTGGGCAAATAGTAATAACCGACCCCGTGGGCCACGAACGCTTTCGCCGATTTCGGGTCCATGGCGATGGCCTTATCCAGGGCCTCTTTGGCTCGTTTGCCGTAAGAAATGGCACCCATAAAGGGATTCGCCGGAATCACCTGCCCGCACAGTGTTCCCAGCACGCGGTAATAGTCGGCGATTTTCCCATTCAGAGCAATCGCTTTTTCGGCATCGGCCGCTCCCGTTTCAGCGGCCCGCTGGGCGGCGTTTTTATCGCGTACTTCCATGGCCACTTCCGCTACATAGGAATAAGCGATCGCGGCTTTATACCAGCCGTTGGCATCCTCGGGTTTCTTCTCAGCCGCCGTCTGCAGAGAGGCGGCCCAGGCGTCGAGACCCGCCCGGTCCTGTCTATCCCGCAATTTTTCCGGCTCGTCTCCCGCTGCAAGTGCAAGCGAGGCTGCGACAGCCGCAGTGAGCATGGCAACCGATACAATCCGCATCACTTTATTACAGCGCAGCGACCTTCCTTTGTACAAACAGGAAATAGGCGCCGAGACTAAGAAGTACGAGACCATCCACAGAGAGGACGTTGGGAGCGGTAAAAATCGGTACAAGCCGTCCGGTGGCCAGGCTGCCAAAAGGCATACCGCCCCGGAACGCCACATTATAAACGCTCATCACGCGTCCCCGCATATCGTTGGGCGTGATCAACTGCACAAGAGAGCTGATCATGGCGAACGCGCACATCATCACGGCGCCGGAGACAAAGAGCAGCGCGCAACTGGCGGCCACGGAATGGGAAAGCGAAAAGCCGGTAATTCCCGCCCCCAGCGCCATGAGCATCGCGAGCGCGATGCGGCCTTTATTGGCAACATTACCGAGCGAAGCCACTGTCAGCGCGCCCGTAATAGACCCCAGACCGGACGCGGCAAGGAACAGGGTGTACGTCATCTCGTTCTGGTGGAACACGTCTTTCGCAAACACCGGCAGGAAGGTGATCATCGGAATGGCAAGCGCCGTCATGCAGAACGCAATTAAAACCAGCGTTTCCATGGCTGCCTGTTTGCGAATGAAACCGATCCCCTGCCTCATGCCCGTCAGGATGGAATCGCCGGTGCGCGGCGGTTTGAAATCGATCTGCAGTTGTACAAGAGAGACAATTACCGCCACAAAAGACAACGAATTCAAACCGAAACACCAGGCCGAGCCCACGTATTTCAGCGCCAGACCGCCCAGTACTGGCCCGAGCACGCGCGCCACATTGAATTGAATCGAATTCAGCGCAATCGCATTCGGCAGATCTTCCTTTTCCACCAGACTCGGGACGAGCGCCGCATAAGCGGGGCCGCCGAACGATTGGGCCGTGCCAACCACGAAAGACGACAGCAGAATGTGCCAGATCTGAATTCGGTGCGTCGCGATCAGAAAGGCCAGCGTGAGGGCGCTCACCATCTGAATCAACTGGGAGATGACCAGCAGCTTACGGCGGTCCATGCGGTCGGCGATCACGCCGCCCACCAGAGAGAAAAGGAAAATCGGTATATCGCCCAGAAAGGCGTCGACTCCCAGCAGAAACGGCGAGTTCGTCATCTCCAGAACAAGCCAGTTCTGGGCGATCTCCTGCATCCAGGTGCCGATGCTTGAGGTGCAGGCGCCGAACCACAGCAGCCTGAAATCGCGATACTGGAAAGCTTTAAAGGTGTTCCTCGGCACTCGTGTGTGGGGACTATGGAAGCGGCGTTTCGCGTTTGATCAGATGCACCAGGTTGCCGTCGCCATCGTTGAAAAATACAAGGCGGTTCGTACCGGCATTGAAGGGTTCGCCGAGGAAGTTGACCTTGCGCCCGCGCAGATGCTCATAGGCGGGCTCAAAATCGGCAACGGCGATGGCAAGGTGACGAAGACCGGCAGTCTTGTTATCGGCCATAGTCTGCGCCGGACGGGGTCCCTCCGCCGGAATAATTTCGAGGATCGAGCCGTTGGGGGCCTTCACGAAAAAGTTTCCGTTGTAGGAGAAATTGATATGGAAGCCGAGGTGGTCCACATACCAGTTCGCCAACCGCTCGGGATCGGGGGATGCGATCGCCGTGTGCTCCACGCCTTGAAACATAAGGAAGATTGTATCGCGGCCAGCGCTATTCTGCGTTCAACTGTGCGGCCTCAAATGGTTTTCTCGCCGCGGCGTTTTACGTCGATGTTCAGGCGCTTGATTTTCTGATTGAGCGTGGAGAGCGGCACCCGCATGGCCTCGGCGGCCTCGGTCTGGCTCCAGTTAAAGCGCTCCAACTGGTC
>JALYHT010000132.1 GCA_030776225.1 Acidobacteriota bacterium | reverse complement strand
CGGCATTCGCTGGAGCGTGTCAGCGACCACGCGGGCAATCGCGGGGAAACCGATTCTGCCATCGAGGAATGCCTCGACCGCGATTTCGTCGGCGGCATTGAGGACGCAAGTGGCGGAGCCGCCGCTGCTCTGCGCCTCGTAAGCCAGGCCGAGGAGAGGAAATTTCGCGTGGTCGGGTGGGTGGAAATCCCAGCTGCGGGCCTGCGCCCAGTCAATTTTCGGAACCGGCGCATGGGAGCGCTCCGGCCACGTAAGCGCGTACTGGATGGGCATCCGCATATCGGTGGCCGATACCTGCGCGATGACGCTGCCGTCGTTGTATTCGACCATGGCGTGCACGGTGGATTGAGGATGCACCACCACTTCCACATCTTCGGGGGAGAAATCGAACAGCCAGCAGGCTTCGATCACCTCGAACCCCTTGTTCATAAGCGTGGCCGAATCGATCGTGATCCGATTGCCCATCTTCCAGGTGGGATGCTTGAGCGCGTCAGCCGGGGTTACCCATTCCAGCGCCTCTTTGGGCGTGTTGCGGAAGGGACCGCCGGAAGCGGTAAGAATCAGCTTAGTGGCTTCGCTTCGCAGACCGGCGCGCAGACACTGGTGGGCGCCGTTGTGTTCGGAGTCGACGGGAATCAGTTCAACCCCATGTTTGCGAACGGCTTCCATGACGAGTTGGCCACCGGAGACCAGAACCTCTTTATTAGCCAGTCCGACCCGTTTGCGGGCACAGATTGCTTCGTAAGTAGCTTTCAAGCCGGCGACTCCGACGATGGATGACATGACAGTATCCACCTCGGGGGCAACCGCGATTTTAACCAGTGCGTCCGGTCCGCTCAGCAGTTCGGGAACTGATTTCCCGGCCTTCAAAAGCAATTCGCGGAGGGGCTCGATATCCGACGCATCACGGACTACCACGACTGCGGGCCTGAATTCCTCTATCTGCCGGGCCAGAAGATCGAGATTCTTGCCGGCCGCCAGTGCAAACACCTGATAACGCTGGGCATTCTGGCGAACGACATCCAGCGTATTTGTGCCGATGGAGCCGGTGGAACCAAGGATAGTGAGGGTGCGCGCCGACATCATGCGATAGGTTTTGAGCGCTGGATCATGCCCTCAGGCCGAGGACTGGAAGCGTTTCCAAAATCATATCATCTATTGTATTGAACTGAGACTTGAGGCCCCTGGGATTTCAAAGCAACCGGTTGTATTCAGACCCTTGCGGGCGCCGGGGAGGTTGCTTCAGGGGGGTCTTTCAGTTTAGAGGTTTAATCTCGCTTTGGTGGGAGTTACTATGACCTCCCCGGCTTGATTCCAATAATAGAATAGCCGGTTTTTGGAATCAACCAAAATCTGTATACAAAATTTGGATAGGTGTCATTCTTCACATTAACCTTTTACCTCAGTCCCGGTCACTGCCTCTAATACTTTGATTACAGAGCAGATATCTTCTTCTCCGTGACCTTGCGCCAGCGCAGTCTGAAACATTTGCCGGGTGAGAGCGGTGAGGAAAAGCGGCACATCGAGCTCCGCGGCGGAATCCAGTATCAATCCTAAATCTTTATACATCCATTTTACGGAGAAGTTCGTCTCGAAATCTCTGCGGAAGATAAAGGGCGCTTTGTAGTCGATCAGGCCGGATTTTGCGGCGCTGTTGGAAAGGATGTCCAGCATGAGCTTTGGTTCGACGCCAGCCTTCGTGCTGAGGATAATACCTTCGTTGAAGGCCTGCAGCAGATTCGAGAGCACCAGATTCTGGGTGAGTTTGGCATGAAGCCCCATCGCGGGACCGCCACAATAGTAGAGCTTCTTGCCCATTGCTTCGAGCCAGGGGCGGACCTTTTCAAAAACCTTCTCGTCGCCGCCGACCATGAAGGTCAAGGTACCGTTGATGGCTCCGGGGGTGGATCCGGTGCAGGGCGCACCAAGGAAGTCGATGCCGGATTTCGCCAACTCATCGGTCACGTGGCGGCTGGAGGCCGGACTGACGGTACTGGCATCCACGACGATCAGGCCTTTACGTCCCCCCTCTTTCACCCCGCCGGGTCCCAGAATCACCGCCTGGGACATAGCCGAATCGCCGACGCAGAGGAAAACGCATTCCGCGTGCCGGGCAACGTCCGCCGGGGTCGCACAGGGCTTTCCGTTACCCGCTTCCGCTGCCAGCTTTTCGGCTTTGCCCTTTGTCTTCGACCAGAGGGCAACGTCGTGGCCTGCTTTGACCAGGTTGCGCGCCATGGGACCTCCCATGAGGCCCAGCCCGAGAAACCCGAGTTTTGCCATAAATCAGGATTGTACACATACCTAAAAAGAAAGAGCCTGAAGGAAACTTCAGGCTCGGGGCGACGAGTAGGGTTTTGGAAGGTTGTCGAGGTTAGATAGAGGATTTAAGAGAGGTTACTGCTTTGGTAGGATTTTCCCGTCGCTCCCGAGCCGTTTTTATGCAGTTCACGACTCTTCTGAAAGCAAGTCTCTCGCCAAACTGCAAACCCTTAAAAATCCGCGTGCTGCGACTGGGCGTCCCATTTTGGAACTCACAAAGGGGACGCCTTCCCAAAGCAGTGTGCAGGAAATTCAGGGCACAAGCCTGCCCTGCTCCGCTTCGATCAGAGAAATGCGATTCACGTTAAGCGTTGCGCCTATGGTTTGGTCGAGGCTGATGCGCGCGCTCTGCCAGGCGACCAGCGCGGCCAGCTCAGCGGATTGCGCGTTGGCCAGATCGCGCTGCTGCACCACGACATTGTAAGGCGTGGAAGCGCCCAGAGTGAACTTCTTCTCCTCCGCATTCGCAAGCTGCTGCTGCAAAATACGGCTCTCGACAGCCGCATCGTATCGGGCGCGGGCCTGGCGAATGGCGACGACGGAATTGGTTACGTCCACTTGTGCCTGATTCATGTCTTTCGCCGTAAGCAGTTGCTGCTGGCGCAGCGAAAGCTGGTCAATCGCGTAATCCGCCTGGGCCTGCCTGTGGTGGATCTGAACCTGCCCGGATACGCCGACGCTCTCCGTCGGGTAATTGCGACGGAAGACCTGGCCGAGCGCCGTGCCGATCCCCCCCACCAGATATGGGTCGGCCGTGTAGGTCCCGTTTTGGTTCGCCAGCCGCGGCGTACCCGCCAGCCCGGCATTGCTCTGGGTCGCGGAAATCTGCGCGCCGGGCAGCAGACCGTTCAGGGTCCCGAGGTTGGAAATTTCCTGCGTTTTCAGATTGTCCTGTTCGACCACGAGGTCGCTGCGATTCGCCAGCACCTGCCTGACGAGATCTTTGATGGGAGGGATGTCGTCGGTTGCGGGAATCATCAGATGGTCCACCGGCATGATTTCGACATCCGCGATCAGGGGATCGCCTGAGCCGGTGCGGCTGATCAGGTTCTTCAACTGCAGTTCCTGCTGCCGACGGGCGGCTTGTGAATTGACCAGCGCCTGCCGACTTGAAGCCACCTGATTCTGCGCCGTAGCGACATCGATTTGCGCCAGCGCCCCGAGGTCGAGGCGTTTCCTGCTTTCCTCGTAAAACCGCTGCGCCGTTTCGAGCGCGTTCTGTTTCACCGTGGCATCGTCATAATCGCCCACCAGCGAATAATAAACGTTCAGAACATTCACGAC
>JALYHT010000131.1 GCA_030776225.1 Acidobacteriota bacterium | reverse complement strand
GCTCTGGATTCGTAGTGGGACGAGAATCGGACTGCGGCGCAGCGTTCGTCGGCGGCGCAGCCGGTTGAAGATCCTGCGCCGATGCCGGAGCCAACGAAATAAGACAACCTAAGCAGGAAAAAATACCGCGAAACAGTCTCACAACGTGCGGTTATGCAAGCGTAAGGCCGTTCCGGCTTCCGCGCGTTAACATGAGAGGGTTGCTCCATCACTTGACCGACGCCCTCATCGCGTGGGGGCCTGCCGGAATTCTTCTGCTTTCGATTCTCGATTCCTCGGGTATTCCCGTGGCCGGCGTCTTCGATGCCTTGTTAATTCTCATCGCAGTCGAGCGCCCCGCCGTAGCGTGGCTGTGCGCCGGTTTAGCGGTAGCGGGTTCCACGATCGGAAACGTAATCCTGTTTCAGGCGGCGCACCGGGGTGGCCGGCGCTTCATGAATCAGGCGGCGCCTGAAGGCCGCGGCGCCACATTCCGCCAATGGTTCAAACGCTACGGCATGGTCACCGTCTTCGTCCCCGCCCTGATGCCTATTCCGATGCCCCTGAAGCTGTTCGTTATAAGCGCCGGCGTCACCGGCACTGCCATCACTCAGTTCATAAGCATAATCCTGATCGCGCGGATCCTCCGCTATTTCGGCGCCGCGTGGCTTGGCATGACGCTCGGGCGCGGATCCACCGGCTTTCTGAAGACCCACGCGTGGCACTTTGCCGCAGGCGCCGCGGCTCTCTTCCTGGCTCTTTATGGGTTCATCCTGCTGCGGGACCGCCGCCACCATCGGGCAAACCACAGGCCACACCACCGGGCATAGAGCCCCGGTGTTTGTACCTCGTCGCTATACTGCAACTTCATGCTCAGAGTTCGATTTGCGCCCTCGCCGACGGGCTATTTGCACATCGGCGGCGCGCGCACTTTCATCTTCAACTGGCTTTATGCGCGCCGTCACGGCGGCGTCATGGTCCTGCGAATCGACGATACGGATGTCGAGCGCAATACCGAAGAATCGCTGCGCTCGATTTTCGACGGGCTCACCTGGCTCGGCCTCGATTGGGACGAACAATACCGCCAGTCCGAACGTGAGCCGCTGCACCGGAAACTCGCCCACGATCTGCTGCAAAACGGCTTCGCCTATCGCGATTTCACGCCGCTCGACCCTGTAGAAACAGGAAAAGAAGAAACCGAAAAAGCGCATGCCGAGGGCGCATGGCTCTTCAACCCCGGTCAGCGCGAAATCCCGAAAGAAGAAAGCGACCGCCGCGCCGCTGCCGGAGAGAAGTTCGTCGTGCGTTTTCGCGTGCCCCGCGGCACGGGCGAAACCGTGGCGTTCCACGATCTGGTTTACGGCCGGCAATCCAAACTGGCCGACGACATGGAAGACTTCGCCCTGCTCCGCAGCACCGGCGTTCCCACTTACCACCTGGCTTCCTGCGCGGACGACGTCGATCTGCGCATCACCCATATCGTTCGTGGCCAGGAACATCTTTCGAATACCTTCAAGCACATTCTGATCTTTCGCAGCGCCGGTCTTCAGCAGCCGGAATTCGCCCACCTTCCGCTGCTCATGGCTCCCGACGGCAGCAAGCTTTCGAAGCGCCGCCACGGCCCCGTCGTCTCGATCACCACCTGGGCAGAAGGCGGATTTCTCCCCGAAGCCTACGTCAACTTCCTGTGCCTTCTCGGCTGGTCGCCCAAGAACGATCGCGAGAAAATGACCCGCGACGAACTGATCCAGGCGTTTTCCTTCGAGGGCATCAACCGCAGTAACGCCGTGGTCAACTTCACCGGGCAGGATCCCTTCGACCCCAAAGCCGCCTGGCTGAATGCCGAGTACATCCGCACCATGCCCCCGGCTCTGCTGGCGGAAAAACTCCTTCCCATCGTCCAGCAAGCCGGCTTCACCGCTACGCCCGAAAAACTCGCGCAGATCACCCCGCTGATCCAGGAGCGCATTCATCTGCTGAACGATGTCCTGACCGTCGCCGACTTCTTCTTCGCCGAGGAGTTGCCGCCCTACGACCCCGCCGAACTCATCCCGAAAAAGGGCGATGCAGCCATGGCCCTGCGCGTTTTGGAGAAAGCCTCCGAGGCCCTGGCATTTGCCGACTTCACGCACGACGGCCTCGAATCTTCCCTGCGCAGCGCCGCCGAAACTCTGGGCATCAAAGCGGGTCAGATGTTCGAACCGGTGCGCGTAGCCGTTTGCGGACGAAAAACAGCGCCCCCGTTGTTCGGCACGCTCGAAGCGCTTGGCCGCGCCACATCCCTTGCGCGTATCGGTAAGGCGATTGAGAAACTGAAAGAAATATGAACCCGCCTGAACCCGATGTAAAGCCTGGCGATGCGCCGCGCTCCAACTTTGTGCGGGATATCGTCCTCGAAGATCTGAAAAACAACAGGAACGGCGGGCGGGTCCGGACGCGTTTCCCGCCGGAACCCAACGGCTACCTGCACATTGGCCACGCGAAATCCATCTGCCTGAACTTCGGTCTCGCCGCGGAATTCGGCGGCAAAACCAATCTGCGCTTCGACGACACAAACCCTGAAAAAGAAGAGCAGGAATATGTCGACTCCATCATGGACAACGTTCGCTGGCTGGGGTTCGACTGGCGCGGTGAAAATGGTGAGGACCGTGTCTACTACGCCTCCGATTACTTCGGCCAGCTCTACGCCTGGGCGCAGCAGTTAGTCCGCGCGGGGAAAGCTTACGTCTGCGATCTTTCCGGCGAAGAAGTCCGCAGGTACCGCGGCACCCTCACCGAGCCAGGCACGGAAAGCCCGTATCGCAACCGCTCCGTGGAAGAAAACCTCGCTTTGCTGGAAGGCATGCGCCTCGGCGAATTCCCCGACGGGTCGCGCACCCTCCGCGCCAAAATCGACATGGCCTCGGCGAACCTCAACATGCGCGATCCGGTCATGTACCGCATCCTCCACGCCGAACACCACCGCACCGGCGGCGCATGGTCGATCTACCCGATGTACGACTTCGCCCACGGCCAGTCCGACTCCATCGAAGGTATCACCCACTCCATCTGTACCCTGGAGTTTGAAGACCACCGGCCGCTCTACGACTGGTATATCGAACAACTCGGCATCCACCATCCACAGCAAATCGAGTTCGATCGTCTGAATATCACTTACACGCTGCTGAGCAAGCGCAAACTTCTTCAGCTTGTCGAACAAGGCCACGTCCGCGGCTGGGACGATCCCCGCATGCCCACCATCTCCGGCATCCGGCGCCGCGGCTATACCCCGGAAGCGATCCGGAATTTCTGCAATTCGCTTGGCGTTTCGAAGACCAACGGCATCATCGAACTGCGCCTGCTCGAACACTACGTCCGCGAAGACCTCAATAAGCGGGCGCCGCGCATGATGGCCGTCCTGAACCCTCTGCGCGTGGTGATCGACAATTACCCCGAAGGCAGTACGGAATATGTCGAAGCGGTCAACAATCCCGAAGATGCGGCTGACGGAACCCGCAAGGTCCCCTTCTCCCGCGTGCTCTATATCGAGCAGGACGATTTCCGCGAAGATCCTCCCAGTAAGTATTTTCGGCTGTCGCCCGGCCGCGAGGTTCGTCTGCGCTATGCGTACTTCATTACCTGCAACAGCGTAGTGAAAGACGACAACGGCCAGCCGATCGAGCTTCACTGCACCTACGACCCGGCCACCGCGGGCGGCAACGCTCCCGATGGCCGCAAAGTCAAATCCACCATCCACTGGGTTTCGGCCGAACACAGCGTGAATGCCGAAGTGCGCCTCTACGATACGCTGTTTCTCCGCGAAAACCCGAATCAGACGGATGAGGGCGAAGACTTCACATCGAACATCAATCCCACGTCTCTCGAAATTCTCAGGGATTGCAAACTCGAACCTGCGCTTGGTGCGGCTGCGTCCATGGAGCGCGTGCAGTTCGAACGCCTGGGTTACTTCTGCGCCGACCCCGACACCGCGCCGGGCAAGCCTGTTTTCAACCGGACGGTCGCACTCAAAGACACGTGGGCCAAAATCGAAAAACGCGGGAAGGGCAAGTGAACATACTCGGAATCGGCGGGGTACTCGGCGATGCCGCTGCCGCGATTATCAAAGACGGCCAGATCGCCGCCGCCATAGAAGAAGTCAAGCTGACACGACGCCCGCAGCCCGGCCGTCTTCCCGAAAACGCGATCGCGGCCTGTCTTAAGATGGCCCGGATTGCTCCCGGCGACGTTGATTATATTGCTCTGGCGCGTCCTCTGCCCCCAGGCTCCGCGCTCCCCATCGCGCTGCGAAGTTTTCCGAAAGCGCGCGTAGTCTCAATCGACCACCATGCCGCCCATGCCGCCGCGGCATACTTCCCCTCGCCGTTCAGCAGCGCCGTTGTCATTACGCTCGACCGCGAAGGCGACCTTCGCTGCGCCTCCAAATGGCGCGGTGAAGGGAATCGGCTCACGCTCGAAGACGAAATCCTCTATCCCGATTCTATCGGCGAACTGTACGGCCGCGTCACTGCGCTGCTGGGCTTCCAGGCCCGGGCCGACGAACACCGCGTCCAATGGCTCTCCGCCACAGGCGAACCGCGATACAGGGACGTGTTCCGTAAGATCGTCCAGAACCGCTCGATCGACCGCTCTTACTTCGAATCCGGCAACGAAGCCGAAGGTGGCTTCACGGTGCAGTTTTTCGACGCGCTCAATGTGCCCGGCCGTAACAGTCTGACGCCCGGCCAGCGCGCCGACATTGCCGCCACAATGCAGCAAACCCTGGAAGATTACGTGCTTCAGCTGGCGGGCGACGCCGAGAACGTTTGTCTTGGCGGCGGCGTGGCGTGGAATGCGCTGCTCGTCTCGGCTCTGGAAACTTCCGGCCGGTTCAAAGGCATTTTCGCCCAACCCGCCGCCGGCAACGCGGGCACTGCCCTGGGCGCGGCCCTCAGCGTCTGGAGTGAACTGCCCGGCCAGACCGGCCGCATCGATGGCGGCGGCTACTGCCTCGGGCCCGGCTTCACAGCGCAGGAGATCAAACAGGTTCTCGAAAACTGTAAGCTGCGTTTCCGGGTGGTAGCGACCACGCCCGAAATGATCGGCGCGGCGGTCGATCAGCTCAAAGAAAACCGCATTGTCGCCTGGATGCAGGGCCGTATGGAGTTCGGACCCCGCGCGCTCGGCAACCGCAGCATTCTCGCCTCGCCGCAGGACCCCTACTCCACGGAAAACCTCAACACTTTTATCAAGCACCGCGAATCGGTGCGCAAATTCGCTGCTTCGGTCCCGGCGGAACTGGCTTCCGACTACTTCGAATGCGGCCCCAACGCTCGCCACCTCGCCACCGTCAGCCGCGTGCGTCCGGACTTCAAAGAACAGTTCCGCGGAGCGATCCTCGCCAACGACCTCGTCCGCGTCCACACCGTTTCGAAGGAGGATAACCCGCTCTACTGGCAGCTGCTCCACGCCTTCGGAAAAAAGACCGGGCTGCCCGTTCTCTACAACACTTCGTTCAATCTGTTCGGCGAACCTCTGGTCTGTACGCCGCGCGACGCGGTCCGCAGCTTCTGTTCCTCAGGCATAGACGCCATGGTTGTAGGCAACTTCCTGCTCGAAAAATAATGGCCAGAACACGCGGCGGCGCATCGCTGGTCGCGGCAGGCATCTTTCTCAGCCGCATCGCGGGCCTGGTCCGCGAAAGCGTCTTTGCGCGCTACTTCGGCGATTCAGTGGCGGCCGACGCATTCCGCGCCGCCATGCGCATCCCGAATTTTCTGCAGAATCTTTTCGGCGAAGGCGTACTCTCCGCTTCTTTCATCCCTGTATACGCCGGTCTTCTGGCGCATGAGAAAAAAGAAGATGCAGGGCGCGTCGCCGGCGCTGTGTTCGCCATTCTGGCCCTTCTCACCTCCGCGCTCGTACTCCTCGGCGTACTCGCCACTCCCCTTTTCATCGACCTCATAGCGCCCGGCTTCAGGGCAGAGAAACGCGACCTCACGATTTCGCTCGTCCGAATCCTCTTCCCCGGCGCCGGTCTGCTCGTCCTCTCCGCCTGGTGCCTCGGCATTCTCAACAGCCACCGGCGCTTCTTTCTTTCTTACAGCGTTCCCGTCCTCTGGAATATCGCGATGATCGCGGCTCTGGCAGGTTTCGGACCCCGTACGAGTCAGGATCGCCTTGCCGCCCTGGTTGCCTGGGCCTCCGTCATCGGCAGCGCGGCACAGTTTTTAGTGCAGGTTCCGGTCGTTCTGCGCCTGGTTCCGGCACTGCGCGTTCAGCTTTCAACCCAGGTCGAGGGGGTTCGCACCGTAATCCGGAACTTCGGCCCGGTATTCGTCAGCCGGGGCGTCGTGCAACTGAGCGCCTATATTGATTCCATCATCGCCAGTTGGCTGCCCGATGGCTCGGTCGCGGCCCTTGCCTACGCGCAGACACTTTACCTGCTGCCCGTCAGCCTCTTTGGCATGTCCGTCTCCGCTTCGGAACTGCCCGAGATGTCGAGCGCCGTTGGCAGTCGGGAAGAGGTGGACGCCTACCTCCGAAGCCGCCTCGTCAGAGGACTCCGGCGCATCGCGTTCCTGGTCATCCCCTCGGTAGTCGCCTTCATCGCACTCGGCGATATCGTCGCGGCGGCGATCTATCAGCACGGAAAATTCCGTCACGCCGATTCCATCTACGTATGGGGCATCCTCGCAGGCTCAGGCGTAGGGCTGCTCGCCTCCACGCAGGGCCGCCTCTACTCATCGACCTTCTACGCCCTCAAGGACACGAAGACCCCGC
>JALYHT010000130.1 GCA_030776225.1 Acidobacteriota bacterium | reverse complement strand
GGTTCGCACCATCTGAATGCCCCGCGGGAGCTTCAGTTCCTCAGCGGTAATCGTAAATGTGCGTTCCCCCGGGGAGTGAACAGTGGCGAAATCCACGATTGTGGCAATGGGCGCGTCATGCAGGCTGTGAATCTGCCCGGAAGGTCCGCGTGCTTCGAGATCAATCGCCTCCACTATGGTGGAACTGATTTCGAGCTCCTTCGGGAAATTCCTGTACTCGACGGGAACGGAGACGATGGTCGCAAGATCCGGCTCGCTCGAAACGGTCCACCAGATGCCGAAAGCCGCAACCAGGGCCAGCAACTTCCAGATAAGATTCTGGGTGAGGAATCTGATCATTTGCCGGGGCCCGGTCCGCTGGCCACTTTGTCTTCGCTCCTCGAAAAAGATCCCGCCGGAGAAGCCGTACGGCCGGCCATCGTGACTTTATGCTGGACACCGAAGTGTTGCTGGATGCGCTCGTTGACTCGTTCGATGGTAACCCCGCTCTCTATGTCTCCGAACGCGGCAACGGAAATCAGGCCCGTCTCCTCGCTGACAATCAGGGTCAGACAATCGGTTTCTTCGGTAATGCCGATCCCGGCGCGGTGGCGGGTGCCTGTGTTCGTTGAAAACGCCGGGTTAACGCTGAGCGGCAGGAAGCACGCCGCCGCGGCGATCCGGTCTTTTTGCACAATGACGGATCCATCGTGAAGCGCGGTGCCCGGCAGGAAAATGGAGAGCAGCAGATCGCGCGAAATTGCGGAATCGAGACGCACGCCGCTCTCTACAAACGTGCGCAGCCCGATATCGCGTTCCATCACGATCAGCGCGCCGACCTGGTCGCGGGAGAGGGACCCGAGGGCCAGCAGGATTTCGGCGGTGGATTCGGGACGCCTGTAGCCTCCGAACAGGCGCTTCCGGCCGAGCCGGGCCAGCGTTCGGCGGATTTCCGATTGAAACAAAACGATAATTGCGATCGCGGTGTAAGGCGCCAGCGATGCCAGCAGCGACCGCAGCGTTTCAAGTCCGGTGCGGAGGGCGACCTGATAGGTGACCACGACCGCGAGAATGCCCACGAGAATATGCACGGCCCGGGTGCCGCGGACGATTTCGAGCAGTTGGTAAACGACAAAAGCCACCGCCAGAATATCGATCACGGCGGTCCAGGTCAGGGTCGGGATGGCTAAGGCGAATTCAGCCGGCATGTTGGCGTCTGGCTGCCGTTATTGTATCGGCAATCGGTCGCGGACTGCGATGAAAGCTATAGTGGAATTCTATTTATGCCATTCGCTTCCATTCCCGAGGCGATCGAAGAGACCCGCGCCGGGCGCATGCTGGTGGTGGTGGACGACGAGGACCGGGAAAACGAAGGCGACCTGACCGTCGCCGCCGAAAAAGTTACTCCGGAAATCATCAATTTTATGGCGTCCTTCGGTCGCGGGCTGATTTGCCTGACGCTGACGGGCGAACGCTGCGACACTCTGCGATTGCCGCTCATGTCGCCCTACAACACCTCGAACTTCGGAACGGCGTTCTGCGAATCGATCGACGCGCGCGAAGGGGTGACGACGGGTATTTCCGCCGCCGACCGGACGCGCACCATTCTCGCTGCCACTCAACCCGACTGCCGGCCGGGCGATCTGGCGCGGCCCGGCCACGTGTTCCCGTTGCGGGCGCGCGATGGCGGGGTGCTGGTGCGCGCGGGGCAGACAGAGGCCTCAGTGGATCTTTCGCGGCTGGCCGGACTCGACCCATCGGGCGTGATCTGCGAAATCATGAATGAGGACGGGACTATGGCCCGGGTTCCCGAGCTGGGGGAATTCTGCGCGCGCCATGGCCTGAAGATGATCTCGGTGGCCGATCTCATTCGTTACCGTCTGCGCCACGAAACTTACGTCCACCGGCACGCCGAGGGTTGTCTGACCACGGAGTTCGGGGATTTCAGGACCGTGCTTTACGGCAGCGATATCAGCCCGGAATCGCATACGGCGCTGGTCCACGGCGAGGTGGCGCAGAAAGAAAACGTGCTGGTGCGCATGCATTCGCACTGCGCTTACGGGAATCTTTTCGGCTCCGCACGGTGCGACTGTCAGGCGATGGTGCGCGGCTCTTTGCAGCGGATCGCGGAAGAAGGCGCGGGTGTTTTGGTGTATCTGCACCAGACCGGGCTCGGGATGCGCTCAGAGAACGCAAGAATAACAGGTCATGAGCGGCACCTCGCACAGCCGCCCACGCAGTACGAAGTGGGCATTGGGGCGCAGATTCTCTCCAATCTGGGGCTCCATAAGATTCGGCTGCTGACGAACCATCCGCGCAGAATTGTGGCGCTGGAAGGCTTCGGGATCGAGATCGTGGAACAGGTCCCGATCGGCTGAAGGCAGCGTGCAGCGGGAAAACTTATAGAAACGAGCTGTCGAAAGCCCGCGGGAACAGCTCGGCCAGCCGAAGCGTTTCCGATCTGCCGGTTAAATTCGCCAGCACGATTTCGATGTCTCCGCAGAATTCCCACAGGATCTGACGACAAGCCCCGCAGGGCGGCGTCAGCGTATCTGTGTCGGCGACGACGGCGATCCTTCTCAGGCCTTTGCAGCCTTCAGACACGGCCTTGAACACTGCGACCCTCTCCGCACAGAGGGTCAGCCCGAAGGTTGCATTCTCGATATTGCAGCCTGTATGGATATGCCCGTCTTCATCCTCACCAGCCGCGCCGACCCTGAACTTTGAAAAAGGCGCGTGGGCGTTCCGGCGGGCTTTCAGCGCGGCTGCAATCAGTGAGTCCATGGTTCCTATAGGCGGGGCAGCACGCGGCTGAGCAGTTCGATGAGCGTGCCTTGTGCGCGTTCGCCCACTGCAAGCACGTCGCTGTGATCCAGCTTACGGTCGGCAACGCCCGCCGCGAAGTTCGTCACGCAGGAAATGCCGAGGACGTTCATGCCCATGTGATTGGCGGCGATCGTCTCGGGCACGGTTGACATCCCGACCAGGTCCGCCCCGATGGCGCGCAGGTACCGGATCTCGGCGGGCGTTTCGTAACTGGGGCCCGGCAGCGCCGCGTAGACGCCTTCGGCCAGTTCGAGTCCCATTTCTCTTCCCGCCGCGCGCGCGGCTTCTCGATATCGCTTTGGATAAGCATCGCTCATGTCCGGGAAGCGGGGGCCGAGCGCTTCGTCGTTCGCTCCGGTGAGCGGGTTCTGACCCATCAGGTTGATGTGATCGGAAATCAGCACCAGTTGCCCGGGGCTTAAGGCGGGGTTCACTCCTCCAGCAGCATTTGTCAGAACGATCGACTGAACTCCGAGCCGCGCGAGCGTACGCACTCCAAAAGCCGCATCCTGCGCGGTGTAGCCCTCGTAAAGGTGCGCGCGCCCGGACAGCGCCGCCACGGGCAGGCCGCCGATGCTACCGACGATCAGCTTGCCGGCATGACCGATGGCCGTGGAATGCGGCCACCCCGGGATATCGGCGTAGGGGATCACGGTGTTGTCTTCGAGCGCATCCGCAAAAGCGCCCAGCCCGCTGCCAAGCACGACAGCGACTGCCGGAAACC
>JALYHT010000129.1 GCA_030776225.1 Acidobacteriota bacterium | reverse complement strand
CCCCAGGTCACCCGGGCGCGCGAAGTTCTCGGCAGAGTCACGCATTTGGTGCAATCCGGAGCGCTTCCCCAGATTCGTCTGAAACACGCTCAGGAAGATGTTCAGGATGCACTGGATATGTCGTTGTTAAAGCAGAGCATGTACAGTACTGAGCTGCTGCCCGAACAGGCCGATCAAATGATCTTTGTGGCCCAACGTTTGCTGTTTCGGCGGGAGCGCGCGCTGGCCGATATACAGCAATTAGTCGGCGCCGGAGTCATTTCAAGGTCAGAAGCCGAAACCTCCGGGATGAACCTGACGAGCGCCCGGCAGGAGCTGGAATGGGCTGAATCGCGCGCCAAACTGATCCAGCAGATGGCAGTCTCGATCAAACTACAGAAGGAAATGGCCAGCCTCGAAAACCAGGCCGAAGCCCACCCGGAGTGGAACGGCAGGGTTTATACGAAATACCAGGGGAGCGGCGTTTTCACACCAGCCGATCTGAAGGTTCTGGAAACCTCTTACACGGCGCAATTTTCGAGACCTTTGCCGATCAGCGCCAATGGCGAAACATCGCTGCATCGTTCCCTCGGGTTCGACCATCGCGGGCGCGTCGACGTGGCCGTGACGCCCGACCAGCCGGAAGGCGCATGGCTGATGCGATACCTCCGGACGAAGCGTATTCCTTATTTTGCGTTCCGCGCCGCCGTGCCGCATCAGGCAACCGGCGCGCACATCCACGTAGGTCCGGGCAGCACGAAGCTGGCGCTGACCGACTAACACGAGCCTTTTGGAGCGAGCCGTTCAGCCCGCCGTTCCAGGCGTCTTCGCCACTATCCGGGAAGCGCTGCGCGGCTCCCGCTCCGATCTCACCGCCGGCAACCTGAAGCGCGCCATCATCCTTCTCGCGATTCCCATGATTCTCGAGATGCTGATGGAATCGCTGTTCGGCGTGGTCGACATGTTTTTCGTGGCGCGGCTGGGGGTGGATTCGCTTGCCACTGTCGCGCTCACCGAGTCCTTGCTGATCCTGGTGTTCGGAATCGCCATGGGGTTGAGCATGGCCACCACTGCGTTCGTGGCGCGGCGCATTGGGGAAAAAGATCCGGAAGGCGCGGCGGTGGCGGCGGTGCAGGCCATCGCGGTGGGGCTTCTGCTCTCGCTTGCGGTCAGCGTGGCGGGAATTCTGTACGCTCCCAACCTGCTCGCCCTCATGGGGGCGACGCCATCCGTGATAGCCGCCGGCACTACTTATACGCGTATTCTGCTGGGCGGCTCGGCGACCATTTTTCTGCTTTTTCTGATCAACGCGATCTTCCGCGGCGCGGGCGACGCGGCACTCGCGATGCGGGCGCTCTGGTTTGCGAACCTGATTAACATTGTGCTCGACCCCTGCCTGATCAACGGCTGGGGCCCCTTCCCGAGACTGAACGTTATGGGTGCTTCCGTGGCCACCACCACAGGACGCGGCCTCGGCGTGATTTTCCAGTTGTGGATGCTGTTCGGCGGGATGAGCCGCATCCGCGTCCATGCCCGGCAGGTGCGAATGAACCTGTCGATTCTCTGGCGGCTCCTGCGCGTTTCGTTCACCGGCATTCTGCAGTTCCTGATTGCCACTGCCAGCTGGACTGGGCTCGTGCGTCTATGCGCCACTTTCGGCACCGTGCCTGTGGCTGGCTACACGGTCGCTATCAGGATCTTCATGTTTGTGATATTACCGTCATGGGGGCTGGCCAATTCCGCGGCCACTCTGGTCGGGCAGAATCTGGGCGCGCAGCAGCCGGAGCGCGCCGAACGAGCGGTCTACCAGACAGCCCGGTATACCACCTGGTACATGGGCTCGATAGCGGTGGTTTTTCTGCTGTTCGCAAAACAACTGGCCGCGTTCTTTACTTCCGATGCGGCGGTGCAAAGCGTTGCGGCGGATTGTCTGCGTTTCATCAGCGTGGGGAATATCTGCTACGCGTGGGGCATGGTGTTGGTGCAGGCTTTTAACGGCGCGGGCGATACGCGCACGCCTTCCA
>JALYHT010000128.1 GCA_030776225.1 Acidobacteriota bacterium | reverse complement strand
CCCACTTCAACCGGCACTTCCACGCAGAAAGGTACGGGCGCGAGCTCTACAGGCTCTGCAGGATCTTCGGGGACGACGCTTCCGCAGTAGGGTTTCGATAAAAGCTGAGCGCGTTCTCGCCGTATTTCACCACCCGCGTGCGATGCAGCGGACCGTAGGCGTCCTCCAGCGTAAAACGCGTCGCATGCTGCACCACCGCCAGCCCGGGCGGCCGGCCCGCCAGTGCATCGAGCGAGGCCTGATATTCCTTCTCTTTAGGGTATGGCGGATCAATGAAAACGATATCGGCTTCTATTCCCCCCAAATAGATCGCGGCGGGCCCGTGAATCACGCGCGCCCTGTTCCCAGCCTTCAGCAACGCCAGATTGCTCCGGATCAGCGCCGCTGCCGCCCGGTCTTTCTCGATGAAAACCGTATGCCGCGCCCCCCGGCTCAGAGCTTCGATCCCCACCGCGCCGGTACCCGCATACGCGTCCACAAACACTGCGCCCTCGATCTCCTGGCTAAGTATGTTGAACAACGCCTGGCGGATTTTGTCCGGCGTCGGGCGCACATCCATACCCGGCATGGACTGCAGCCTGCGCGAACGATACTCGCCGCCGATGACTCTCATCCCACCTGCACCAGGCCGTACCGCCTTTGCCAATGGTTCCTGATGTATCCGATGGCCGCTGTGAACGCTTCCTGCGACGGCGGGTTCTCCACGAACGCGCGCGCTTCGTTGCGAGCGGCCGACAGAATATCCGGGTCCCGCAGAATGTTGGCGATTTTGAGCGTCGGCAATCCGGATTGCTTCGTCCCGAAGAACTCGCCCGGTCCGCGCAGTTTCAGATCCATCTCGGCGATCGCGAATCCATCCTGCGAATCCACCAGCGTCCGAATCCGTTCTTTGCCCGTGTCGTTCAGCTTTTCCGTAATCAGCATGCAGTAGCTCTGCTCGGACCCTCGTCCGACCCGCCCGCGCAACTGGTGCAATTGCGAGAGCCCGAAACGCTCGGCCTGTTCCACCACCATCATGGTTGCGTTCGGCACATCGACCCCCACCTCTATCACTGTCGTCGCCACCAGAATCTTTGTGCGCGCGCTCTTGAACGACTCCATCGCCGCTTCTTTTTCCCCCGATCCCAAACGCCCGTGCAGCAGCCCGATGGGTACATCCGGAAACACCTCGCGGGAAAGATGCTCGTACATTTGCTGCGCCGACTTAATGGCCTGCGTTTCCGACTCCTCAATCACCGGATAGACCACATACGCCTGCCGTCCGGCGTCAATCTCACGCCTTACCGCGCTGTATGCCAGCTCGACCTGGTCGGCCGTGTAATGCTTCGTCACGATCTTCTGTCTTCCCGGCGGCAATTCGTCGATCGTGGAAACGTCGAGATCCCCGTAAATCGTCATCGCCAGCGTGCGGGGGATCGGCGTAGCCGTCATCACCAGAACATCGGGCGTCACGCCCTTCTGCAGCAATTGAAACCGCTGCATGACTCCGAACCGGTGCTGTTCGTCGATCACCACCAGCCCCAGTTTCGCGAACTCCACATCTTTTTCGATGAGCGCATGCGTGCCGATGGCGACCGGCAGCAGCCCGCTGCGCAGCATTTCTTTCAGCTGCATTTTCTCGCGCGCCGCTGACGACCCCGTCAGCAGCGCGACCTCATACCCGATCTTCCTCAGCAGCGGCCTCAGCGAGAAATAATGCTGGGCCGCCAGAATTTCCGTGGGCGCCAGAATCGCCACCTGGTACCCATTCTCCAGCGCGATCACCGCCGCCTCTGCCGCTACGATTGTCTTGCCGCTCCCCACATCCCCCTGCAGGAGGCGGTTCATCGGGCTGGGACGCGCCATATCCTCCGCGATCTCTTTCAATACCCGTTTCTGGGCATTGGTGGGTTTAAACGGCAGCAGCTTCTTAATCTGCCCGCGCACTTTCTCCGAGAGCGCGAATTCGATTCCAGGCAGGGAGCGAGCCTTTTGGCGCTTGATCTCAAGGCCGCATTCCAGCCAGAAGAACTCTTCGAAAATCAGCCGGAACTGCGCGGCGGAACGGAAGTCGTTCAGGATTCGAATCGGAGTTCCGCCTGACGGAAAATGCGATTCACGCACCGCTTCCGTGCGCCCCGGGAACTTCAAAAGCTCGCGAACGGTATCCGGAAGCCGGTCTTCAAGCGGCGCGATCTCCTGCAGAATTCTGTACAGCAGAGCGCGCAGAACCCGTGCGCCGGTCTTCCCGGCCGCTTCGTACACCGGCACGATGCGGCCCACATGCAGCGCCGAATCGCCATCCTCGTCGCCCTCGCCAAGGAACTCGGTTTCCGGATGCATCATCTGCAACTCGCCTTTGTAAGAGTCGAATTCGATTTTGCCGAAGAGCGCCACCCGCGTACCGGGGGTCAGCCGATCGGCCAGATATGCTCCGTGAAACCATTTGCCGAGGATGATCGCGCGCGACGCATCCGTGAACTCGGCTTCGAACAAACCCAGATTCCGGCGGCGGAATCCTGACACTTTGGCCGAGCGCACTTCCGCAATCACGGTCGCCTGTTCACCGGGAGCCAGTTGCGAGATCGGCTTCAGATTACTGCGATCTTCATACCGAAAAGGGAAATAATGCAGCAGATCCTCGACAGTGTCGAGTCCCTTGGTCGCCAGCATGGCTGCCCGCGCCGGTCCGACGCCTTTCAGATACGCCAGCGGGGTCTCCAGATCGAGGGGCAAATTCGAGTTTAACGGCGAGGCTCACATGAGCGCATCACATGGGCAGAAGCTCCCGCTGGCCAAACAGCCTTCCCTGCATAAAACGCACCCCTAACAACCACAGATCTTCGAGCATCCCCAGCCGGTCTACTCCTTCGGCCACGACACATGCTCCCGAAACTTCGCCAAGTTGCACCAATTTTCTGATGATCGGAGCGCAGGACAGTTGATGCAGATTCCGCACCAGACGCTTGTCGAGCTTGATGTAATCCGGCGAAGAATCCCGCACTGCCTGAAGGCTGAAGCCCCCGGCGCTCACTCCGGCATTCGCCACCGCGAATGCGAAGCCCTTCAGGCGAAGGTAGCGCCGAATCGCTTCCGAATGCGCCGGATCGCGTGCCAGATCCTCTTCTTCGATTTCGAAAACTACATGGCCCGGCTCGATACCGGCGTTCAAAATGGCATCGAAGGTCGTACGCAGGTCGCTGGCGGGATTCTCTATAGCGGAAGGCACAAGTCCGGTAAAATATATTGCGGCCTGCGGTTTCCGGCCGGCGCTCTTTCCGTAGGGAGCGTCCACGCTCCGGGCCGCCCTCACAATCTGGGGCAACTGGCCCTGGTGCCCAATCACACGGCGCTCGAAAGTATCCACAACAGATTGCACTCCAACAGACTGCATGCGGCCCTGTCCGAACGAATTATGCCGGCACAACATCATCTGGTTATGGATCGGCTGCATGCGCGAAATCCTTTAGTCCCATTTGGCATGGGACACTTGAGTAGCTATTAATGATCAGAAAAATTTTCTATTGGAAGCTGCGCGATTCGGAAATGCAGCTGGGCGAGCGTACCCTCCTCATGGGCGTCCTCAACGTGACCCCCGATTCCTTCTCCGACGGCGGCCGCTATAACGATCCCGATCGCGCCTACGCCCGCGCGCTCGAGTTGGAAGAGCAGGGCGCAGACATCATCGACATCGGGGCGGAATCCACGAAGCCAGGCTCCCAGCGCATCAGCGCCGACGAGGAATGGCAGCGGCTGGTCCCCGTTTTGAAACGCCTGCGCGATAATCTGCGGGTCCCTCTCTCGCTGGATACGTATAAATCGGAAATCGCCGAGCGCGCCCTGCAATACGGCGTAGAGATTTTCAACGACCCAAGCGGTCTTACGTTTGACCCCCATCTGGCCAAAGTGGCCGCCACCGGCAATGCCGGCCTGATTCTGAACCACATGCGCGGCCAGCCGGATACCTGGGCCAAACTACCGCCCATGCAGGACCCGCTCGGCTCCATCGCACGCGAACTGGAAGCTACCGCGAGCCGGGCGCGCCATGCCGGTGTGGACCGCGCGCGCATTGTGATCGATCCCGGTCTTGGTTTCGGCAAGCGAAAAGAACAGAACGCGGAAATTCTGGCCCAGCTTCAGCAGCTCGCGGCTCTCGATTATCCGATTCTCGTCGGCCCTTCCCGAAAATCGTTCCTTGCCAAAGGCTCCGAAGCCGAAACACTCTACGCCACCGCCGCGGCTGTTACGGCAGCGGTGCTGAATGGCGCTCACATCATCCGCGTTCACGATGTAAAAGAGATGCAGGCCGCCGTTGCCGTGGCCGAAGAGATCGCGCGCGCCGCAGTCGTGAAGGCCGCGGCCCCCGAAACCGAACGCCCCGCATCCCGCGCCCGGGCGCATTCGGGCCCGAATTTTGAAGCGGAGCGCCCTCGTCCCCCACGGCCCCCGATGAAGAGGATTGCGCCCGTAATCCCGCCGGTCGCGGATGCGGTCCCCGAGCCGTTCGTTGAAATGAAGGAAATACAGGAGGAAACACCCGGGGAACTACCGCTCCCGGCGCAAATGCCGCCACCTGCTCCCAGTCCGGAGGAACGCCCGCGGCGCGTCTTTACTAAATCGCACGATACTAAAGCGCCCGACACTCAATCGCGCACCGCCAGACCTCGTGACGCCAGACCTCGTGACTTCAAACCTCGCGACGATTCGCGACCGCCCCGCGCCCCTTACCCGGATCGCGACAAACGTGAAGGATTCCGTCCACCTTCGCGCCCTTTCACTCCGCGCGGTCCTTCCGAGCGTTCCGGCCCTCCCCCACGCGGACGCGACTTCCGGCCCGGCCAGGACTCCCGCGCTGAGCGGCCCGCTGCCGCCAGGGACCGTTTTACGCCCTCCGGTCCCAAACGCCCTTTCAATCGAAACGACGAGCGCAGGCCCGATTTCACTGAAGGCCGTCCGCCCCGCCCCGCTCGCGGCGACTTCCGCGACGCTCGCTCCGGCCCACCCAGGCCGCGCAGCGGAGACAGCCGGCCTCCATTCAAGCCGTCTGGATTCAAACCCTCCGGTCCGAAGCGTTCGTTCGATCGGGGCGGCGACTCGCGCCAGGAACGGCCTTTCGATCGACCAGCGCGCGGTTCCGGATCGCCGCCGCGCTCAGGACCACCTCGGTCGGGACCACCCCGCTCAAGCCCGCCCAGAGGCGATCGTCCCGACAGGGGGCCATCCGGTCCGCCGAAACGGCCTTTCCGCAAACGGCCATAGCCGTTTCGTAATCAGACAATCCGGTCGCGAACCGCGAGCCGCACCAGATCCGCCAGCGATTCCACTTCCAGCTTGGTCAGGATATTGGCATGGTGGCTCTCGGCCGTGCGGACACTCATATCCAGTTCCGTGGCCAATTCCTTATTGCTTTTTCCGCACGCCAGCATGCGGAGCACTTGAACTTCACGCGGCGTGAGCAGGAACTGAACCGGGATATACTCGGGCGCGGCCACGCGGAGCCGGGCGGTTGAAGCGGAGGCAAAAAAGGGTTCGCCCGCCAGCATCCGCTCAACAGCTTCGAGCAGCTTCGCGGGAGCTTCATTCTTGACCATGTAACCATGCACCCCGATTCTGCGGAGCTGGCGCAATATGGGGGCCGCGGCATGGACTGTGAGGATCAGAATGCGAATCCCCGGCACTTCGGCGAGAAGCTGTTCCGCCGCATCCAAGCCGCCGGCGCCCGGCATGGAAAGATCGAGGATGGCAACATCGGGCCGCTCGGCGATTCCGATTTGAATGGCCACCTCGCCAGTGGAGGCTTCTCCCGCGATTTCCCAATCCGGGTGAGCGACCGACATGATGCTGATCATGCCTTTTCGAACCAGCTCGTGATCGTCCGCGATCAGAATGCGAACAGCACCCATTGGTTTTGATCTGCCTCTACTGAATGGGCACGCGGACATGACAGCGCAGCCGGCCGCTGTCGTGGAAAATCCTGAACTCTCCGCCCAAAGCGGCCACTCGTTCCCGCACGACGGACCAGCCCGCCCCCGTCGTCACCTTGCCCGCGGGAAAGGTTTCGAGTTCCAGCAACCCGAAGTGCTCCCTGTCCCGAAGCCGGATCGTGATAGTGGGAGTTTCCGAGCGGACGGCGCGCACTGTCCACATGTGCACTATGGTGCCGAGCAGCGCTTCCAGTTCGTTTGCCAGCGGCGGCAAAGGATCGAGATCTATATAAATCCCAACTTTATTTTCTTCCTGAAAGCATCTGACATATTGTTCAATCGACAAATGCAACGGAATATCGGCCAGCCGCCTGGGCGTCAGCATCGAACTGATGGCGCGCATGTCGGCACAGCAGCGGGCTACCGCTTCCCGAGCTGTCCGCACATCCAGATTTGCCGGAGCGGGAACGGGAACCGCCGCTTCGGGAAGCTGATGAAGAAAAAAAGAGAGCTTGACGAGATCCTGCGCGACCGTGTCATGCAGAAAGCGCGCTATCTCTCCCATTTCCGCCGTGCGATCGTTGAACAGTTCACTGGAAAGATCCCCATCCAACAGGGAGTTGTTCAGTGCCAATGCAGGTTCCTCCGTAGAAAGCGCATCAAGAAAAACAAACACTCCCGTAATTGCGTCTATTATTTTCTAATTGTTTTGCTTCTGGTTATAACAATTAAAGATTGTCAGAATTAACTTTACGGCGGTAACCCGCAGAATGCAAGTACTATATCTTATTTTCCAATACAAAAAGTGCTGAATATCCGGTTAAGAATATCGTCTGCGGTGGTGGCGCCCGAAATAGAATCCAGCGGCTGCAGCGCGCAGTATAAATCCAGCAGCAGCAATTCATGAGGGAGCTGCGCTTCAATTCCGCCACGCGCCTTCTGCAGCATCGAGAGCGACTCGCTCAGCAGATTCTCCTGGCGGACGCTGGTGATAAAACCGCCCTGCAGTTCCAGTTCGCCGCGCGGGGCCAGGCAATCGAGAATGGCATTGCGAAGATC
>JALYHT010000127.1 GCA_030776225.1 Acidobacteriota bacterium | reverse complement strand
CTGTCAGGCCGACGGCCTTCGCCCCGGCCGAGCACAGCGCCGCTGTCAGTTGCGTATTCACGGAACCGGCCAGAACTTTCAGGACTGCGTCGATGGTCTCTTCGGTGGTGACCCGCAGACCGCCTATGAACCGGCTTTGGATGCCGCGCTCGTCGAGAAAACGCGTCATCTGCTTACCGCCCCCGTGTACTACCGTGACCGCAACGCCCGAGCGGGCCACGTCAGCGATCTGGCGCGCGATATCGTGCCGGGACGCCGGGTCGTCCAGCAGACTGCCGCCGATTTTGATCAGAGCTTTCACAACAGGCCAGCCGTTTCTTCGAATCCGAGCACAAGGTTCAGGTTCTGAATCGCCTGGCCTGCGGCGCCCTTGACCAGATTATCGATGGCGCTGATAACAACGCAGCGGCCTGTCGTCTGGTCGGCTACGACGCCGATGTCGCAGAAGTTGGTGCGCGCCACGGCATGGAGATCCGGCACGTGGCCGGCTTCATAGAGGCGTATGAAAGGCTCGTTCGCGTATTGTTTTTCGTATATGGAAACGATTTCCGCGCCCGACATTGGCTGAGCCATCCGAAAGTAGATGGCTTCCAGAATGCCGCGGTCGATTGGCAGCAGTTGGGCCGTGAAGGTGAACTCGTTCTCTTCGAGACCGCTGGTGAGCAGCACTTCCGGGACATGCCGATGGTTCAGGATCGAGTAAGCCGAGAAGTTCTCCGCGGCCTCGCAAAAGCTGGTTTTCAGAGAAGGTTTGCGGCCCGCCCCGCTGACGCCGCTTTTCGCGTCGCAAACGATGCCTGCGCCGCGGTCGATCACGCCTGCCGTTATCAAGGGACGGATGGCCAGGTTGGCCGCCGTCGGATAGCAGCCGGGATTGGAAATCAGGCGGGCATGGCGGACGCGCTCGCGGCAGAATTCAGGCAGGCCGTAAGCCGCTTCCGTGAAGAACTCCGGCGCTGTGTGCTCTTCCTTGTACCACTGCCGATAGCGCTCGGGAGTGCGGAGCCGGAACGCGCCGCTCAGATCGATGACCGCGGCGCCGGCATTGAGAAACTTCGGCGCGAGGTCCATGGAAACCTCAGGGGGCGTGGCCAGGAGAACGGCTTTGAGGTTTTCGGACGCGACAGATTCCGCCGCGGCGGGGGCGCGCCGGATGCCGGATTTGCGGAGAAGCTTCGCGTCCTGGCCGGCATCGGCGCGGTGCTCCAGAAGCACAGGCTCGCAGTGCGGATGGGCGGACAGAATCCGGATCGCCTCGGCGCCGCTGTAGCCTCTGAACCCGACAATACCGACTTGAGCGCGCATCGATTAATTATTCACCGTTATGCATAAACATAACATTCAGGCGCCCTGGGATTCCGCGGCTATTCTCTGTGCCGCAGCTTATCGAGAAAGTGGAACAGCGCCACCCCGATCACTGCGTTCAGCACAGCGAGGATGAGTTCCGTCTGGATATCGAAGAGGACCGCCTGATCGAGGAGCGAGCGCTGCAGGACCCAGTAGAAAAACTGGTGAAACAGATAAAAAACGAAACACAGTACCAGCCGCACGAACGCATGCTCGACGTCGAACTGCATCCCGATCGATGCCGAGAAATAGCCGACCAGCGTCTTGCAGATGCCGTACATCCCGATGGGCTGCTGGAAGAGTGAGTCCTGCGCCAGGCCGAGGGCAACGCCGATCGAGAGGCCGCGAAGCTGTGAACGCCGCATCAGGGCAAAGTAGATGGTGACCAGCAGCGGCAGTTCGATCCGCGAAACGAAGCGCAGCGTCTCGAAGAGCGGCAGGTACACCTGAATCAGGAGCGCCAGGCCAGACACGAGGAAATAGACCCAGACGGGGTATGTGGCCGAGCGCACCTGGCGCGCGCTGCTCACCATCATCCGGTTGCCGGAGGGATAGTCGTCCATTAAAGTGGCGGCTCTCGGGATTCCGGGGCCTTAACCGGACTGGCGGGCGCGGTGGCGGGAGCGTTCACCCCTGGTACTTTCAAATTGAAATTGGGGGGCGGAGTGCCCGGCAAACCCTCGCCGAATACGTGCTTCTGGGCATCGCCCAGCTTCTTATATTCATCGCGCAATTTATCGGCGGCGGTAAGCCCCACGCCTGCAGGTTGGGACTGGTCGGAAGGATTGACGTCGGGGCCCAGAAACTCGGGGGAATCGGTGGAGGGCGCTTCGGGGATGCTCTGATGCACCGGGTCCAGTATGACGAGCACTTCTTCGGGGGCCGATTCCGTGCCCGAGGGGGCGACGGTGATTTCCTGGGAATTCGCTCCTTCTTTGACGCTCGTCACTTTTCCGACGGGCAGGCCCCTGGGAAAAATGCGGTCCTCACCGGAGGTGTAAAACACTTCTCCGACTTCCACTTTCTGCCCTGTGGGTACGAAATCGACGCGCGCGCTGCTGGTCCCCAGACCTTTGAGGACGCCGTGCACGTGATTCTTCTGGGATTCCACGCCGGCCGCGAAGCCGGGGTCGGTCACGGAGCGCACCTGACTGGCAAACGGAAATACGATGATCACGGTACCGACGATGCCGTCAGGCGTTACGACAGCCATGCCGCGGCGTACTCCGGACTGGCTGCCGCGATCGATCAGAACCGACCGCGTCCCCACGCCGGGCGTGACGCCGATGACGCGCGCGCCGATCATTTTGGACGGATTGTGCTGCTGAAAGCCAGCCAGCGCACCAGCTCGCTGTGCTGAACCGAGCTCGTTTTTCAGGAACCGGTTTTCCAGCTTCAGGCGGTCGACTTCAGTCTTCAGCTTCAGACTTTGCTCGCGGGCATTGCGCAACTCGAAGTAATTGCTGAAAAATCCGGTGGTGCCGTTGCGCAGGCCTTCTATCAGGCTTGCGACCGGCGTAACGGCGGAAACGGCCCAGATGCGCATGAGGGGAACGTCGTTGTCGCTTCGAACCTGCCACGCCAGCAATACAAGCTGGGCGAAAATCACGATCAGGAGGACGACGATATTGCGATAGCGGTGGAGGATCGATTCCATGGTTGCGACATCGGCGGGCGCCGGGCCTCGCGGGCGTCCTCTTATTTTCGTCTATCTCTTTTGGGTTTATACCTGTTCAAATCTTCTAATCGATCGAAATCTTGCGCAGGAGTTTGAAATCGCTGAGCATCTTGCCGGTGCCAAGGACGACTGAAGCCAGCGGATCGTCGGCGATGGAGACGGGCAGCCCGGTTTCTTCGCGAATTCGTTTGTCCAGGTTCTTGATGAGCGCGCCGCCGCCGGTGAGCACAATGCCGCGGTCGCTGATATCGGCGCTCAGCTCCGGAGGAGTCCGTTCGAGGGCCACGCGGATGCCGTTAATGACGGTGGCGATCGATTCCGACAGCGCCTCGCGAATTTCTTCGTCGCATATGGTGATGGTCTTCGGCACGCCTTCAATGAGGTTGCGCCCTTTTATATCCATCGTGAGCGGTTTATCGAGCGGATAGGCCGAGCCGATCTCCATCTTGATGGTTTCAGCGGTCCGTTCGCCGATCAGCAGGTTGTACTTGCGCTTGAGGTAGAGCATCACCGCGTCATCGAGCGCGTTACCGGCGACCCGCACGGATCGGGAATAAACAATGCCCGAGAGCGAAATTACCGCGATATCGGTGGTGCCGCCGCCGATATCGACCACCATGTTGCCGGAGGGTTCGGTGATGGGAAGGCCCGCGCCGATAGCGGCGACCATCGCCTGTTCCACAAGATGCACTTCGCTCGCTTTGGCGCGGTAGGCCGAATCCATCACGGCGCGCTTTTCCACCTGGGTGATTTCGCTGGGCACGCCGATCACAATCCGCGGGTGCACCAGCATCTTGCGGTTGTGCGCCTTCTGGATGAAGTAGTTCAACATCTTCTCGGTCACCTTGAAATCGGCAATGACGCCGTCTTTCATGGGTTTGATCGCGACGATGTTGCCGGGCGTGCGGCCGAGCATTTCTTTTGCTTCTTTACCAACCGCTTCCACTTCACCGGTGGTTTTATTTAAAGCGACAATGGAAGGCTCGTTTACAACAATGCCCTTTCCCTTGGCATAAACCAGAGTATTGGCGGTGCCGAGGTCAATGGCCAGATCGGACGAAAAGAGGCTGAAAAGAGAGCGAAGGTTCATGTAAGTGGTTCAAAACGATAGGCGGGGCTACGCGACGGCGTAAAGAATATCGTAACACGCCATTTCCCCGACTTTCGAGTTGCCGCGCATGACATACTCAGTTTTCCATGGAGTATTTTCTGGGCGTAGATGGCGGCCAGTCGGGGACGACGGCCCTGATTGGCGATTCCTCGGGCAGGATTGTGGGTTGGGGCAGCGCGGGGCCATGCAACCATGTGGCTGCTGCCGAGGCGCGAACGAAATTTTCGCGCGTTGTGCGGGATTGCCTGGGGCGGGCCGCGGCGCAGGCGGGTATGCCATGTGGTTCGCGCTTCGTCTTTCGCGCGGCTTGTCTGGGGATGAGCGGCGGCCCTGGCGACAAGAGCGCGCTGCTTCACGAACTGATTGCAGCCGACCACCTCATCGTCACGCACGATGGCGCGGTCGCGCTGGCCGGAGCGACATCGGGGGCGCCAGGCATTGCCGTCATAGCCGGCACCGGCTCAATCGCGTTTGCCGAAAACGCGCGGGGCGAAACGGCGCGCGCGGGCGGCTGGGGTTATCTGTTCGGCGACGAAGGCGGCGCTTTCGATATCTCCCGCCAGGCCCTGCGCGCCGTGCTGCGGGAGCACGAAGGCTGGGGCGGGAGAACGGCTCTGACGCCTGCGCTGGTCGAAGCCGGGGGCGCGTCCGACGCCAACGAACTGCTGCACCTTTTTTATAAGCCCGAGTGGCCGCGGCAACGGGTGGCTTCTCTGGCGCGGGTGGTGAACCGGATTGCGGAAGACGGAGACCCCACAGCAGTGGGTCTGCTGCAACATGCGGCGCAGGATCTCGCGCTGCTGGCGGCTTCGGTGCGGCGGCAACTCTGGGGGGAAGGAGCGCCGGTGCGGGTTGCGTGGGTCGGCGGCGTTTTCGACAGCCGCATTCTGCTGGAACGGTTTCGCGCACTGGTGACCATCGACCAGACCACGACGTGCTCGCCGCCGGACCACGGGCCCGCGGCGGGAGCGCTGCTGCTGGCTTACAGGGCGGCGGGCATTCGGGATGTTTCGCTGACAGGCGAATCGGGTTCTGCGTCGCCTATACTGGGCGTTGCGGCCGAGGCGGAATCAACAAGCTTCTGAGACAGAGGCGGGAGTTCACTCGGCCCCTTTCTCAGCGTTATCTTTTCCACCGCTCATTGAGAGCGGGGTCGTTATAGCCGCGGTTATTGTGGAAGCGGCTTTCGCGGTTTTTATCCCGCTTACGGTCCGCTTCTTTATCGACCGGGGCATAGTTGAGCACGATCCGCACGCTCTGCATCTGCTTCTGGCGATTCTGGCGGGAGCGGCGACGGCCGCGGTTTCGGCGGGTCTGTTGCGCGATTTCGCCGAATCCCGTATCCAGAGTCAGGTTCTCAGCCGTTTCCGCCAAAGCATCTTCACACGCCTGCAGCGCGTTTCTATGGCGTTCCATTCCCATGCGCGCACAGCGGACCTTTTCGATAAAATCGCAGGCGACTTCGCCGCCATCGAGAATGCGGTAAGTCTCGCGGTCCCCTGGGGTGTTCTGCCTTTGGCGCAGTCGCTTCTCAGCACAGGCCTGATCTTCTGGCTGAACTGGCACGCCGGTCTGGCCACATTCCTTCTGTGGCCCTGGGTCATGCTGGCTCCCCGGACCGCAATGCGCCGGTTAGCCAGTTTGAGCGATGCCCGACTTGAAGAAGAGCGGGGCGTTATGGGCGCTTTCCGGGAGAACCTTGCCGGGCAGGGCCTGATCCGCGCATTTTCTCTTGAAAACATAGGTTTCGCAGGGTTCAGGAAACGGAACGAGCTGTTCTCGAAAAGCATGAGGCTCGAGGGTTTGTGGGCCGCGTTTCAGGAACGCTTCACCGGCGCGGGGATCCTCGGCCTGCAGACCTTTCTGCTGGCGCTGGACGCATGGCTGACTTTCCAGGGCCAAATGTCCGTGGGGACGCTGGTTGCGATACAGATGGTGGCTGTCGTTCTGAGCCATGCGCTTCTGTTCATCGGTGAGTATCTGCCCTCTGTTTCGCTGGCCCGCGCGGCCATGCAACGAATCCACTTCGCCATTGCGGCTCCCGAAGCGGTGGGCGATAAAGACGGGGCGCGCGTTCTCCCGGCGTTCCAGACCGAACTCGTGTTTTCTCACGTCGATTTCAGCTACGATGAACAGCACCGCCATTTGATCGATATCAAGGCCCGCATTGGGCGCGGCTCTTATGTAGCCTTCGCAGGGCCCAGCGGCTCCGGCAAAAGCACGCTGCTCAGTCTGCTGATGCGGTTCCACGATCCCGATTCCGGGTTCATAGCCATCGACGGCCAGGATTTGAAATCCCTCACGCAGGCTTCTTTACGCTCCCGGATGGGAGTGGTTTTACAGGAGAATACCCTCTTTAACATTTCGGTGCTGGAGAATCTGCGCGTGGGTAAGCCGCAGGCTTCCGAGGAAGCGGTGATCGATGCCGCCAAACGGGCCGGGCTGCACGAGTTCATTGAGCAGCTTCCGGAGGGTTACAACACCGTTGCGGAAGATCGGGTCTTTTCGGTTGTGGAGATGCAGCGGCTCGCGATAGCGCGCGCGATTCTGCGCGATCCCGAGATCCTGCTTCTGGATGAAGCAACTTCCGGACTCGACCCCGTCGATGAAGAGGATGTCGGGAAAAGGCTGCGGGAATTCGCCAAAGGCCGCACGGTCATCTCAGCCACCCACCGGCTCTCGACGGTGGCGGATGCGGACCACATTTTTGTATTGGACCGCGGCGAAATTGCAGAGCAGGGCAGCCACGACGAGCTTCTTGCGAAAAACGGTACTTATGCAGACTGCTGGCGCAAGCAGGCGGGCTTCACATTTTCAGCCGACGGCCGGCATGTGGATGTGGATGCGCGGCGGCTGAAGTCATTTCCGATTCTTGAGAATCTGGACGAGGACAAACTGGCGGAACTGGCGCCTTTTTTTGCGACGGAAACATACCAGCCCGGCCGGGACATCGTGCGGCAGAACGATGCAGGCGACAAGTTCTACATCATGGCGCGCGGCAAGGCTGAAGTGTGGCGGACCGAAGAGCAGACCGGCCAGACGCAGCGCTTAGCGGTTCTTCAGGACGGTGATTTCTTTGGGGAGATCACGCTGATCACAGGCTTTCCGCGCATCGCGACGATTCGCGCGCTGACCGTGTGCACCTGCGTCTCACTGGGCCGCGGGCAGTTCAATAAGCTGATGGATCGCTACCCGGAGCTCCGCCGGCATCTGCATGAGGAGGCGGTGCGGCGCCTGCGCGAATCGAGTCAGGCGACAGGCTCCGCGGTCGATCTCGCGATCTGAATCAAAGGGCGCGTCTGATGCGCCCGGCGATCTGGCGGAGATGGTCCTCGCTCTCATAGCCGCGGCGGGGCCAGAAGAAGCCCTTCAACCCGTCGCCTTTATTGCGCGGGACGATGTGAATATGCAGATGAGGCACGCTCTGGCTGACGCGGTTGTTTATGGCAATAAACGACCCCTCGGATCCGAGCGCAGACTCGACGGCCAGTTCCAGCTTTTGAGCGGCCTCAAACAAGGGAGCTACCAGAGCGGTCGGTAAGTCGGCCAGCGTCCCTGTGTGGGCCGTGGGTATCAGCAGGACATGGCCGGGGAACAGCGGCCGCGAATCGAGAAAGGCCAGGGCTTCGGGCGAGCGCCAAACGATTTCGGCGGGCGTTTTACCGGAGGCGATGTCGCAGAATACGCAGGCCATCGATTTTTGTCAGGCGGCAAACCGGTCGGCAAACTCTTCGAGGCTGTCCACGAGAACGTCGGGCGGGAATTCGCGGAAGGTTTCGGGCTGGAATCCGTAGCTGACTCCGCAGGAGGCGACACCCGCGTTACGGGCGGTCTGGATATCGACCCACGAATCGCCCACCATCCAGGTGCTTTCAGCGGGAACGCCGGCTTCTGCCCGCAGGGTGTCGATGCCGACGCGATGGGGTTTCTTATGCTCGAAGCTGTTGCCGCCGTAGATCTGAAAGAAGAACTGCGAGACGCCCAGGCCTTCCATAATGCCCCGGCTGATCTTCACCGGTTTGTTGGTAAGCACTGCAAGTTGCGCGCCTGAGGCGTGAAGACGTTCAAGAGACTCACGCACGCCTGGATAGAGAACGGTGTAATCGAGCGCGTGGTGGCGATAGTAGTCGAGAAAAACTTCGAGCGCGCGGCCGATTTCTTCGGCGGTGGCATCCGGACCCATGGCACGCTGAATGAGTACGGGCGCGCCGTTGCCGACAAAGGAGAAGATCTGTTCATGGGGCAGGGGACCGCGCCCCGCATCGGCCCGCGTGTGGTTGACGGCATGCGCGAGATCGAGGCGCGAATCGATCAGGGTGCCATCCAGATCGAAGATAAGCAACGGCATTTCAGGAAGCTTTGCGGCGCCGCACGGCCTTCGGCCGCGCGGGTGAAGCAGGTTTGCGGCGGGGGCGCTTGCCGTCGATATTGTGGTCGAGCATTTTGCGCTGCAGGGTATTGCGATGAATACCGAGCAGTTTGGCCGCTTCCGACTGATTCGCCTTCGTGGCGCGCAGGGCGCTTTCGACCATCCCTCGCTCCAGGACCTCGACGGCCTGTTCCAGAAAGAAACCGGCGGTTGTCAGATCGTGGATCAGAACGTCGAAGCGTTCTTTCATCAGGTTCTGCAGGTCTTTATTCATTGCGTGCGGATGGGGCGTTATTGAGACGTGACTTCAGCGCCGCGTATTGTTTGGTGAAACTCGACCTGAGCTCCATGGGCGCGATCGCAACGGCGAGGTGCGACGCCTCCAATACATAAGGCGCAAATCGCGAGTGTAGCACCGAGCCGGAGACAGTCTTTGCATCCACCTGAGGGCCGAACGCCATGTACGCGGTGAGCAACGCGATAGCGATCAGCAGGCCGCGCACGAAGCCGAAAGCGGCGCCCAGCAAACGGTCGAAAAACGAAAGCCCGATGGTGCGCAGGAACCGGCTCACGACCCATCCGGCCATGGCGCCGAGCAGCATGACGCCGAAAACCACCAGCAGGAAACCGATGAGGTTGGCGACGCGGGTGGAACTTACATAGGGAATCAGAAACGACCCTGCGAGCCCGTAAAACCACATGCCGAGTACGATGGCGAGGGCCGCCGCCGCCAGCCCGACGATCTCGCGCGAAAAGCCTTTGCGGGCGCTCATCACTACCGAGAACAGCAGGATGAGAATCAGGAGCCAGTCGAGCCAGTTCACAAGCGGTTGCCTGTCAGGCGAAAGTAAGCTTCGTGATATTTGGCGGCGGTCTTCTCAATGACGTCGGCGGGCAGCGACGGCGCCGGGGGTTGTTTGTTCCAGTCCAGCGTTTCAAGATAATCGCGTACGAACTGCTTGTCGAAAGATTTCTGCGGACCGCCCGGCGCATACTCGTCGCGTTGCCAGAAACGGGAAGAATCGGGCGTGAGAACCTCGTCGGCCAATAGTAAGCGGCCGTCTGAATCCCAGCCAAATTCAAATTTCGTATCGGCAAGAAGCAGCCCGCGGGTTTCGGCATAGGCGGCGGCGCGCGTGTAGACGCTCAGAGTCAAATCGCGCAGTCGTGAGGCGGTCTCTCGTCCTATCGATTTTTCGGCGGCTTCGAAGGAAATATTCTCGTCATGTCCGGATTCGGCTTTGGAAGCGGGCGTGAAGATGGGCGCGGGAAGGCGGTCGCTCTCGCGGAGCCCGGCGGGCAAAGGAATCCCGCAGATGGCGCCGGTCCTGTTGTAGTCCTTCCAGCCGGAGCCGGAAATGTAACCGCGCGCGACACATTCAACAGGCTCCATGCGGCAGCGGCGGACGAGCATGGACCGGCCTTCGAGTTGATCGCGAAAAGCCTGCAGTTCGGCGGGGTAGGCGTTGACGTCCGCCGTGATGACATGGTTGGGGATTACGCCGCCCAGGAAATCGAACCAGAAAAGAGACATCTGGGTGAGGACGCGGCCCTTGCCGGGAATGCCTTGCGGCAGGATACAGTCGAACGCCGAGATGCGGTCTGTGGCGATGAACAGAAGGGCTTCTTCCGGGCCGATGCGGCCGGCGGAGTAGACCTCGCGCACTTTGCCGCTAGCCACGCGCGCGATGCCGGGCAGGTTGGTTGTGATGAGAGTGGACACGATTCAGTTCCGGGGTTTCGCGGGCGCAGGTTCGGGTTCGGTCACGAGCCGGCTGTGGTAGCGGCTGTAAGTGAAATAGATCGTCAGGCCGATTGCGAGCCAGACGACAAGACGCAGCCAGGTCCAGATATCGAGCGACGCCATCATGGCGAAGCAGACGAGAATGCCGAGGATGGGCACGGCCGGAACGAACGGCGTCTTATAAGGCCGCGGCAGATCGGGGTGCGTGCGCCGCATGATCATGACCCCTCCGCAGACCAGCACAAAGGCGAGCAGCGTGCCGATGCTGGTCATATCGCCCAGGCTGGAGAGCGGCACGAAGCCGGAGAAGAGGCTGACGAAGACCATGAAAACCAGATTGCAGCGCCAGGGGGTGCGGAATTTCGGATGGATGTCCGAGAAGAGTTTCGGCAGAAGCCCGTCGCGCGACATCGAGTAGAACACGCGGCTCTGGCCGAGCAGCATGACGAGAATTACGGAAGTGTATCCGGCGAGAATGCCAATAACGACGCCGGTGCCGAGCCAGTCATAACCGATATTGTGGAGGGCGTCGTAGATCGCCGTGTCGGTCATTTCTTTGTAATTCAGAATGCCCGTGAGGACATAAGAAAAGCCTGCGTATAACAGCGTGCAGATCGCGAGAGAACCGATGATGCCGATGGGCATATCCCGCCGGGGATTTTTTGTCTCCTGCGCGGCGGTGGAGACGGCGTCAAAGCCAATATACGCGAAAAATATGATTCCGGCGGCACGCATGACGCCCGACCAGCCGAACTCCCCGCGAACCCCTGTGTTGGGCGGTATGAACGGGACGTGATTGGCGTGAGTGATGTGTCCAAAGCCGATGGCGATCACGAGAAGCACGATGGCGACTTTGAGCGCGACAATCAGACCGTTGAACTTCGCCGATTCGGAAATTCCAACGATCAGAATCACAGAAACAACCAGAATGATAAAGATGGCGGGGAGATTGACGAAGCCGCCCTCAAAAGGAGACCTGGTCAGACCCGCCGGAAGAGAGATGCCATAGGTTCCGAGCAAACGAACCAGATATTTCGACCAGCTCACGGATACAGTTGCGGCGCCGACCGCGTATTCGAGCGTGAGATCCCAGCCGATGATCCACGCCAGCAATTCGCCCATCGTGGCGTAAGCGTAAGTGTAGGCGCTGCCGGCGATGGGGATCATGGTGGAGAATTCGCTGTAACACATGCCGGCGAAAGCGCACCCGACAGCGGCAATGAGGAAGGATAAAACCACGGCAGGACCCGCGTTTTCATGCGCGGCTTTGGGGGTGAGCGCGAAAAGGCCCGCGCCGATCACCGCCCCGATGCCGAGCGCCACCAGATTGACAGGCCCGAGGGTTCGTTTAAGCTGGTGAGCGCCGCCTTCGCTCTCGTACAGAATGCGGGCAATCGGTTTGGTCGCGAAAAGATTCACAGCGCAGGCTCCCCTTTGGACGGCACGTTCCTTCCGCGCCAGAAAGAATAGACGGGCACTCCAAGTAACACAAGCACGAGACCGCGCACTGAGAGCGCGGTCTTATTCAGAAGCAGAAAAATTTCGATGACGCCGGCGGTCAGAATATACAGGGCTGGCAGCACAGGGTATCCCGCGGCGCGGTAAGGCCGAGGGAGGTCGGGGCGGGTGCGTCGCAGCCGGAACAGACCCCCGATGGTCAGGATATAGAACAGCAGAACTGCAAAGATAACATAGTCGAGCAGATCGTTGTACTGGCCGCTGAGGGTGAGCAGAACGGTCCAGACGCACTGGATCGCGAGCGCGAAAACCGGCGTGCGATGGACCGGATCGAGCGTGCCCGCGCGGCGGAAAAACAGGTTGTCCTGCGCCATCGTGTAATAGACCCGCGCGCCCGACATAATCATGCCGTTGCAGCAGCCGAACGTCGAGATCATAATGGCCGCGGCCATGAGTCTGGTGGCGACAGGGCCGAACATGGCGGAGACTACCGCGGTGGCGACGCGATCTTCGGGCGCGGTCTGGATCTGCGGCAGCGTGAGCACCGCAAGATAAACGAAGTTGCAGCCTATATAGAGGAGCGAAACCAGACCGACGCCGAAACCGAGCGAGAGCGGCAGGTTGCGCTTCGGGTTCCGCACTTCGCCCGCGGTGAACGTGACATTATTCCATGCGTCCGACGAGAAGAGCGGGCCCACCATTGCGGTACCGACGAGAGCGACCGTGGCGCATGACCATGGAGCGGGCGCCCCGCCCTGCACACCCCAGAAGTTGTGAAAGTTCGCCGCGATGGCGCTCGGGTTGCGGCCAAGCAGAAAGCCCAGACCCACGAGCGCCAGCAGCGACGCCACTTTGGCGAAGGTGAATACGTTCTGGACGAGGGCGCCGGTGCGGACGCCGCGCGTGTTTACGAACGTGAGCAGGATGACGATGGCGATGGCGAGAAGCTGCTGCGTGGTGAGGCCGAGCTTGCCCGAACCGAGCAGGTAATTGCGCGCGGAGATGGAGGGCAGGAACACGCCGGAGTATTTTGCGAACGCGACAGCGACGGCGGCGATGGTGCCGGTCTGGATGACCGTGAAGAGAGTCCAGCCGTAGAGAAAACCCCAGAGCCGGCCGAAGGCTTCGCGCAGATAGACATACTGCCCGCCGGCGTGGGGCATGGCGGCGGCGAGTTCACCGTAGCTGAGCGCGGCGACTACGGTCAACGCGGCGCCGATGAGCCAGCACAGGATCAGCAGTCCGGGGGATTTGACTTGCCGGGCCACATCGGAGCTCACGATGAAGATTCCCGAGCCGATCATGGAACCCATGACGAGCGTGGTGGCCGACGTGAGGCCGAGACCTTTAACGAAGGCAGTTGGCTGGGCCGCGACCGGGCTCGAAGGCGTCATATGCGGGTGGTTCTCCTGAGTATGGCAGCCCCAGGGCCAGGTTACAGCGGGGCGCCGTCGTTGGGCCCGAGCATGGCGGACCGGACGAGCGGAATGGGCGGCCCGCCGAACTGCAGGAACTGGTCGTGGAAATCTTTCCAGGCGTTGCGGCCGCCGCGCGTGGCGGTCCAGTCCTCACGCAACTTCATAATCATCAGCTTGCCCATCGTGTAATTCAGATACGCGGGATCGAAGGTTCCGCGCGCGGCTTGCTGGCGCGCGTTGCCGGCATCCGAAAAGGCCATTTCGCGGAACATCTTTTCCGATTCCGCCACCGTCATTTTGCCGGTGTGCATTCCGATGGCGGACAGGAAGCGGACATTGCGGAGGAGCGCTTCGGTCAGTTGGCCCACGCGCGTTTCGGGGTCCCCGGAATCGATGCCCGCGTCCCAGATCAGCTCTTCGGCGTAGTGCGCCCAGCCTTCCGCATACGCGTAGCCGACGAATATGCGGCCAAACTTAGACGGGGACCGGTTGGCATGAAGGAACTGCAGGAAATGCCCGGGCATCACCTCATGAGCGGATGTGAACAGGAGCGTTCCTTTGCCGGGCAGATAGGCTTTTTGTTCGGCGGCGCTCCATTTGGGGTCGGGGGGCGAGATGTAATAGACCGAGGGCAACCCTTTCTCGTAAGGGCCGGGGATGTTGATGTAAGCGAAGTTCCAGCGCATGTAGGGAGGCGCTTCATCGACCAGCGCCTGTTCCGTGCCGGGGATGGTGACCAGGTTCTTCGCCACCACGAAATCGCGTAGTCTGGTCAGTTGCAGGCGCGCCGCTTCCACTGGTTTGCCTTCCGGTTTGTCGGCTGCCATTTTCGCCACGCAATCCTCAAGAGACTTACCCGGCGTCAACTGCGCGCACGCTTCTTTCAAGGCCGCAAGGTTGCGGTCGAGATCGCGCCGGCCCACGGCCTGCAGCCGATCGAGGGGCAGGTCCACTCGTTCGGTCGCGTACAACATTTTTTGAAAAGTTTCCGCGCCGATCGCGAAGTTGTCGTTGGCGGAAGCACGCTGCGATTCGAACCATTGATCGAGCGAGGTCAGGACACGAATGGCCTCGCGGTTGGAGTCGGAGAAATCCTTTTGAAGGGTTGGGTCGTTGACGGAGGTGAAGATTGCCGGTACGTCCTTCTGAAAGTACTGTGCGAGCCCGCCGAAGGTCAGGCGACCCTGATCCACCCAGGTGCGCGGCATGGGGATGCGCAGATTCGTCTGCACCTGACGCAGGGCTACAGGGAGCACACGCTCATATTCCACAAAGGCGCGCATGCGCTGGTCGAGAGGCGCGTAGGGGCGGGTCAGATAGACGCTGGGGTCGATGGGGTTGCTGTAGAAATATGGGTTCCGGTAGGGCCACTGCGCGGTTTCAAGCCAGAAAAGGTCGGAATCTATCGAGGAAAGCAGATAGTCGCGCTCGAACTTCTGGTTATCAGCGAGACCATTGCCGAAGGCGGCGGCGCGGCGGCGTTCGGAATGCAGGCGCGCGATTTCACGATCGTTCGCGGCCCGGCTGAAATCGGGCAGCTTGCCGTCAAACTCGTGGCGTCCCGAAGTTACAGCCACGTCGGGATGGGCGGCAAAGTAACTTTCCAGATAACCCGCAAGGTATTGGTCCCAGGCGGCGCCCGCCGAAGGGGCGGTCGAGACGTTGCGGCAGCCAGCCAGGAGGGATAAAAGGGCGGGCAGCAGGGCATTCAGCTTCCGTGTGCCGAACCTGGATTTCGAGGGCATGTTCAAGGTGCGGGTATTATCCTGGTTCCTGAGGACCTTACTGTAGCGCATGGCAATTGAACGGCGGACGGTCGGCGTGATGTTCACGGCGAGCGCCGTCTGCGTCGCAAATATTTATTATTGCCAGCCACTGCTCTCGGAGATGGGGCATTCACTCGGCGTTTCCGAACGCGCCATCGGTTATCTGCCGATGTGGACCCAGGCGGGAACGGCGCTGGGTATGTTGGCTTTTGTTCCGCTGGGCGACATGTTCCCGCGGCGGAAGCTGATCGTGCTGATGTCGATTCTGTCGGGCCTCACGGTGGCAATGATGGCTGTCGCACCCAATCTCGCGCTGGTGAATGCGGCGGGATTCGCGACGGGGCTGACCGGCATCGTGGCGCATCTCATTCTGCCGTTCGCGGCAAAGCTCGCGCCGCCGGAACGGCGCGGCCACGTGGTAGGCACGGTGCTGAGCGGGTTGTTGCTGGGTATTCTGCTGGCCCGCGTGATCAGCGGATTCGTGGGCGATATGCTCGGGTGGCGGGCGATGTACCGGATGGCGGCTGTCGCGATGTTCCTGCTGGCGGGCGCGCTGCGTTACGCGCTGCCGATGGATCGCCCGGAAGAGGGGTTACGGTATGGCGCGCTGGTGCGGTCGATTGTGGATCTCGCGATGAACCAGCCTGTGTTGCGCGAAGCCGCGATGATCGGTGGCATGCTGTTTGGCGCGTTCAGTTCCTTTTGGGCGACGCTGGTATTCTTTGTGGCCGCGCCGCCTTATCACTATGGAGCGCGCGTGGCGGGCATATTCGGCCTGGTGGGAGCGATGGGTGTTTTGTTTGCACCGTGGGCGGGGAGGCTGTCGGACCGGAAGGGGCCGGCGTTCACGGTGACGCTGGCGATCCTCACCTCGATTGTGTCGTATGTGGTGTTCGACGCGGCGGGCCAGCGGCTGTGGGGGTTGGTGGGCGGGGTGATCCTGCTCGATCTCGGAGTGCAGGCGGGACACGTGGCGAATCAGACCCGCATCTATGCGCTGGCGCCGGAAGCGCGCAGCCGCCTGAACACCGTGTATATGGTGACGTATTTCCTGGGAGGCGCGCTCGGCTCGGCGCTTGGCGCGTGGAGCTGGACGCATTACGGATGGAGCGGCGTATGCGCGGCGGGCACGGCCCAGTTGCTGGCGGCGCTCGCAGTCCGGTGGAGGGCGCATGCGCGGGACAGGAACGTTCGCGGGGTGGTGCTTGAATCATGAGGGCGTACCTGCATTGCGCAGAAAGATCCCGACGCTGTTGGATGTCCACGCCGCCCACCACAACCTAAAAAGTCGGTGTCCCCGGTCCAGATCGGGCAACCAAGGGCGGCCGCGAGAATGGGCCAATCGTCCGGGTCGCGAGAACCGAGCTGTTCCTCGCTTCCGTCTCATGTTCACCGTAGATGTCTGTGTCGACCAAATCGACAAGGCGGACGATCGCATCCAGCAGGCGAAGCGCCTTTGCTGGATCGCCTCCGCGCATGGTAACAACAGTGGCCAGGTATTCCTGCGCTTCCGAAAGAGCCAATTCTGGGATAAAGAAGAATACGCTGTCGGCGTAGGTCTCAAGGATTCGGCGGACACGAATGCCCAATACCGCGCGAATCAGGATGTTGGCAGCGGGCACGAGTGCTCTATTTGATATTCCGCTTCTTCTCGCGGGAAGTCTGCCGGATCTCCTTATATTCGCTCATGAGTTCGTCTTCGGAGGCGCCCCATGAAGCGATCATGGCGTCCAACTCCTTTGCGGCAGCGCGCATCGCCGCGACTTCCGCCTTCCGGTTTCGCTTCTGCGCCGGGATGAAGAAGCCCAGGGTCTCGCCATGACGGGTGATTGCCAGGGAGCGGCCTCCTTCGAGGTAGCCCGCAAGGTTCTCACGAAACTCGCGTATGCCGATTTTTTCAGTTTCCATACTGCGTACTCACTGTACACAATAGCAAAATTCCTGCGATTGCATGTGGCGCTCAGTTCACTCAGGTCTGTTTTGTTATGCTGATCGAGCACGGAAAAGGAAAATCAACCATGAGAATGACTCGGAAAATCGCATTTTGCACGGTGATGCTGGCGTCCGGCATCGGTACGGCGTTTGGCCAGGCGCCGCCCCCCGGCGCAGGCGGACCTACCCGCCTCACGTTGTCCTCGCCCGATTTTGAAGACGGAGGCATCATCCCGAATAAGTACACGCAGGCCGATGCGAATCCGGTTTCGCCGAAGCTGGAATGGAAGAACGCACCGGACGGGACCGTGAGCTTTCTTCTGCTCATGCACGATCCCGATATTGCGAAGGAGAAGAAGACCGACGATGTGACGCACTGGATCGCATTTAATATCCCCGGCGCCGCAACCGGGCTCGCCGGCGGGCAGCCTGCGGATGCGAAGCTGCCGGACGGGACGATTCAGCTCCTGAACAATCGCAGCAAGGTTGGTTATCTGGGACCGGGCGCGCCGCCCATCGGACCTTATCATCACTACACTTTCGAATTGATGGCGCTTGATACGAAGCTGGATCTGGGTCCCGGTACGACGCGCGATCAGGTGATTGCCGCTGTGCAGGGTCATATCGTGGGCAAAGGGATTCTGGTAGGCCGATTCCACCGGCCGATCCCCCAGTAGCTGCTCGAATCGGGGCGGGGAAATCTTCCGCCCCGATTTTTCCGGCGCTAACCGACCTTATTTGGTTTCGCTTCCCAGCCCGGCGTACTCTTCCTTCACTTTGGTCACTTTGGCGCCCGTAAATGTTACGAAGCTGATCCTGCCGGGGGGCGTGCCGAAGATCCAGTCCTCCGTATCGACCCCTTCTTTACTCTCCCGGTATTTGTGATCGGGGTGTCCCATTGCGAGGACCACCTGCTCGCGATCCATTCCCACCAGCGCGCGTTTCTCCGCAATCGCCTTCTGCACCTCGGGCGGCAGAGTCACGGAGTAGAGCGTGGTGGCCGAACGCTTATCGAAATCGAGCACAGGCGCAAGGATCTTTTTTACTTCGGCCGAAGTCAGATTCTCCATCGGCTTATGAAACATGAGATCGATGTAAGTGCCGGTTGGCGCGCTGGCGTTGCTGTTATTTGTCGCCGGGTGCACGCCTTCCGCGCTCAACTGCACATGGTCGTACCAGTGGCCGCCGCCGCCCTTCAGGCCGTGGTTTATTTCGAGCAGAAGGCGATCGCCTTCGAGCGTTACTTTGGTGATCTGCACTTTATCGCCAGGGCGGGCGGCGGGTCCCATGGATTTCGCGGCATCCTGCCATGCGTTCTTGTCGTAAGAGCCGTCGGCGTTAAATACCAGAGGCTTTTTTGAGCGGGGCAGCAGAGCTTCGGCGTTGGCATACTCGGAGGAGAGGTCGCGCACCAACGCTATCTTTTCGTCCTCTGTGAGCTTGTCGCTTGTGAATTTATCTCTTGTGAGTTTATCGTGGGAATGAAGTACGGCCGCATGCAGTCCGGAGATGCAGAAAGCGGCTAATATGCCGGTTGCGATTCTTCCGCTTCGGGATCGAGCAGCCACGCGCGTCCTCGCTCCACCGGCAGCTTCCACACGACCGCAAACAGAATCCCCAGCACCGCGGTGGCAAGAATGCTCGCCTCCGGCCCATACGCTCCGCCGCTCCACAGATCGCCGACGTTCCATGCCAGCCGATACCCCGTCACCTGTATTGTAAAGCCGCTAAGTTCCACGCCCAGGAAGGGAAGCGCGGCGTTCCAGCCGAAGTGGAGGCCAATGGGCAGCCAGAGATCGTGCGACCTGACGAGCGCGAAACCGAAAAGCACGCCGAAGCCGGCGGTATTGGCGGTGCTCAGCGTGGTGGAACCGGGGTTGAAACGATGCAGCATTCCAAACAGCGCTCCGATGCCGAGAATGGAAACCCACGCGCCATAACCGCGAATCAGGAACTGCAGGGGAAAGCCGCGAAAGGCGATCTCTTCTCCCGCGGCGCCGCAGAACAGCAGCACCAGAGTCAATGCGGCAGTGCGCAGCGAAAAGCGAGCTCCGGGCACGGCTTCAAAATGCGCGCAACCGAAGAGTATCGCCGGAAAGATCAGGATAGCGGTTCCCGCTGCGCCCAGGGCGATGCCGAACAGCAGATTCTTTCGCGCCCCGGCGCGCCAGTGCAGTCCGAGATCGGGCAGACTTCGCGATTCGAAGATCGCCATCGCAAGCGCGCCCAGCAGGGAAGCCGCGATCAGGGGCGGCACGGTCTGCGCCACCATGTTACGGCCGGGAAAAGCCGCCACGGTCGCGATCAGGTTCAGCAGTATGTAATAGCCGAATGCGAAAAGCCCGGCGCCAAGCAGGGGACGGATTGGATCGGGCTTTATCAATTCAAACCAATCAATTCAAACCAATCAATTCAATCGACCTTGACTTTAACTCCGTACCGCGAGACTTTCGCGTCGAGGACCTGAGCGCCGGCAGCCGTAATTACGCCCTGAACTTTTTCCTTTGCCTCCGGGGGCACAAGGAAAACGACGCATCCGCCGCCGCCCGCGCCGCAGGCTTTTGCGCCCATGCTGCCAGCCCGGCGCGTGGTGGATACAAGCCGATCGATGAGAGGGGTCGTGATACCCGGAGCATTCTTCCGGCGCGCGCTCCACTCCGCGCGCATCAGTCGCCCCGCTTCTTCCCAGTCGTTTTGCTCCACAGCCCGGCGCATCGCGGTTGCGATACCGGCGATCAAATCGAAATTGCGGTGGATCGATTTATCGCGGTCGATGTGGCCCTTCATCACTTTCCAATTGTTGATTCCGGAGTTGCGCGGCGCGCCGGTGTAGGCGAGGATGAATCGCCGGTCGAGTTCATCCGCATCGGCTGGCAGGTTCCGACGGTCGACGCCGGCGGGACCGAACCCGATCGCCGCAATCCCGCCATATAGCGCGGGGTAGTAATCCTGCGCGCCGGTAGGGACCCGGATCACCTGCGCCTCCACGTTCTGCACGATTTCACGAATCTTTTCGAGATTGTATTTGCGGCCCGTAAGTCTGTTGAGCGCGGAGGCGACTGAGACCATCAAAGCGGACGAGCCGGAAATGCCCGCGCCCGCCGGGGCTTCGGACATCGATTCCATATTGAATCCGGTATCCGGGGCGAAGAAGCGTATCAGTAAAGCCAGCAGCGGCAACTTATACCGGCGGGCTTTGTAAAGCTCCTCGAACGATTCAAAATTTTCCGTGATCCCCAGATCGCGCGAGCGAAGAACGATGCGCGAATCGCCACGCGTTACGATATCGCACGAGGTGTATCGATTGATCGCAAAATTAACCGTGACCACATTGTCGTGGAACAGGTAGAGCGGCCAGATGTCGAGCGTGGCTCCGGCCAGATCGACGCGGCAGGGCGCTTTTGCGGATATTTCCATATGGTCTGACGGGAAAGAAGTTCTGAACATAGCACAGGGTTGAAGGGCCGGGCTGTTGAGGCTTGTGTTAAAAAGAAAGTCTTCGTTCTCGAATGATCCTCCTGAATAAATCTCGCCGGCTGACATTCCCCGAATGACGCTGCACCGGGGCGCGCAGCGCGCGGCGCTCGCGGCATGCATTGCCGTGCTGGCGGCCATCTATGCCGCCGCGTGGTTCCTCCCCGGCGCGGGGTTATTTCAGGATGGCGCCATTCACCTCGTAACGGCCAGGGCGCTTGCGGCCGGTCACGGCTATACGATTGACAGCCTGCCGCATCCGCTGCCCGAGACGCGATTTCCGCCTTTCTTTGCTGTGCTGCTGGCGGGGTTCACGCTGGTTTCGACGCACGCCCAGTGGGTCAGGATACTGCCGCTCGGGTGCACCGCGGTATGGCTATGGCTTACACGAAAGCTGTTGCTGAAACTGGGGGCGTCGAAAAACGGCGCGCTCCTGCTTCTGTTGGTGACGGCGGCGTCTCCCGCCGTGCTCTTCGAGAGTACGCATTTGGCGCCCGAGTCTTTGTTCGGGCTGCTGATTGCGGCCGCGTTGCTCATGCTGCTCGAAGAGCGCGCTCTGCCGGCCGGCCTGTTCGCGGGCCTCGGGACGCTGACGCAAGTCTCCGGCTCGGCCCTGATTGTGGCATGCATTCTTATTCTGGTATCGCAGCGGCGGTTCCGGAACGCCGCTGTTTTTGCCCTCGGGGCGATGGTGATCGTTGCGCCATGGTTCGGATGGTCGCTGGCGCATATGACGCACGATGCCGATTTCACGGCCCGGGTATCGCGAACCACCACGATCTTCAGCGGCGGCCTTGCGGCTAACGAAAAGGTCGTGGTGCTGAGTCACAATCTGGTGGACCTGCTTGCCAGCCCTAACGCTCTGCTCACGGGTTTCGCCAGTGGGTGGTCCGCTATCGCGACGGTGGCGTTGCCTTTGTGGTGCCTCTTCAGGCGCCGCCAGATTCTGCCGGATTTATTCGTCGCTCTTTACAGTCTTGAACTGCTGCTCTTTACCCGGCCTCCGGAGCGTTTCGCCGCTCCCGTGTTGCCTCTGTTTCTCTGGATGGTGTGGCGCGCATTGCGCCTGATAAAAGCAAGAGAGGCTCTGGCGGCGCTGGTCGTCATCGCTATGGCGCTGCCTGTGCTCACCGATGTCGCCCGCCTGATATCGGCATACCGCGGCGGTTCCTTCGCGGTTTCGGATGACTGGGGCGAGATGTCGAAACTTTATGGATTTATCCGTGAGCGCACGCCCGCCGACAGCGTGATTCTTGCGAACATGGATGCGCTGCAATATCTGAACACCGGGCGCAAAGCGGTCCGCGGCTTCACGCCCGCGGATTTTGAACTCTACTATGCACCCACGCCATCGCCGGTCTCGCCCGACCAGTTGACGAAAGCTATTATCGACTCCGGCGTGAATTACGTGGTGCTGACGCCGGATCGGGCCTTGCCGGAAACCGCATCTTTTCACAGAAGCGTCGAAGCGCTGGAACGTGGAAACACCATCGAGCGCGTGCAGGTGCCGGGCGTGGCGCCGGGATACCAACTTTTCAGAGTCGCGGCGCGCTGACGATTAACCACCGATAGCAAGTCGAAAACAACCAATGTGTACTACCCTGGCTGCATTGACGCCGCTATTCTGGGCGTGTTAAGCCCCAATCATGGCGACATTCACTCAGGTCGCAGCCGCACTGGACGTTCCTGGCGCGGCATGCCGCCGGTCAACCATCCGAAAAGCGCTGACTCTGACGTTGGGTCTGCGACTTTTCTACTCACTGCTGGCCGCGGTCTTCTCCCCTGGGCTGCGTCTCGATTCGAAACTGATTCAAAGCAACAGTCTCACGGAGCATCTGATCGACCGCGCCGCGCATCCGTGTCTCTATGCTCTGCTCGGGGTCTGGGAAAGGTTCGACACGCTCTGGTACCTGAATATTGCGCGCCATGGCTATGATCGGCCGGCTGCCACAGTGTTCTATCCTTTGTATCCCGCGCTCATACGCGGGGTGTCTTTCTTTGTTCCGTCCGCCTGGGCGGCGTCGCTTCTGGTGGCGTCGCTTCTGGTATCGACAGCCGCATCTTTCTTTTTGATAGCAGGCGCGCTCCGGCTGTTCGAACTCGACGCCGCACCAGGCGCGTCGTTGCGGACAATACTGCTGTGGTTCGCCTGGCCCGCGTCATTTATTTTTTTCGCGGGCTATCCCGATTCACTGCTGTGCGCGCTGGTGGTCTGGTCCATGTATTTGGCGCGGACCCAACGCTGGTATGCGGCAGGAGCGCTGGGAATGCTGGCAGGCTGCGCGAAAGCTGTGGGATGCTTCACGGCGCTTCCTTTACTCTGGATTGCATGGACGCGCCGGGAAAGGGCGGGCCTTCCGGCGGCGGCGCTTTGCTGCCTGGGCGTGGCACTCTTCCAGGGATGGCTGATGCTGCGGCATTTTCCGTCTGCCGTTGAGACTTACAGAACCTACTGGCGCACCACAACCGAGGCCCCGTGGACTTCGCTTGCCGGCGCGGCCGCCACCGTCGCGCATGGAGGAGACCTTCTGCTGGTTCTTAATCTGGCCGTGTTAATGATCGCGGGGGCAGCGGCATTGTCGCGTACTGTGCGATTCGAATATAGATTATTTGCCGGGGCCGCACTATGGCTCTTCCTGACCAAGCACACGGACCCTCTGCTGCAGAGCACTATGCGCTACTCGCTGACGCTGTTCCCGGCTTTCTCCACGCTTTCATCGAAGCTGAGAAGCGGGATCCCACTGGCCGCCGCGCTGCTGGTATCGACCGCGCTCAACATCCTGCTGTTCCGAATTTTTCTCGATTGGGGGCTGGTGGTTTGAAGCACCTGGTGGAGGTGGACACGCTTCCGGAAGTGGACCGCCGGAGTGGCGAACGGATGGTGATGGTTGTCGCCGGCTCCAATGCCCGGGCAGCATGGGCGTTGTTCATAGTTGCGTTTTGCATCGGTATCGTTCAGTTGCTTCATCCTGTGGGATATGGGTTGGGACCGGGATACGAGACTGCCGCCATTGCCCGAAACCTGGTTGCGCGGGGCACTTTCGGAAATCCATTCGACCTGGGAGAGAGCGGCCTTACGGCGGTGGTTCCCCCGCTGCATCCGATGTTGCTCGCGGCTTTCTTCTGGCTGCCTGTCCCGTGGTCGCTGATCCTGGCCGTGCTGGGCAACGTAATCGCCAATGCGGTAACGGCCGCACTGCTGCCCGGATTGTCGAAGAGATTTTGCGGCGACCGAGCGCCGGGCATTGGCGCCGGATTTCTCTGGATGTTCGCGATGCAACTCATGCCGGCCTGGGACGGGGGCTACACGCTGGCCGCGCTGCTCGCTTTTCTGGTCCTGACAACGGATACTTTTGAGGCGACGGTCAGGCCAGGGTGGGCGGCCGCCGGCGGGGGCCTGGCCGCCGGCATCATCTCGAATGAAAATCCCGCGACTCTGCCGATCCTCGCGCTATGGATTTGTTTTCTCCTGATCCGGCGCGAAGAGAAACTGCCGGAAATATTGCGGCACTTCGCCGTATTCGCGCTTCTGATAGCCGCCGCGAATGCCCCCTGGCTGATCCGCAACTACCGGATATGGCATGCGTTCACGCTGCGCACGAACTTCGGTATGACGTTCTATTCTTCCAACAACGACTGCGCGCAGTCGAGCTTAAAACTCGAGATGGAGAGCGGGTGCTACCAACGCAACCACCCTGCCGGCAGCGCCAGTGAACTTGCTCTGATGAATCACCTGGGCGAAGTGGCATTCGATCGCGAACGAACGAAAGCAACGCTTAAGTGGATCCGCTCCCACCCACGCCGCTTCGAGGAGCTGACCGTCGCGCGGATACGGGAATTCTGGTTCCCCGGCACGCAGTCGCCCCTTTATACGACATACGCGGCGTGGTTCATCTCGGCACTCTCGATACCGGGAATCCTGCTGATGCTGCGGAAAGGCATGCCCATCGCGTGGGTGATCCTGATCCTGTGGATGGTATACCCGCTGCCCTACTACGTCGTCGTGTCGGGGGGGCGATATCGATATCCGATCATTTGGTCATCGCTGCTGGCCGCCGGTTTCTTTCTGGCGTTTTGCGGGAGATGTGCGCGCCGCCAGCTCCTCGAAGGCGGCTGGCGCAGCCGCTTTGCTACTGTAGAAATTCAGGGCGGTTAGCTCAGCTGGTTAGAGCACCTCGTTTACACCGAGGGGGTCTGGGGTTCGAATCCCTAACCGCCCACCATCACTTTCTCTCGATCATTTACCTGTACGCGATAAATGGGCGTGCGCGGTACACTGAAGAAATCGGGGCGTGGCTCAGCCTGGTAGAGCGCCTGGTTCGGGACCAGGAGGCCGGAGGTTCGAATCCTCTCGCCCCGACCAATCCTTTCAATAACTTGCGAGCAGATCACTTTGGAGCGCGACTGACGGCAACCAGGAGTTCTTGATTTGCTCCAATCGGTATCTGCCTGAAATAGCGAGATTTCAACCTTCAGCGCGAGGTTCGAGGTAGCCATAGTATCGGCCATAGCGCGCTATCCGCGTGTTATCGTACACTGGCGGCCACGCTAGACGGCAGTGGCACATAACTATGCGCGCCGACCACTTGGAAAGCCAACTTCACTCGGCCCTTGGGCTGAAACCGGCCGATTCACCGTTCCCTTGGCAAGTGGATCTACTGAAAAGGATGTTCCAGGGCGAGATTCCGGATGCACTCGACATTCCGATCCGAGCAATCCGTGTGCAGAGAGAGCCGTTCGAGGCGAACGGGCGGCGCGTCGAGGACTTCGCGGAAGGAACTCGCTTTGCTAAACACCGCATGTGGCACGTTGAAATCGAGTTCTCCGCACAGGTTCGAGGTCCGCTGGTCATT
>JALYHT010000126.1 GCA_030776225.1 Acidobacteriota bacterium | reverse complement strand
ATCCTTCAGAGCGGGGGTTCTCCGGCGAAGCGGAGACAACTGTTCCCTCGGCAACGGGAACCGATTCGCGGGCGACTATTTCCTGCGCGGGCGAAGTTTCAAAAACTGCCCGCGCCGTCTCGGTTCGCGCCGGTTCAATCGGTGCGGGTCCGCCGCGTTCCATCTTGAGGACCTTCTCCTCGACGGTACTCACGACCGCGTCGTATTCGTCGTTGTCTTCGAAGAAATCGGACACATATAAAAATGCGTCGCGCTCAAGTCCGATATCGACAAATGCGGACTGCATACCGGGCAGCACGCGCGTGACCCGCCCTTTATGGATACTTCCGGCTAAGGAATATTCTTTCTCACGCTGGTGGAACAGTTCAACAACCTGGTCGTCTTCGAGGATCGCCACTCTGGTTTCGTGGCGTCCGGCAGAGACGATAAGCTCTTTGGACATGCAATTTCTCCCGTTGGGCGCCATCGGAAGAGCTCGGAAGGGAGAGAGAATCCGGACCCGAAAAGAACAGCTTCGCCCCGCGTAAGGATCGTTTGGACCTAATTTAGTAAAGGCCCTGCCCGACCGCAAACAGTAATTTCTCACGCTGGCCGGAGGGTGGAGTCGAACTGCTTCAGCGAACGCTATCGTCGCTGTCTCGACACCCGGCATCGGCCTGGGAAACGTCTCTATTCGGAAAACCCGAAGCGCTATCGCCTGGGTGGCAGGCTACGGGATCCGATTCGCGTTCCCTCGCCGCATCCGAGAATCTCCCTCTTCCTGTTATCTGGCTGCTACCTGGCTCCCAATTTTAATTAAAATGACTTCCCGTCAACGGATTCCGGGAACGTTGCCGCTCCCTCCATCCGGCACTTCAGTTCACAAACCTGCGAACTCTAACACTGTTGACCAGACCGAGCATCAGAAAAGTGGACCAGATGCTCGACCCCCCATAACTCATCAAAGGCAGCGGTATGCCGGTGACCGGCATTCGACCCACTACCATTCCAACATTTACCAGTATATGAAATAAAAGCAGCGCGCCGACACCCATACATATATACATCCCCGCCCGGTCCGGCGCCGTCTGCGCATTTTGCACGATCTGCATCAGCAGAACGAAGTAAAGAACCATCGCCACCATGATGCCGATAAAGCCATGTTCTTCGGCGAAGGCGGAAAATATGAAATCCGTGTGGGGTACGGGCAGGAAGCGGAGCTGCGTCTGGCTTCCTTTGGTAACGCCTTTGCCCCAGGTCCCCCCCGCGCCCACGGCAATTTTCGATTGAATGAGCTGGTACCCGGTGCCCTGCGGGTCCCGTTCCGGGTCAAGGAAGCTCACGATGCGCGCTTTTTGATAAGGCTGCAGCGACAGAAAACCGACAGGCACGACCACGAGCGCCACTACCGCAATTGCCACCCAGTACTTCCAGGGCATGCCCGCCAGAAAAACTCCCACCGCCAGAATCGGCAGATAGGTAAGAGCGGTTCCGAGATCGGGCTCTTTCGCAATGAGCGCCATGGGCAGCAGGATGATTCCCGCCAGTTTCAGCAGATCGGCGAGTTCCAGAACGTCCGTCTTCAGTTCCGTCAGGAAACGGGCAACGAGAAGCACAATCGCGATCTTGGAGAACTCGGAGACCTGCAGGTGGATGCCGGCCGGCAACGCGATCCAGCGGGTTGAACCGAAGGCGCGCTTCCCGATTATGAGCACCGCCATCAAAAGCGCCACGCATGCGATATAGAGCGGATAAACCCGGTTCATCAGCGAATGATAGTCGATGCGGCTGGCCATCAACATGAGCAGAATGCCCGCGCCAATGTACGCGAGCTGTTTCCACCAGGAACCCTGCCATACGGTGTCGTGCGTTGCGCTGAAAATCTGCACCACGCCCAAACCGCAGATGATCAGGACCACGAAGAACATTGTCCAGTCGAAATCTTTCAGGCCCGCCGAGCGAAACATTTTCAGTTTTTCACCGGTTTAACGGCCGGAACCACAGTCGGCCGCGCCGCCGCCTCAGCCTGCGGCTCGCCGGTCCGGATCTTCTTGTCGAAGTACGAGACCATAATGTCGCGCGCCGTGGGTGCGGCAAACTGGCCGTGTACGCCGACGTTTTCCCAAAGTACTGCTACCACGATCTCCGGCTTATAACAGGGCGCGAAGCCGACGAACCAGGCGTTGTCCTTCACGTCTTTATGGGCTCTCTCGTATTCTGCCGAAGCAATCTGCGCCGATCCCGTTTTACCGCACACCTCGATGCCGGGGATGCGCGCACGTACGCCCGTACCGCCTTCGTTCACTACGCCGTAAGTTCCATATACGACGCGATGCACATTATCCGGACTCAGCGCCCATTCGTGCGGCTTTTGCGTATTCGTGGCTGAGAGCAGCATATGCGGAATATGCCACACGCCGCCGGACGCAAGCCCTCCTATTGCCCGTGCAAGCTGCAGCGGAGTCACGGTCAACGCTCCCTGCCCGATCGAAACGGAGATCGTTTCCCCCGCAAACCATTTTTGCCGGAAATTGCGCAGCTTCCATTCCGGAGACGGCACAGTCCCCGCCGCTTCGTTCGGCAGATCGATACCGGTCTTGTGTCCAAGGCCCGCCTGATCGGCGTAATAGGCGATGTTGTCTATTCCGGTCTTGTTGCCGACGTTATAGAAGTACGAGTCGCAGGACTGCGCGATTCCTTTATGCAGCGAAACGGCGCCATGCACGCCCCAGCACTTGTAATAGTGGCCGAAGAAAGACGCGCCGCCGGGACACTGGAACGTAGTGTCCTCATCGATGCTTCCGCTCTCGAGGCCCGCAATCGCCACGATAGGTTTGAACGTGGAACCCGGCGCCCATTGGGCCTGAATGGCCCGGTTCAGGAGCGGATTGCCGGGGTCGGTAGTGATTTCCTTCCAGTCTTTCGATTTGATGCGCACCGCGAATTTATTAGGGTCGAACGTGGGTCTCGACGCCATCGCCAGAATCTCACCGTTCTGGGGATTCAGCGCTACGACCGCGCCCCGCGCGTGCGGATACGAAGGCAGACTGCCGTCGAGGGCGAGTTCCGCTACGGCCTGCAGATCCAGATCGATCGCGAGCTGCAGGTTCTTCCCCGGTTTGGCTTCCTTGATGCCGAGAACTTCCCGCTCGCGGCCCCGGTTGTCCACCACCGACTGGCGCTCGCCGTCAATACCCATGAGAGTGTCGTTGTACTGTTTTTCGAGACCGGTCTTGCCGATAATTTGGCCTTGATTGTACCTGGCGTAATCGGGGATATCGAGCTCGGTTTCGCTGATTTCACCCGTGTAGCCGATCACATTGGCGAGCATCCCGTTCTCCGGGTAGAGCCGCCGCTGGGATTCGATCAGTTCCATTTCAGGAAAAGTATCCGGATCGCGATGAGCCTCCACAAAAGCAAGGTCGGAAGGGGTCAGCTCTTCTTTGATAATGATGGGCTCGTATTTCGGACGTTTGCGGTAACGCTGGACCTTGCGCGCCAGGTCGTCATAATCCAGATGAAGACCGTCGGCGATCTCGTGCAGGTGTTCCGGTTTCAGGCTTTCGCGGGAAAGAATCAGACTCCAGGTGGAATGGTTGTCCACGATGACCCGCCCGTCGCGATCGAGGAACCGGCCGCGCGGCGCGACGATGGGCAGCGATTTGATGCGATTCCGTTCGGCGCGCTCGTTATAGATTTCCGGGCTCTTGATCTGCAGTTCCCAGAAACCGGTTACCAGAAAAAGGAAGATCGCAACGGCTACATATTGAAAGACGGCCATCTTCGTCGAGGCGAAGCTGGGGTCGTCCCTTAACTGAATTTTGCCGGGGTCCGCGGCTGGCGCGAAATGATGTTCTGGGGAAGGAAAGCGCACAATAGCGCCGAAGCTGTTTATACCTTAGCAAACACAGAAAGATAGCCGCGTCCAGTCGGTTGTTCACCCGGTTCAGCCAGTAAAATCCGGCTGATACACTCGATGTGTGTCAGCGGGAGCGAAGCGCTTTATTCTGTGGGACTATGAGCGTGGCGTCTGGCAGTATGACGTCATATGCGCGGCGATTACGCTGTTCATCTTTCTTGCGCCCCGCCAGTGGTTTCGCGACCAGCCCCGCATTACCCACGCCAGCCAGATCACGTCGCTGCCGAGTCATGGCGAATCGGTGTTCTGGATTGAATCCGAGCTTATTTCGTCATATCCGGAGAACGAAAGGCTGGACCGGCTGAGCCGCCTGCTCTCCGCGCGCACAGGGAAAACACAGCAACTGACGCGCATCGAACCCATCCTCGATTCCGAACAGGAGATCAAAGGTTACATGGCGTTCGCGAAGCCATGAAAATGCGTCTGAGACCGTGTACTCAAACGGCCTGCAGGATGCATCCAATGGGCATGTTTCGCAGGGCTGTGCTTACTCTCGTTTGCGTGGTTTCCGCCTGGGCGCAGGCGCCCGCGGACCTTGCCGCCGCCTTCGCCAGACTGGACAAGACGGCCGGGCAGTTCAAATCCGTGGAGGCCAATATCAACCGCAACGTTCACACCGCCGTTATTAACGACGATGCGAAAGATGCAGGGATTCTACGTGCCCGCCGCGGGAAGTCGCACGATATCCGAATGCTGATTGATTTCATGGCCCCGGATGCTAAAGCCGTCTCGATCGAGGGCGCGAGAGTCAGTATCTACTATCCGAAGCTCAGGACGGTTCAGGAGTACGATATCGGCGCTAAACGCGACCTTGTGGAGCAATTCCTGCTGCTTGGCTTCGGGGCATCGAGCGCCGAGCTGAAGGAGCATTACGACATCACGCTTATTGGCAGGGAGCAGGTCGGCGCTGAGAACGCCTGGCATTTGCTGCTCGTTCCCAAATCCGCCGAAGCGCTCAAAAATCTCAAGAAAGCCGAGCTGTGGATCGCGGAATCGACCGGGCTCCCGGTGCAGCAGAAATTCGTCACCTCCGCCGGGGGCGATTACACACAAGTCACTTACTCCAACATGCAGCCGAACAAACCCCTGCCGGACGGTGTACTGAAACTGAGTTATCCAAAAGGGGTAGCGGTGGAACATCCGAAGTTGTAGTTTCAAGGTTTGGAACTGTCATTGCATTAACAGAAATCAATGAAGCCCGCACCGCAGCGACTTCTATATCTTGACTGGGTCAGAGGCCTCGCGGCTCTGGTTATGCTGCAGGGGCACGTGTTCAATTCGTTTACCCGCACGGACCTTCGCGAGGGCGGCCCCTATATGATGTCGCAGTTTCTCGGCGGCATGCCCCCGGCCATTTTTCTGTTTTTACTCGGCGTGACTTTTGCATTCCTGATGGATAGCCAGCAGCGAAAGGGCGTTGCGCCGGCATGGCGCTGGCTGGCTTCAATGAAACGCTCGGGGTATCTGTTTGCCGCGGCCTTCGCCTTCCGGCTGCAGCTTTGGCTCTTCTCTATCGATCAGAACTCCTGGAAAACCCTGTTCCGCGTGGACATTCTGAACTGCATGGGGCTGGCGCTCCTGATTCTTTCCGTGATGGCCATATTCCGCACTGAAGAGCGCATTCGCCTTTGCGCGATCCTGGGTGTGGCGATTGCGTCCGCCTCGCCGCTGATTTCCGGCATAGACTGGTCGGGAAGCCCTGAGCTTCTGCGCGACTACATCGTTCCCGACCACGTATTGTTCGGCTTTTTCCCCTGGGCGGCGTTTGCAGCGTTTGGCATGAGCGCGGGGAGCGTTCTGCGCATCCTGAAACCGGATGAGGTCCCGACCGTCATGCAATGGCTTGGCTGGGGCGGGGTCACGGTCGCATTCAGCGCCTGGACGGTCTCAGGCATGTCGCTCTCGATTTATTCGAATTCGGATTTCTGGCTCAACAGCCCCGCGCTGGTGCTGATCAAGCTGGGCGCGATCATGATTCTGATTGCCTTTGCGTGGGTCTGGAACTTTCGCGTTGCGGCGCAGCAATGGAGTTGGGTCAGGCAATTCGGTCTCACCAGCCTGCTGGTCTACTGGGTTCACATCGAGCTGGTGTACGGACGCTGGTTCGGCTTCTTAAAAGAACAACTGAGCGTGGGGCAGACGATTCTGGCGTCGGTTGCGACCATCCTGCTGATGCTCGGACTCTCGCTGCTGCGTACCAACTGGGCGCAGGTGCGGAACTACTTCGCGCCGGCAAACGCATCTCTCGGGCGGCGCGTTTCCGGAGACTGACGTCCGGGTTCACGCGGGCCGCATGGCTTCGTTTTGTGAGCCCGGACCCTCGATCTGCGACGGCGGTGCCAGGCCACTCAAAGGCAGCTTTACAAGAAACGTTGTTCCTTTGTTGGGCTCGCTCTGAACATCCACAGTGCCGCCGTGCGCCCGCACGATCCAGGCGACGAAACTCAGGCCAAGGCCCAGTCCCTTTTCCGGCGAGACCTGCTCGCCCGGTCCGCGCACTCTGTAGAAGCGATCGAAGATATGCGGGAGATGCTCCGGAGGAATCCCCTGTCCGGTGTCTTCCACGCGGATTTCAGCATGCTCGTCGCGGCGGTCGATCGACACCCGTACTTCGCCGCCCGCCTGCGTAAACTTGACGGCATTCGAGAGCAGGTTGGAAAGCATTCGCTCGATCTGCACCCGGTCAAACTCGCCCACGCAGTGCGGCAGATGTTTTGTGAAGCGCAGTGTAACGTCGGCGCCTTCCGCTGGAATCTGGAACTGGTCCACGATGTTTTCGGCGACCTCCACCAGATCCAGCTGCTGCTTCTGGAGGATGACCTGACCGGTTTCCGCCTGGGATAAGAGCAGCAGTGCCCGCACAATCTGCGACAGCCTTTCGATATCGGAAAGGGAATCGACAATCGCATCGCGGTACTGCTCCACTGTCCTGGCGGTAAACAGCGCCACTTCGAGTTGTCCGCGCACGATCGTAATCGGCGTGCGCAGTTCGTGCGAGACATCGGTCGAAAACTGGCGTACCTGGTTGAAGTTGTTCTCGATGCGTTCGATCATCTGATTGAACGTATCGATCAGCCGGTCGATTTCGTCGCCCGCGCCCCGCGCCGGGATGCGCAGACTTAAATTCGAGCCGCTGATGCGTTCCGCCGCGCGGGCCACTTCGAGCACGGGCGTGAGCGCGCGGCCCGCGAAAATCCACCCCATAATGCAGCCCGTGAAGATCACGAGCGGCACAAGCGCCACGCCCTGAATGGTGAACCTGTTCAGGACCTTTCGCGAATCGGCCAGCGATGTACCGATCGCAACGTAGAACTTTTTACCGGGATCTTCCTCGCCGGTTACAAAGCTGGCCCGGATGAGGTAGGGCGTGCCATCGGAGTCCGTCTTGTTGGTCCACACCGCTCCGTTGGTCTGCAGAACCGAACGAATTTCGGCGGGCTTGTCCATGGCCAGCGATTCGTAGTTGGAGGAACCGGCCATGACACGTCCATTCGCATCGGCGATCACGTAAGTTTTCTGCACACCCGCGACAGCGGCGCTTTCGTCGGGGTCGCTGGTATCGTTCATCCACTTCTCGTGATAGTTATTCTGCCCGGCGTCGTTCACAATGCGCAGGTAAGCTTTGACGACAGCCCAGTTCTGCTCGAGGTCTTCGCGCGACTGCTCCTCGAGGCTGCTCGCCAGCGTCTGCCGGAAATACAACGTGACCGCCACCAGCAGCAAGGTGAATACGAGCGTGTAAACAGCGGTGAGGGTGAAGCGGAGGCCGCGCGTAATGTGCTTTCGGTCCGGCAAGGTTCTGGTGAACGCCTCCTACACCTGCGATTCGAAATGGGTTTCTGAACCTGTCTTCGGCAGCGCGCTCTTTTCGGGCGCTTCGATCATGTAACCGATGCCGCGCACCGTGTGAATCAGCTTCTGCGGAAACCGATCGTCTATCTTGCTGCGCAGATGGCGTATGTAGACGTCGACGATATTGGTGAGCCCGTCGTAATCCATATCCCACACATGTTCCACGATCATGGTGCGGCTGAGGGGGCGGCCTTTATTGCGCATCATGTATTCGAGGATGCCGAATTCCTTGGGCGCGAGCTCGATGGTTTCCGTGCCGCGAACCACCTTGCGCCGCGCGCAATCGAGCGCGAGATCGGCCACCTGGAGCTTCTCGGGCGACGGCTGTCCCCGCCGGAGCAGGGCGCGAACGCGGGCCAGCAGTTCTACGAAGGCGAACGGCTTTGTCAGGTAATCGTCGGCGCCGGTTTCGAGCCCCTTCACGCGGTCGTCCACCGCTCCGCGCGCGCTCAGAATCAGAACGGGGGGGCCGGCGCGGCGGCTGCGAATGCGCTCCAGAACCTTGAGGCCGTCCATGTCGGGCAGCATGATGTCGAGGATGACCAGATCGTAGTCGGTATCGTGCGTGAACTGCAGGGCTGTCGCGCCATCCTGCGCCACGTCTATGGCGTAGCCGGCGCCCTGAAGCCCGCGGCTCAGAAAATCCGCAATCCGCTTCTCATCTTCCACCACGAGGATTCGCATGTATATACCAGGTTACCCCAGCACGCCACCCCAGCACGACTGTCGTTAATATTTGTTGTTACATTTTAGCTTGGGAATGCCGGGCGGTAAACTGGCGTTTGGATCAGACCGTTCACGACCGCATGCGCGCCGACTGGAATGCGCGGGCGCGCGAAGATGCTCACTATTACGTCGCGTTCGGGCGGCGCGACCAGGACGACAGCGAGTTCCTCTCGACAGCCACCGACGTGATTCGCGATCTGGAAGGCGAACTGAGGCGGTTCCGGAGGAAGCCGGAGCGAGCGCTCGAGATCGGCTGCGGGCCGGGACGTCTGATGCGGCCCATGAGCCGCCACTTTGGCGAGATCCACGGGGTCGACATTTCGGACGAGATGATCGCGCAGGCGAGAAGCAAGCTCAGCGATATTCCCTGGGCGCATCCGCACGCGGCCAGCGGCAGCGATCTGGCGCAGTTTCCCGACGAGCATTTCGACTTTGTCTATTCGTATGCCGTCTTCCAGCACATCCCGAGCGCGGAGGTGGTGTTCTCCTATCTGCGGGAAACCGTGCGCGTTCTGAAGCCAGGAGGCTTCGCAAGACTCCAGATCAACGGGCTGCCGAAGACCGTGAAGACGTACACAACCTGGGCGGGCGTGCGGGTGAGCGCCGATGAGATCCACCGTTTCACGCGTGAACAGGGCGTACGCCTGCTTTCACTGACGGGGATCGGGACGCAGTACATGTGGACGTCATGGCAGAAGCCGCCGCTTTCGGAATTGCCGGCAGAGCCGGGCCGCTGCCGTATCCGGCACGTGGTGAATGCGTTCAGCGGCGAACAGGCGGTGCCTTCGACAGGGCGGCTTGCCTGCGCCACGCTGCAGATCGAGGGTCTTCCGGCATCATGCGAACTGAACAGCCTGAGCGCTCTGGTGGATAGCGTGCCTGGCGTTCCGTGCTATGTGGGTCCTCCTGTCAACGGGCTTTCGCAGTTGAATGTGTTCCTTCCGAAAGGCGTGCGGACCGGACTCGTTCCGGTGCGCGTGCACTGGAACGGCAGGCAGCTTTGTCCGGATGCGACAATTCGCGTGATTCCCGCCGGGCCTTCGGTGCCGCGTCTGGTGTCGTTCAGCGACGGCGTGAATCTCGTGTCCGCCCAGAGGATCGAAAGCGGCACCATGAAGATCACAATCGAAGAGGTGGAAGCGGTGGATCACTTCGTGGCCGCGGTAGACGGCCTTCCCGTACGTGGGGTCGAGAGCCTGCGGACCGATCCGCTGGCCTCGCGCTATGAGGTGAACTTCACTCTGCCGGCGGAAACCAAACCGGGAGCACATGTGCTGGATGTGAGGCTGGGGAAGCGTCCGCTGCTTCACGTCGGAATCGAAGTGGTTTGATGCTGCGGCTGCTGAGCCTGGCACTACTCGCGCCCGCGGCTTTTGCAGCGACGGAAGCCGATCTGCGGACAGCGTTGCTTGCGAAGACAGGCATCGTGAAGCTGCCCGCCGGGACCGTCGAGATTTCGCGCGAGATCACGCTGCAGCCAGATGCGCACGACCTCGATATCAGCGGCATGGCGACCGTTATCAAAGCCGCGGCGGCATTCCGTGGCCGGGCGCTGCTCGTGATTCCAGCGGGCCGCAACATCAAAGTGCATGACCTTTCGCTCGACGGGAACCGCGATGCGATTACGCGCCCGCACGGCATGCCGCCCTGGTCGGCGATGTTCGCGCGCTTCGTGGCGAATAGCGGGATTCTGGCGGAAGGCGTCACGAACCTCGAAATCGCGCGCGTGAAAGCGACCGCGATCGACGGGTTCGCGATCCTGGTAAATTCGAGCCATACGGTGAAGATTGCTGCGATACAGCTCTCGGGCAGCGGCGGACTGAATGCGAAGAAGCGCAACAACACGACCGGCGGCATTCTGCTTGAAGAAGGCACAACCGATTTCGAAGTGGTGGATTGCCGGATCGCTAATGTGCGTGGGAACGGGATCTGGACTCATTCGCTGTATACGTCGCCGCGTAACGCCCGGGGCCGGATCGCGGGCAATGAATTCGCAATGATCGCGCGCGACGCGATCCAGGTGGGACACGCGACGGAAGTGCGCGTCGAGAATAATCGCGGCCGCATGATCGGGTATCCGGCGGCGGAGGTGGATCTCGAAGGGCAGGCGTTTCCGGTAGCCGTAGATACGGCGGGAAACGTCGACAAGTCTGTATACCGCAACAACCAGTTCGAGGAGATCGACGGGAAGTGCTTCGACCTGGACGGCTTTCACGATGGCGAGGTCAGCGGCAACACCTGCACCAATGAACAGGCGGTGAAGGAATACCCGTACGGAAACTTCGGCATCATCATGAACAACAGCAATCCGGACATGCAGTCGCGCAATAACCGGATTTTGAACAACACGATCGACGGCGGGCTGTTCGGGGGCATCTTCATCATCGGCTCCGGCCATACGGTGACGGGGAATCATCTGAAGCGGCTGAATCTCGCTCATTGCAACGAGCCCGGGCCGATCAACTGCGCGGCCATCGCGGGTCAGCCGGATATTCTTCGGACGGGAATTTATTTGGGAGCCGGCGCCGAGCGGCCAGACCTGGCGAAGGGCAATACGATCGCGAATAACGACATCGGCGGGTACGGGATGTCGCGGCATTGCGTGGGCGCGGCGCCGGGCGTCTCACTGGCGGCCAACACCATCGTTAAGAATGAGTGCTCGGACGATGCGGCGGTTGCCCTTGCGCGATTCGCGAAACAGCGTTGACCAGCTTACGGTAAGGGATCTTCGCCCAGTCATCGACTATAAGCATTTCGCCATCGCACCAGGACGAGTAGAACCAGCGCGCCAGCACGGCAAGTTGCTCCATGCGCTCGGTACCGGCCGAGGGATTGAATGGCGCGGCCTGGGCAAGTTCGCGCAGCCGGGAATCGAGCGAGATCTGCGTACCATCGGCCTGCATGAATTCAAGGTGGGAGAAGCCCTGCCACGAGCCTTCCCGCAGCCAGCCGAGTTCGACAGAAGAGTCGTCCGCGGCGCGGGTGACCGTGATGGCATTGAGACTGCCGATCTCCCGCGCCATCTCGTCGCGGAGCGAGAGCACGTCGTGGATGCGCTGGCAGCGCTGGTGCATGAGCGCCGCGCCTTCGAAATCCATTTCGGCGCTGAGACGCTCGCGCATGCTTTCGGCCGGGGCTGCCAGCGATTTGCCGTTCGTACGCAGAAATTCAGCCACGCGCCCGGTTTCCGCGCTGTATTCGGGCAGACCGACGGCCTGCTGGCATGGGCGCAGGCAGCGGCCCATTTCCCCGTAAATGCAGCCTGGGTGTTCGGGACTCGGGCTGAGCTCTTCCTGACAGCGCCGGAGCTGGAACAAATCGAGGAATTCCGATTCGAATCGCGCGGCTGTGGAACGGCTGCGAAACGGACCGAAGTAGAGTGCTTTGGCGCGTCCGATGCGCGAAGCGACCTGGGTACGCGGGAACCGGTTCGAGAGCACAAGTTTCACATAAGGCGGCAGCCGGAGACGGATGTCATCGCGATAGTTGGCGCCGAGATAGCGGCGGGCGAGATCGAGCACCAGGAACTGAGAAGCCAGGCGCGAGCCGGTGAAACGATACTCAATGCGAGTCGCGGCGCCGCGCAGGCTGAGCGATTTCGAAGGACCTTCGCGAGACCCCAGCAGGCGCTTCAGGCGCTTGCGAAGGACGTTGGTGCGCGCGAGAAAGGGCTTGCCTTCACGCGACCAGAGCAGGAATACGGCCTGGCGGCTGGGCAGGGCTTCAAGTGTGGCATCGAGTTCGAGCGGATCATCAGGGAGCAGTATTTCGATCATGCGCTCAATCCAAAATGTTATACAGCCTCGCGGAGCGCTCGTTGCGTAGAATAGGTCCCATGAGAAATCGTATGAGGATACTCACGTGTGGCCTGTTCATTGTATCGATGCTCGGGTTCGCTTCCCTTGCTCTGGCCGAGAGCGCTTTCGACGGGAATTGGACCGCTGATATTGCCAGGCCGGCGCCGGGCGCGGTTCAGAGCCTGGCGATTGCGCTGAACACCAAAGAGGGCAAGGTCACCGGCTCGATTCTCGTTAAAGGAGGCGGGGAATTCCCCATTGAATGGGGATTCGTCAAGGCCGACCTGATCACGTTCAAGGTGAAAATGCCGTACTTTGACACAACTGCCGGCTATGTCTACATCGGCAAGCTGGACGGCGACCAGATCGCTTTTGGTCGCCGCCCGGAAGACCTGACGGTGGGCAGGCTGGTGGAGTTTAAAGCCAGCAGAGCCAAATAGGTATTAACCCGGCCGATATCTACTTCGCCCCCTCTTTCTGTGTAAGAGTGTTGTACACAGCCTCGACGAACATATCCGTTGTCCAGGGGCCAGAGGTCGCGCCGTAGCGGGTGTCGTAGTCGGCGGTGAGCCTCGCGGCTTTCACCTGATCGAGAGTGGCGCCCGTTTTCATCATGGTTTGAACGCGGTCGCAGATGATGCTGACCATGTCGCGATATTCGGCGACATCGTATTCATCGGACAGGCGTCCGTGTCCCGGGATGATCATCGTGCCGCCATCCTCGTCGTGTTCGTAGCCCGTTTTTTCAAGAATATTGTTGAGGGCGTCGATCTCCCCGTGAATGGTGCCGCCGTTCTTCACGTCGATGAACGGGTAGCGGGTTGTGTCGTAAATATCGCCCGTGGCGATCACGTCGGACTTACGAAAATGCACGATACTGTCGCCGTCCGTGATGGCGTTTGGCGCGTGGAAGATCTCCACCAGTTCGCCGTTGTGGTACTTCCGACGCCGCTTTTCGAGGTAAGTATCGGGCGGGATCGTTTCGCTCGGCAGTTTGGCTTCCTCCATCCGGATCAGGATGTTGTTGTGCCCGATCAACGTGGCGTGGTGCGCCGGATCGGCAAAGAAACCCGTGGCTCCCGTGGGCGCCTGCGTGACGAAGAAAGAACCGAGAAGACTGGGATCTAAACCTTTGGATGCCAGGTTCGCGTTTCCTCCGGTGTGGTCGGGGTGGAAGCTGCTGTTGACGATGAACTGAATCGGATTGCGGCTGAGCTTCCGGATCGCGCCCACCACCTTGTCGGATATCTTACCCGCGCCGGCGTCCACGAGAAAAGCACCCTCATCGCCGATCTGGACGGCGATATTTCCGCCATCTCCTGCCAGCATGTAAACGCTGCCCTGCACCGGGAGAACATGAATATCCCCGTCATTGGGCTCGGGGTTCGCGGCCCTGCTGCTCTGCTGCGGACCATGGGAAGGGACGGTCTCCGCCACGGCGGCCGCGTCCGCGGCAGCCTTGTCTTTCAGCTTGAGATCAAAACCGGGATGCATGGTTTGGGCGCCGCCGAGCACCGCCAGCAATGGAATTCCATTGCTGTCCGCGAACTCGCGCAAAAATGGATGTTTGCCCCACGGAAAATACGGGATCTGCTCCTCGGGCCGGGACACGATTTCCTGACCATCCTCGCAGGGATAAAGCCACGCGTCGGGATCCTTGATGTTGCGGATATTAATTACGGTCTTAGTGTACGGTGCGTCGAAGTAGACGGGGTCTGTGGTCGTCGTAAATACCGTGAGGCGATCCCCGTGCCGAATCAGGCGTTCAATAACCGTGGCTTCATCGCTTGAAGGCAGGCCGTTTCCTCGCAGCCATGCTCTTTTCAGGTGAGTGGTCGTGATCGTTAAGAAACTCCCCTTCCATTCGCCCGTCGAAAACCCGGGGAACGTGTGCGCCGCGTAAGCGGGAGGGTGCGGACGTCCATCCATCCAGATCGTCCGGCGCGTCTCCGAAGTCTGAAACCACATGTGAATGGCGATGAGTTGCTGCGTGTGGGGATCGCGCTCCTCCCAAAAGCGATAATTTCCGGGGGAAAAATACGCGTATGGGATTCCGTAGCCGGCGCACTGCTGCTGGCGAACCGTCATGCGCGACGCGGGCCACGCCAGCGCGTACAGGCGGCCGGCTTCATTTAATGGGAAGCCGCCGTAATCGACCAGCGCGCCGGCCGCGGTATCGTATGCGAAGTCCTGATGGCCGCCATAACGCCACGTCCCTGAGATATCGATTCCGGAGCCCGTCGCCGCCGGGGCCGAATTCGTCTGCGCGAATGCCGCAACACTCGCCGCCGCTGCAAAGTACAGCACCGCGGCAGTCCTGGGGGGGTTCATATGCATATCTCCTTCAATTCCGATCCTGCTATCGAGCCGAGCAGGGCGAAGGCTTCCAGCCCGAGGCGTCGGCTTCTTTCCTGAAATGCGTGGCGGTCATATACGGTTGAGTGAGGTAGGCGGGGTCCTCAACGGTAGTGGTAATGACGATGTACGAAGCACCGGGCTCATCGACGCGGTCGAAGTACTCGGTCACGGTTGCGTTCGCGCTATAGGGAATACCATTCTTCTGCAAATAACCTGGCCTGAGCTTTGTCGTGATGATTTTCAGGGATCCGGTCGGCATCGTTCCGCTCTTGCCTACAGGTATTGTGTCCC
>JALYHT010000125.1 GCA_030776225.1 Acidobacteriota bacterium | reverse complement strand
GAAGTGAACCCCGCCACTGCTACGGTTTGGACCCTGGATCGGTGGCGGGGTTTTCTGCTTTTGGAAGGCAGAAGCTGTTGCGTGACCATCCTGGAGAGTGGTGGTCCGCGAATCCGAACTTAAACTTTCACGATTTCGATCTTCAAGCTTCTGTCGTCGTCCTGGCGCGGATAGATGACATCGAATGCGTGCGATACAGCCAAAAGCCACTTAGCCTGCTTTTCAAGGGGCCAATCAGAATCGGCGGCAGGGAGGCGCTGTATCAGGCCGTTGATGGCTGGATCAATCGTCCTGCCGCCGCCACCATCTCCCGAACCAGAGTTCCCATTTTGCTTCTTTGGATCGGACTGGCCGGGGTCAGCCGCTCCCGGTGCGGCGGGAGAGCCGGACTTGATGGCTGGAGGAACGAGCCGATTCGGACCGAAAGCGAAAAAGCCAGCTTGGGTAGCGGAGCGGTGAAAAACCTGCCTTGCATTTGATTTCTGCTTGACGGCCACACCGAACGAAACCATCGTAGCTTCAAGACCGTTATTGGGCGGCAGGCTTGCGTTCTTAAACTGTTCGTAAACCTGCTTGTACAGGGGGACATTCAAAAATGCCTCGACCTTTGCGGCTTGCTCCTGTTGTGGATCGCAAACACGAACGCCGAGCGGAGTGAGTGTTACGTTGCCGTGGGCATTAGTGACAAACCCGAATATACGGGCTGTACTGACACGGAGCTTGAACATGCTGCTGGTGGGAGACTGCTTGACTTGCCCGGCTAGCTGGTTCAGTTGGCACGCCGTTCCGCCAAACTCGTGAACACCTTTGGCTATTGCGACAGCTTCATCCAGGTCCTGGTACGGAAACTGGATAGAAGACCTCTCCCTCTGCTTGCCATCACCCTGGGACTGATCCCCTGTGTCTTCAAGTATTTCGAAGTCGATTTCTTCTGTGGGCGGAGTGCTGGACACTTTCTCTTCGCTGGGCATTTGATGTGCTCCTAACGAGATAGTACCACAATCCCGGTGCAGCGCAATAGGTTTATTAGGAATAGTTACTATTTTATTGACTACTTAGCCGCATAAGCATACAATTGAGTTACTAAAGAGCGGAGATGATAGCCATAGAAACCTATTCGCGGTGCGGGGCGTGCGATCTGTCGTGCCGTAGCTTCGGAAAGCACCGCAACGGACTCCGCCGCTTTCGTTGCCCTGGCTGCGGTAAGACATATACCGAAGCGCACGAGAGGCCGTTGGGAGCAATGACGATTCCGATGGGCCGCGCCGTGCTCGCACTTCAGCTTCTCCTGGAAGGCAATAGCGTTCGGAGCACACAGCGCGTAACCGGGGTTGACCAGAACACAATCATGAAACTCCTTGTGGTCGCTGGCGAGAAGTGCGAGAAGATCATGGCCCGCTACGTTCGCAACGTGGCGGTAAAAGACGTGGAGTGCGATGAACTCTGGTCATTCATCGGCAAAAAAGCGAAGCGCGTCCGCCCTGAAGACGATCAGAATCTGGGCGATGCGTACGTATTCGTTGGGATCGAACGAAACAGCAAATTGGTTCTCAATATCGCGATGGGAAAACGGGACCAGCAGACCACGAACATTTTCATTGAAGGGCTTCGCGATGCGATCAAACCAGGCACTTCGTTCCAATGCACAACGGATGGCTTCGCGCCGTACCGAACATCCATTCCGGACACCTTCGGAGATTACGTCGATTACGCGATGTTGATAAAGGTGTATCGCGCTCCCAGTGAAGGGGAAGCTCGATACAGCCCCGCTGAAGTTTCGTCCGTGGAGGTGGTCCCAGTCTGCGGGAATCCTGATCCGAAACGCATCTGCACTTCGATCATTGAACGTTCTAACCTCAGCGTCCGCATGGGCTGCCGCCGATTCACGCGGTTGACGAATGGCTTCAGCAAGAAATGGGAGAACCACTGGGCTGCGGTGACGCTCTGGTACACGTACTACAACTTCTGCCGCATTCACAAATCGCTGCGCGTCACGCCCGCGATGGAAGCAGGGATTACGGATCGCATCTGGGGCATTGGAGATTTGTTGGCCTGAAATGCGCAACGCACCTTTCAGGCACTACCGATTCACGTGCCTGCGCAAGGCGCACAAGCAAGAAACATGCGAATCCTCTCCAGAACTTGTTGCGTGAACTGCGGATCGTCGCCGAAACCGCGAAAAATTTCCATGCCCCGATCCTGCCGGAACCAGGTCATCTGCCGTTTGGCATAACGCCGGGTCTCCCGAGTCGCATAGAACAAGGCATCCTGCGGCGAAAGCTCGCCGCGAATGGATTGCAGCGCCTGCTTATAGCCAATGGACTCGAAAGGTTTGCAATCCTGCCCGTACCCCAAGGCAAGAATGGACTGGGTTTCTTCCATCAGACCCGCTGCGAACATGGCTTTCGTTCGTTGTTCGAGGCGCTTGTAAAGCTCTTCGCGGTCGGGAAACACCCCGATTTTCAGGATTCGAAAACCCTGGAGCGCGTCGCGGCCGGCGGCAAACACCTCGGTTGCCGTGCGGCGAGCCGAAATGCAGATTTCGAGCGCCCGCATTAATTTGGGAATATCGTTGGCATGGATACGGGCGGACGTGGCACGGTCGAGACGCGCCAGGATTCGGTGGAGCGTGCCCGGGCGGCGATTCTCCTTTGCGCGAAGGCGCTCCCGCAGCCCCTCGTTTCGCTGCGGTCCGGGAGCCAATCCCTCCAGCAGCGCCCGAAGGTAGAAGCCGGTACCGCCGGTGACGATGGGCAGATGCCCGCTTTCCGCGATCCGCTGCAGAACAGGCCTGCCCACCCGCGCAAAATCGCCCGCCGTGAAAACCTCGTGGGGCTCAGCTATGTCGATCAGATGATGGGCGATACCGCGCCTCGAAGCCTCGGGCAGTTTTGCAGTCCCGATATCGAAGTGGCGATAAATCTGGAGCGAGTCGCAGTTCACTACTTCGCCATGGAACTCCTCCGCAACACGCAGAGCCAGTTCGCTCTTACCGCAGCCCGTCGGGCCGGCTATGGCGATCAGCGGCAGCTCTGGTAAGTCCGGATTTTTCCGCAACGAGCCGCTTTCGAACAGCGTCTTCTGGATGAAGGTCGTCGCGCAGGTGTTGTCAGCCATGCGTTATACAATGATGACGAATGGGTTGTGCCGCCAGGCGCACTGGCCGCGGCGCAAGGAAAGTTGGAACATGATCGGTCATTTCCCGGCGCCTCTGAAGAGCCATAAATCTATCGCCACCGCTTTTCTATCCTTCAGTTTGGTGCTGATTTTCGGCGGTACCCCGGCCTATTCTCAAGCCCCGCCAGTTTCCACGGCTCCCGCCGGACAGACAGCGGACCATTCCGCCGCCTATTACGACTTTGCCATGGCGCACCTTTACGCGGAACTCGCGAGCGCTTACGGCAACCGCGGCGAATACGTCAACAAAGCGATCGACCTTTATCGCCAGGCGATGAAGACCGATCCTTCCTCCCCCTACATTGCGGAGGAACTGACCGAGTTTTACGTACAGACGGGTCAACTCGAAAAGGCTTTACAGGAAGCCGACAATCTGTTGAAGGCGAATCCCGGCAATACCGATGCCCGCCGCATTCTGGCGCGGGTTTACAGCCGCCAGATCGGCGACCCGGAGCAGGGAAGAGTCGACCAGGCGATGTTGAAAAACGCCATCGAACAATACCGGAAGATCGCGGATCAGGAGCCGAAAGACAGCGAAAGCCTTTCGATGCTGGCAAAGCTGTACCGCGTCTCTAAAGATGAGGACGCCGCGGAAAAAGTTTACAAACAGGTCATCGCTCTCGATCCGAACGACGCAGAAGCTCTCACCGGTCTCGCGATGGTGTACGCGGATCGCGGCGACATTCCGAATGCCATCCCGCTGCTGAAGCAGGCTGTCGAAAAGAACCCCGACCCGCGCACGGTGGTGATGCTGGCCGAGTTTTACGAACAGGTGAAAGATTTTTCGAGCGCCGCCGAAACGATGAAGCAGGCGCTGGCGCTCACCAACGGCAATTCCAAAGTGCTGGCCGCGTTGGCAAACGATCTTTACGCCGCCGGCCGGACCGACGAAGCGTTGGCTGTATTCCGCCAGCTGGCAGCGGACGATCCGAAGAATGTCGTGCTGCAGCTTCAGATCGCCGAAATTCTGGAGAAGAAGAAAGACTTCGAGGGCGCGGCCTCCGCTCTGGCGAAGGCCCATGCGGCCGAGACCGCGAAAGACAAGACGGAAGTGGCATTCGCCGAAGAAGAACTGCTGAGAGCGCAGGGGAAGACCCCGCAGGCCATAGCGTCCATGCAGGCCCTGCTCAACGATACGAAGAAAGATATCTATACCGATGGCGAAAAACTGCAGCGCATGCGCATGCTTCAGCTGCTGGGCGCCATGCAGCAGGATAGCGGGAAAATTCCCGACGCGGTGGCAGCTTTCCGTCAGATCAACGATCTGGATCCGACGCTCGGGCCGCGCGTGGAAGCGCAGATTGTCGAAGCATATAAGTCGGTAAAGGACTATAAACAGGCCCGGCAGGAAGCCGATTCCGCTCTGAAGAAATATCCGTCCGAGAAGGGCATCGTATTTGAGCACGCTCTTCTGCTGGCCGACCTTGGTCAGACGGAAGCGGCCCTCGCCGGGCTCAGGGCGCTGCCGAATTCGGCCAAAGATCGGGACGCGCTGCTGAACATTGCGCAGGTACAGGACAAAGCCAAACGGTTTGAAGACGAGCGTAAAACGCTCGACGCGGCCGACGCGTTATCCACGGTCCCGCAGGACAAGCAGGCTGTCGAATTTATGCGGGGCGCGATGTATGAGCGGGAAAAGAACTTCGATGCCGCGGAAAAGTCGTTTCGCAACATCCTGCAGGCCGATCCCGCCAATGCAGGCGCCATGAACTACCTCGGCTATATGTATGCTGACCGGAACGTGCGGCTTGAAGAAGCGCGCCAGTTGATTTCCAAAGCCCTCGACCTCGATCCAGGCAACGGTGCTTACGAAGACAGTCTGGGCTGGGTGCTTTACCGGTTGAATCGCCTGGATCAGGCGGTGGAACAACTGCGCCTGGCGGTGGATAAAGTCGGTAATGATCCCACGGTTCACGATCATCTGGGCGACGTTTATTTTAAGCAGGGAAAGATCCGGGAAGCCATCCAGCAATGGGAGGTATCGGTATCCGAATGGAAGATCGCGGCCCCCGGCGATCAGGACCCGGTTGAACTTGCCAAAGTCACCCGGAAGCTGGAAGGCGCGCGCGTGCGCGTAGCCGAGAAGGCCCGTTGAAGCCCCGCTGTCGGCTAGAGTACATCGGCAAAGCCCCGCTTCATATACCGGAAAATCAGTCCGCCGCCCACGAACGCGGAGATGGCAAAAACAGCCGTCCAAGCCAGATCGTGCACTGGAACGGCATGGCCCAGCAGGATATCGCGATAGTCGCGCACAATGTAAGCCAGCGGATTGGCGCGCAGCAACAACAGGGACCACACCCCGAATCTCGCCAGTTGTTCTTCCGGCAATAAGATCGGAGTGGCCCAGAACCAGAGCGTAAGAATCACCGCGAGAACCTGCGCCGTATCCCGCAGATACACCTGAAATGCCGCCGCGATCCACCCGATTCCCACTGCAAACAAACCCAGCAGGAGCATGAAAACCGGCAACACGAAAAGTACCGGGCTGGCGTGATGCAGGAAGATGCCCGCGCCTGCAATCACCAGACAGACCGCAAGCATGTGGCTCATCAGCGACGAGAGAAAGATCGATACGGGCACAATCTCGGCCGGGAACACCGTTTTGGTAATAAGATTCGATTGTTCGACGATACAGCCGGAAGACCGCTGTACCGTTTCGCTGAAGAGCAGCCATGGCAACATGCCTGCAAAGAGGAACATCGGGTAGTTCTGTGTAACGTCAGTCGGCCCCGTCTTCGATTTCAGGCAAATGCCGAAGATGAAAACATAACTGGCGAGGAGAACCAAAGGGTGGATCAATCCCCAGATCCAGCCCGCGGCGGAACCTATATAGCGCTGCTGGAAATCGCGTTTAACCAGTTGTGTAATCAGCGTTCGGCGTTCTACGAGGTTGCGGGCAAAATGTCTTCCGGGTATACGAGGCGGCAAGCCGGAATCTTAGCAGCGAAAAGGGTTGACTTGCAACCTTAATGGATGTTAACCTTTCAGTTTCTCACTTCAAACAGCCGCTTCCCCGGATACCCCCCGGCAGCAGTCCCGAAACAGCGTGGAACCCGCTGCTTTTCTGAGCGGGCATCAACAGGAAAAGGATTGAAGCAAAACTACTTCATAGTCGTATTGGCGCATTCGATTCACGGGCGCCTGCAGCGTGTGCATATCCCGCACCGCATCGTTTACGGCGCGCTTGGTCTCCTGGGGGTCGCTGTTCTGATGTTGCTGAGCGTGGCTGGCAGCTATGCCCGGATGGCGTGGAAAGTTGCCAATTACAACTCGCTGCAGAAAGAAGCGCAGGTGTTGCGCGAGCGTTACGACAACCTGCAGCGCAAGGTAAAAGAGACCAACGTGCAACTGGCAAGCCTGCAGTTGCTGGCAGACGAAGTCACCACCGCTTATGGCGTCAGGAAACAACTTGCCGGCTCGCCCGACCTGATGGGCGAGGCTCCGGGCGGTTCTCTGGTTCCGACCATGCGCGAGACGCTGGCTGAATACAGCTACCTGCGTACTACAAACGTGGCCAGGCACCAGGGCAATATCTTCTCGCGCGGCGATGTCAACGTTCTACCTGGCATATGGCCTGTGAACGGCCGCCTCATGGGTGGCTACGGAGTCCGCAGCGATCCTTTTTCCGGTGAAGGCGCGATGCACACCGGCGTGGATATTTCCGCGCCCCAGGGCACCCCGGTGCATGTCGCCGCGGATGGCATCGTAATCCATGCCGGCTGGAACGGCGGGTACGGGCGCTGCGTGATTGTCGATCATGGCAACAATTACCAGACTTGGTACGCGCATCTCTCGCGAATGGATGTTATCGAAGGCCAGGAAATTCGCCAGGGTGAAATATTAGGCGCCGTGGGGACCACTGGCCGCTCCACCGGCTCTCATCTGCATTACGAAGTACGAATCGGTTCCAGCCCCGTCAACCCGTACCGCTTCCTGCAACGGACTCCCAGCCTCAGTTCCGCCGCGCCGGCCCGCGAGTTTCCGTTCTAAGGAGCGGACTCTTTTGTCAGTTGTTCCGCGCCGCCTGATATTTGGGAGTTGAAAGGTAACCGGAAACCGTGTCCTTGCCCACCGTATTGACCACCACCTCGTAAAGCGAGGTCGACACGTAGAACTGCAGGGGCTCATTGACGCTCTTGTCTTTCTTTTCGGTGGCCTTATCGTCAGCCATCACCTGGAGCGTAAACCTGTTCTTCTTCGGGTCGGCATTCTTCAACAGAAGGCTGACGTCGCCCACCTTCTGATAACCCTTGCTCTTCCTGCTGATATTGAATTTTATGATGTTTCTTTCGCCGCGGCGGACCAGCTCGTCGATTTCCCTGCCGTTCGTCGCCACCAGGCTGCTGGTGCTGCCAAGGTCTCCACGCACTTGTTTCAGATCCAGTCTGGTCTGCTGCAGATCGCTTTTTGTGCTGGCGAGATCGGTCTTTACACCGTTCACGTCCGCTCCCACATCCGCCAGTCTGGCGTTGGCCGAGTCGGCGGACTGCTTCACGTTGGTGAGATCGGAGTTGACTTTTTTAACGTTCTCCACGGTCCGCTGGTTTTCCGCTTCGAGCTTTTGGGCCTGCTGGTCGGCGTAGGTAAGCGCTTCTTTCTTCGCCTGGCTGGCAGCCTGATTGAGCTGGCGGGAACGCGCGTCCAGTTCTTCGCGCAGGTCGTCCAGGTGCTTCCGCTGGGTCGCGGTCATTACCGTGCTGTTTTCCTTGATTGTGTCGATCTCGTTCTGCATGATGTCGCGGCTTTTGGCCGTATCAGTGCGGAGATCGTGGACTTGCCACAACAGGAAGCCATTGGCTGCCAGAGACGCGACAATCGCCCCGGCGGCGAGGGCGGTCTTCAGGTTAGAGTGTGGGGCCGGCGGCGGCGGTGCGGGGTGGGGGTATTGCGGGGCGCTCATTTCATTCTCCTGAACACTTGAGTATATAGCCTTCCTGGGGTTACGGCAGGCGCTGTTGGCTTCTCCCCAGTAGACATTGATACCCTTCTACTGGTTACATTGGGAAACGTGCCCACGAAGATGCCTCCTGTCCTTGAACTCCGGCACGTTGTCAAAGAGTATCCCGGGCATACCGCCGTAAACGACATATCTCTCGAATTGAGTGGCGGCGGCTTCTTTTCGCTGCTTGGCCCTTCCGGCTGCGGCAAAACCACAACCTTGCGCATGATCGGCGGTTTCGAGCGTCCCGATTCCGGCGAGATTCTGTTGAATGGAGCTTCGGTGAACGCGCTTCCTCCCTGGCAGCGCGACGTGAGCACGGTGTTCCAGAATTACGCTCTGTTTCCCCACCTCACCGCTCTGAAGAACGTGGAGTTCGGGCTTCGCGAGCGCGGCGTTCGCGACCGCAGGGCGCGTGCGGCGCGAACGCTCGACCTCGTGCGGCTTACTGAAAAACGCGATCGCATACCGTCGCAGTTATCCGGGGGAGAAAAGCAGCGCGTGGCGCTGGCGCGATCTCTGGTGCTTGAGCCGCAGCTTCTGCTTCTGGATGAACCGCTGGCGGCGCTCGATCCCAAACTGCGTAAGGAGATGCGCAGCGAATTGAAAGCCATGCAGCGCAAAACCGGGATTACATTCCTGTTTGTCACGCACGATCAGGAAGAAGCGCTCTCCATGTCGGACCGGGTCGCGGTGATGAACCAGGGCCGCATTGAACAATTCGGCACCCCTGAGGACGTTTACCTGCGTCCGGCAACCCGCTTTGTGGCGGGATTTCTCGGCGCTGTCAACTGGTTCGGTAAGGCCGGGGTACGCCCGGAATTCACACGCGTCTCGCGCGAGAAACCGGAGGGCGTTCCATGCTGCCGGGGGTCGGTTGAGAGTTCGCTGTTCTTCGGCAACCGGGTACACCTGAATTCGGTGCTGGCCGATGGCGCCAGCGCCATCGCCGAACTGGCGCTGGCGCAAAACCATTTTGCGGAGGGCGAAGTCGTCTGGATTTATTGGCAGCCTTCGGACGAACTGCATTTCGCATGAAGCTTCGCCGCCTCTTTCTGCTGCCCGCGCGCGTGTGGATGGCGCTGTTCTTTGCCGCGCCGCTCGGGATCGTCTGCGCCTACAGCTTCCTCACGCGCGGCGATTACGGCGGCGTCGAGCGGCCGTGGATTTTCGAAAATTTCACCCGCCTCGCAGACCCGCTCTATCTCGCGATTCTCTGGCGCTCTATATGGATCGCGCTGCTTGCCACTGTTCTCTGCGCGCTGCTCGGTTTTCCGCTGGCGCTTTTCATTTCACGCGCGGGCCGGCGGAAGAACCTGTATCTGCAACTGGTGCTGTTGCCCTTCTGGACCAGTTTTCTGATCCGCACTTACGCGTGGCTTTTTATCCTGCGGGATACGGGCCTGATCAACACGGTACTGGTCCGGCTGCATCTCATCGCATCCCCGCTCGAACTGCTCTATAACGACCAGGCAGTGCTGCTCGGGCTGGTTTACAACTTCCTGCCGTTCTTCGTGCTTCCCATGTATGCGACGCTCGACCGGCTCGATCCGTCGCTGCTCGAAGCCGCCGCCGATCTTGGCGCGAGACCACTCGCAACACTGTGGCGCGTGGTCATGCCGGTCTCGGCGCCGGGAATCGTCGCGGGGTCGGTGCTCGTATTTATCCCCTGCCTGGGAGCCTATCTCACGCCCGATCTGCTCGGCGGCGGTAAGACCGTCATGCTGGGCAATCTGATTCAGAACCAGTTCACCACGGCTCGCGACTGGCCGTTCGGGTCGGCTGCCTCGTTATTGCTGATGTTCGCGAGCGCGCTGCTTCTGGCTGTTCTGATGCGCACGCGCGTGGCAGGAGACGGCATGTGAAAAGACGTCATTTGAAGGAAAACGCACTGGGGATCTACGCGGCATGTGCCTTGATCTTTCTGCATGCGCCGCTTCTGATTCTGATCTTATTCAGCTTCAACTCCAGCCGCTTCACAGTGTGGGAAGGGTTATCCCTCCGCTGGTACCAGGCCGCGATCAATGACCCTCAACTGGCCGAAGGTCTCGTAAATAGTCTTATCGTCGCGGTAGTTGCCGCGCTGCTTGCGACGGCCATCGGGACGTTCGCGGCCTATGCGTTCTGGAAGCGGAATGCACCTGTGCTCTCGGGCTCTCTCTACCTGTCGCTCGTAACTCCGGAGATTGTCACCGGCGTCTCGCTTCTGGCTCTGTTCCAGTGGACCTTTCGTTTCCTGCATCTGCATCTCGGGCTTTATACCGTGATCGTGGCTCACGTGGCTTTTTCAATTGCATACGTGACCATCGTGATCTCGGCGCGCCTGCGGAACCATGACCGCTCGCTCGAAGAAGCCGCCATGGATCTCGGGGCCGGGGAGTGGCATGCATTCTCGCGCGTCACGCTGCCCGCGCTCGCGCCCGCCATTGCGGCGGCCGGGCTGCTGGCGCTGGTGGTATCTTTCGACGACTATGTGATCACCAGCCTGACCGCGGGAGTCGATTCGCAGACGCTCCCGATGGTTATTTATTCCATGGCGCGACGGGGCGTGAGCCCGGTGGTGAATGCCGTCTCCGCCATGATCGTGGTGGCTTTTGGCGCAATCGTCATTGTGTCGCAAAGGCTGCAAAAGTCGTGAACCGCCGGAGCTTTCTCGGCGGCGGCGTGGGGGCGCTCGCGGCTTCCTGCGCCCGCGATGCGCGCCCGCGTCTGAATGTTTATAACTGGTCCACCTATATCGATCCGGCGATGGTGCAGCGGTTCGAGCGCGAACGCGGCGTGCGCGTCCGCTACGGCACTTACGAAAGCAATGAGGAGATGCTGGCGAAGGCCATTACAGGCAACTCCGGATGGGATGTCGTCTTCCCCACCCACAGCCGTCTCGCTCCCATGGCCCGCAACGGTCTTCTGGCTCCTCTCGACCCTTCACGCCTGCCGGGCCTGCGGCATCTCGACCACCGCTTTCGCCATCCGGTCTGGGACCCGGCGCTTCGCTGGGGAGTTCCGTATATGTGGAACGCTACGGGAATTGCTTACAACCGCAGGCAGAGCGCCCAACCGCGCGGCTGGGGAGCCCTTTGGAATCCGGCTCTGCGCGGACGCCTTACTATGCTGGACGATCCCGAAGACGTGATCGGGGCGTGTCTGCGGAAGCTCGGGTATCCTTTCGGCTCGATCGATGCGCGCCAGTTGCAAAGCGCGCGCAACGCGGCGATTTCGCAAAAGCAGTTCCTGCGCGCTTATCTGAATGCTGAAGTGCGCGATCAACTGGTCTCGGGCGATGTGCTGGCCGCGCAGATCTGGTCGACCACCGCGGCGCAGGCAATTCGCGGCAATCCGGACCTTGGGTTCGTTTATCCGGAGGAAGGCTATCCGCTCTATTGCGACTGCGCCGTGGTTCTACGGGAAAGCGGCCGCTACGAGCTTGCCCATGAGTTCATTGAATTTCTGCTGCAGCCGGACGTCGCCCGATCGAATGCCCGCGTCGCTGAAACGGCAACAGCCAACGCATCGACCCAATCTTCGGACCCGGTGCTCTATCCGCCGGAAGAGACGTACCGGCGAGGCATCTGGCCTGAAGCCCTGCCTTCAGCCGCCCAGCGGTATCGCGACCGGCTTTGGACGGAGATCAAATCCGCCTGAATACTGAATACAACTGGGCTACAGTAAGAACTTGCGCGCGGCCCTGCAGCCCTCAACGCCCGAAGACCTCTGTCACGCGCTGGCTTCGGCCCAGGCCGCGGGAAGCACCGTCGAACTCTTCGGAAACAACACGAAGCGGCTGATGGCCGGCCCCATCGCTCCCGCCGACGTTCGGATCTCGACCGGGGCGCTGAAACGAATTCTGCAATATGAACCGAGGGACCTGACGATCAGCGTGGAGTCCGGCCTGCCTTTCGCCGAACTGAACGCTTTACTGGCGCGCCATAACCAGATGATCCCGCTCGACGGACCCTGGGCGGGGGACGCCACGGTCGGCGGCATGGTCGCTGCGAATATCAGCGGCGCGCGCC
>JALYHT010000124.1 GCA_030776225.1 Acidobacteriota bacterium | reverse complement strand
CCTTCGGGTTGTGCTTCGCCAGCACCTTCGTGATGGCTGCCGTCAGCGTCGTCTTCCCGTGATCGATATGTCCTATCGTTCCGATGTTGACGTGCGGCTTGCTGCGGTCAAATTTTTCTTTACCCATCGCACCAATCTCCTTATGAAACTGTTTACCTGGAACTGCTATTTAGTAACGTTGCCCTGAACCCGCGTGACAATTTCTTCCGCGATGTTCTTCGGCACTTCTTCGTAGCGCGCGAAGTGCATGGTGAAACTGCCCCGGCCCTGCGTACGCGAACGAAGTTCCGTCGCATAGCCGAACATCTCGCTCAGCGGCACGCTCGACTTGATGATCTGCGTGGTACCGCGAATCTCAGTGCCTTCGAGCTGGCCGCGGCGGGAGACGATGTCCCCGTTCACGGGTCCCATATATTCTTCCGGCACCACCACTTCGACCGCCATCACCGGCTCCATCAGCACTGGTTTCGCTTTGCGCAGAGCTTCCTTGACGCAGATCGAACTGCAGATCTTGAACGCCATTTCCGACGAATCGACGTCGTGATAAGCGCCGTCGAAGACCGTGACTTTCACGTCTTCAATCGCATAGCCGGCCAGCACGCCGCCTTCAAGCGCTTCGGTCACGCCCTTTTCAATGGCGGGGATGAATTCCTTCGGGATGTTGCCGCCCTTGATGCCGTTTTCAAACTTGAAGCCTTCGCCGGGGATCGGCTCCACGCGCAGTTTGGTGCGCGCGTACTGACCACTGCCGCCGGTCTGCTTCTTGTGCGTGTAATCGCATTCCGCGGTGCCGCGAATGGTTTCGCGATACGCCACCATGGGCTTGCCCACATTGGCGACGACGCCGAATTCGCGCATCATGCGGTCGACAATGATTTCGAGATGCAGTTCGCCCATGCCGGAGAGAATGGTCTGACCGGTTTCGGGATCGGTATTCACCCGGAAGGTCGGATCTTCCTGCGCGAGCTTGGCGATGGCCATGCCCATCTTTTCCTGATCGGCCTTGGTTTTCGGCTCGACCGCCAGCTGGATCACCGGGGTCGGGAAGTCGATCGATTCGAGCGCGATCGCATGGTCTTCGTCACAGATTGTGTCGCCCGTCGAGACGGTCTTCAGGCCCACGGCGGCGCAGATGTCGCCCGCCATGATTTCCTGAATATCTTCGCGCTTGTTGGCGTGCATGCGCAGCAGCCGGCCCACGCGTTCTTTGCGGCCTTTAGCTACGTTATAAATCGATTCGCCCGCGTTCATTTTGCCCGAGTAAACCCGGAAGAACGCCAGCTGGCCCGAGTACGGGTCCGTCATGATCTTGAAGACCAGCGCGGAAAACGGCTCGGAATCGGAAGCCTTGCGATAAAGCTTTATGCTCTTATCTTCGACTGAAGTTCCTTCGACATCGGGAACATCGAGCGGCGACGGCAGATAATCGACAACCGCGTCGAGCATCGTCTGCCCGCCTTTGTTCTTGAATGCCGACCCGCAGATGACCGGGAAGATCTTCATCGCGATGGTGGCTTTGCGGATGCCCGCCTTGATCTCATCGACTGAGAGCGGCGCGCCTTCCACGAACTTTTCAAACAGCTTGTCGTCGAATTCGGAAACCGCTTCGATCATCTGCTCCCGGTAAACCTTCGCTTTTTCAAGCAGCTCTTCCGGGATATCCGTCACATCGAACTGCGCGCCCAGCGTTTCATCGCGCCAGAGCACAGCCTTCATTTCGACCAGATCCACTACGCCGCGGAACTGATCTTCGGCGCCGACCGGGATCTGAATGGGCACCGGACGCGCCCGCAGGCGGTCGACGATGGTATCCACGGCATGATAGAAATCCGCGCCCACGCGATCCATCTTGTTGATGAAGCAAATGCGCGGGACGGAGTACTTATCGGCCTGCCGCCACACCGTTTCCGATTGCGGCTGCACGCCCGCGACAGCGTCGAAGACGGCTACCGCGCCATCGAGCACACGCAGCGAGCGCTCGACTTCAGCCGTGAAGTCGACGTGCCCGGGGGTGTCGATAATGTTGATCTGCATGTCTTTCCAGGATGCAGTGGTCGCGGCCGACGTAATCGTGATGCCGCGTTCCTGCTCCTGTTCCATCCAGTCCATGGTGGCCGTGCCCTCATGAACCTCGCCGATTTTGTGCGATCTCCCCGTGTAATAGAGAATGCGCTCCGTCGTGGTGGTTTTACCGGCGTCGATATGAGCGGCGATGCCGATATTTCTCATCCGCTCAAGTGGTACTGTGCGTGGCATGTAAAAATCTTTTTCCGGAAATTACCAGCGATAATGCGCGAACGCTCGGTTGGCTTCCGCCATACGGTGCACATCGTCGCGCTTTTTGATGGCCCCGCCCCGCAGGTTTGCCGCTTCGTTGAACTCATTCGCCAGCTTATCGGCCATGCCTTTTTCAGCCCGGCCGCGCGCATTCGAAAGAATCCAGCGGATAGCCAGACTGGTGCGCCGGTTCTGCGGCACTTCGATCGGCACCTGATAGTTGGCGCCGCCCACGCGCCGTGTTTTCACTTCGAGCAACGGCTTGGCATTTTCGACGGCCTTCTTGAACAGCTTGATCGCCTCTTCGCCGCCGCCGCGCTCTTCGAGTTTCTGCATGGAAGAGTAGAAAATTTTCTGCGCGGTCGATTTCTTTCCGTCCCACATCATGGAGCAGATGAACTTCTCGGCCAGCGTCGAGTTGTACACCGGATCCGCGCCTGCTTCGCGATTGTCTGCGCCTCTGCGTCTTGGCATGTTCTGAACCCTTTTTTACTTGGTTGCGGCTTTAGGCCGCTTGGCGCCGTACTTCGAACGGCTCTGCTTGCGGTTGGCGACACCGGCGGTATCGAGCGCCCCGCGCACCACGTGGTAGCGGACGCCGGGAAGATCCTTCACGCGGCCGCCGCGGATGAGCACGATCGAGTGCTCCTGCAGGTTGTGCCCGACACCCGGAATGTAAGTCGTGACCTCAATCCCGTTCGTCAGCCGGACACGCGCGACTTTCCGCAGCGCTGAATTGGGCTTTTTGGGGGTCGAAGTGTATACGCGGGTGCAAACGCCGCGCTTCTGCGGGCAGCTCTGCAATGCAGGACTGGCCGTTTTCCATGCGGGCGCTTTACGGCCCTTTCGAACAAGTTGGTTAAATGTAGGCAACGAAAATCCTCAAAAAATTGCTCTGGCTCTCAACAGGCGGCCTCACACGTCGAAGCAACACCAAAATTTACTGCGTCGGTCGATAGAAGCGGCCGTGAATTTCTCTGCCGCTCAGGCTTTGGACAGGTCCATGCTCACTTAGCAGCGCAGCGTTGTAATAAACAAGTACTTTAACTTCAAGCACTTCAACGCGTCCACAGCGAACCTCGGGACCTCGCCCCGGCCGGATCTCCGACGCCGGAGATGGTAGCCGGAAGCTTTAAATCAAGCTACAGCCAAACCTTACTACAATATCCAACCGCCGATACCGTGTCAACTGCGACACAGAACCGCAGGTAAATTACACGAAAATACCCAGCTGGATCTTTTATAAAGAATACCAGAAGACAAACGGGTTGTCGATCACACCAGGCAGGGTCCATGCCAGGAAGAAACATATTTGCCGGCAGCGGTGGTTTGTACTCAGACTTTGGTTCTCCTGATAACGCAGGACAAACTCATTTCTTCAGGATCCTGATGCCGTTCGGCAGTTCGAACAGGCTCTCCGGCAGCGCGTCGTTGAGCGTGACCCGCTCGCAGTACATCTCGTGGATCTTTTCGGTATCGCGTTCGCGGGTCGTGGCGAAGGGCCACATCACGCCCTGCCCCACGTCCCGGTATTTCGAATAGCGGGCGACTTCTTCACGCCAGTCGTTGATGCTCGGGTCCCAGCGGCGGAAGCGCTGTTTTACCGGCAGATAGCCTACCGCACCGACCCAAACGCGCAACCGCCGGTTCTCGGCATCGAAAATGTCGAGCGCCCGTACCGCCTGATTCTCTATCGTGTCGGCGCCCGCGTCTTCAAACTCAATGCCAGGCTCGGCGTAACGCGCGCGAAAGATATAGAACACGTCGTGCAGCGTGGTCTCGCGGAACTGCTTCACGCGTTCGTCGGTCAGCGGCTTCGCGCCACGCCAGGTGACGTCGAAACCTTCCGTCCCGGTAAAGATCACCGCGTCTTCCTGTTTCCTGCCGAAGACCTGGCGCTGCCGTTGGCGAAGAGCGCCGTCTTCCGCGGGGCCGTCGTGGCGCGTGTCGTATCGGGTATAGATTTGCGCGATCGAAAGGCCGGTCAACTGCTCCCGATAGAACGAATAGGCGCGGCCGATTTCGGTGCGCGTTTGCATATCGCGAAATGCGCCGCCGCCAAGACCCGCAAGAACTTTCTCCGCCAGCCGCCGGCCCTTTTCTTTTGCCGTCTCTTTTTCTTTTGCGGTCTTTTGGGCAGACAGGCGCGCCGCGGGAACCGCCGACGCGAGGGATACCAGAAAATCTCTGCGCGAAGGCCTGTGTAACTTCATGTGCGCAGCCTCATGCAGGCAACTTTATGGCTTCTTTGAAATCTGCTCCGGAGTCAAACCCCGGTTCAAAACCACGCTGCTCACTTTAATGTCGGCGAAATGCCTGCCGTTCTGTGAAATGGTGATTTTGCGCGGAAATTTCAGGCCGTCGGTTTCCTGCCAGTCGGCGTAGGTTTCGGTCACATCTTCGCCTTTCGCCCCGGCTTCGGCGTCCGGAAGGGGCCCGAGGCCTTTCGGGCTCGAAACCCACCCCGTCTTGCCATCGGAATACGTGATCACCTTGCCGAACGGCAGTACGTTCTCCTCGCGATACTGGCCCGGCGCCACCCACATTTGGGTCTGCGCCGCTTTCAACGCTCCGGCCGCGGGGTCCAGATTCAGCTCGCCCGTCTCCGTCATGTCCTTCACGGCTGTCAGTTTCGCCTCGCCGCCCATCGCCCGCGCCATACGCGCCAGAACCTGCGCGCCTTTGGGCTGCGGCGGACCAGGCGCTGCGGCGGGATTCGCGGCGGCGCGCGCCGGAGGGGCAATCGCGAGATCGAGATTGCTCACCGGCAACCCCATGGCGCTGAGCGGGGTCCCGAAGTCTTTCGGATTCCCCACCGCCACAATCACGAACTTAGCCGGATCGATATACTCTTTCGCGACCCGCAGAATGTCGGCGCGCGTGACCTGCAGAACTGCCTTCTGGTACTGAAAGATGAAATCGTCCGGGTACCCGTAATAGCGGTACGTCAGGAGCCGGTTCAGCGTTTTCGAAGGCGTGTCGAAATTGAAAATGAAGCCGTTAACCACCGTCTGTTTGGCGGAATTCAGCTCTTCTTCCGTAACCTCCTGCGTGCGAATCCGCTGCACTTCAGCCTCGATGGCCTTCAGGGTTTCGGTGGTGCTCATCGACTTCGTGCTGCTCTCGATTTCGAACGTGCCGGGGTGGTCGTAACCGGCGCCCCAGGAGGCGGAAACCTCATACGCATAACCGAGCTGTGTCCGCACCTTCTGGAAGAGACGGCTCTGGAAACCGCCGCCCAGGATGTCCGACATTACCTGAAGCGCGGGATAATCCTTGTCCTTAAACTCACCGCCCAGGTGTCCGAGAACCAGGCTCGTCTGCGTCACATCCGTTTTCGTCGCCACATGAATTCCGGGCCGCGCCAGCTTTGGATTGACGGCAGGGAAGGGGGGCACGGACTGCCCCTCGGCCTTCCAGGAGCCAAAGAGCCGATCCAGTTTCGACTTCATATCGGCCGCCGAAAAATCGCCCTGCACCGCGAGGATGATATTGGCGGGAAAGAAATACCTGCCGTAGAATTTCACTACGTCATCGCGTTTGACAGCGTCCAAAGTCGCATACTGCATTTCCCAGCCGTAGGAGGTCTTCGGTCCATAGACAAGACTCGCGAACTCGCGCTGCGAAATGCCGTGCGCATCGTCGTTGCGGCGCGCAATGCCGCCGCGGAGCTGGGTTTTGATCAGTTCCAGCTTGTCCTGCCGGAATGCCGGACCGGTCAGCACATCATGGAACATGCCCAGAACCTCGTCGGTGCGTTCCTTCAAAGTCGAGAACGATACAGACCCGTAACTTTCGCCGATCTGGCTTTCGACCGAGGCGGCGATATTCTCCAGCTCTTCGTCGATCTGGTCGCCGCTCTTCGAGGCGGTGCCGCCGCTTCGGATGAGTGAACCGGTGATGGTGGCGAGGCCAATCTTATCCGCCGGATCGAACAGGTTGCCGGTGCGCACCAGCGCGAGTCCGCGCACCAGCGGCAGTTCGTGGTTCTCCAGCAGATAAATCTTCATGCCGTTCGCGAGCGTGGTCTCTTCCACTTTGGGGATCTGAATCTCTCTGAGCGGCGGGTACTTCAGGCTCTTGTAAGAAGACGGGACGGCCGGCGTCTGCGCAAACGCCGCCGCTGAACAAATCAATAACAACAGGCTTTTCATCTGGGGCCGCCTTCCGGTTGAAACGTCACGGCGACGGTTCGGTTCTCCGATGTGAAGTACGCTTTCGCGACGCGCTGCACATCCCCGGCCGACACTTTGTCGATTTCGTCGAGCGAGGTAAACAGCTTTCTCCAGTCCCCGTAACTCACGTAGTAACTGGCGAGCAGTTGCGCGAGCCCCGCATTGTCGTCCAGCTGGCGGATGAGACCCGCGCGGGTCCGGGTCTTCACGCGCGCCAGCGCCGCTTCATCCACTTTGTTTTTCTTGAGATCCGCGAGGATGGCATCCAGCTCTTTCTCGTTCTCAAGCGCGGTGTGATCCGCTCCGGGTATCAGATAGAAGAAAAACAAGCCTGGATACTTACCGCCCGGGAACTGCGATTCCGCGCCGGCCGCCAGGGCGAGTTTTTTGTCGCGCACTAAATCCTTATACATAAGACTGGTGCGGCCTCCGGACAGGAGACTTGAGATCACGTCGAACACGGGGTCGTCCTTGTCGTATTGATCCGGCCGGTGGTAAGCGACGAACTCCATGGGCTGCGCGGGAGAGGCCACCTCGACGTGTTTCATGCCTTCCTGCGTGGGCTCCACCGTCAGGATCGGGTCGGGGAGAGGCTTCTTCGGAAGGCGCGCGAAATACTCATCCGCAAGGCTGCGGATGCGCGCCGGATTCACATCGCCCACCACTGCCATCGTGATGTTCGCCGGGACGTAGTATTGTCCGAAAAACTTCTCGGCATCCCCGACCCGCAGGTTGTCGATGTCGCTCGCCCAGCCCCCCGGCATGTTGCGGTAAGGATGCGCCGCGATGGCGGTTGCCAGCATCTGCTCCATCAGCTTGCCCTGCGGATCGGATTCGACGCGCATGCGGCGCTCTTCGCGCACCACGTTGCGTTCCTTATAAAATTCCCGGTACACCGGATGCAGAAAGCGGGCCGATTCCAGATAAAACCACAGCTCCACGCGGTTCGCCGGGAAGTTGTAAAAGTAATCGGTCGAATCTTCGCCCGTGCTGGCGTTCATGCCGACGCCGCCGTTCTCTTCGATGATGCGCGGATAAAGGTTGGGGACCACGAAGGACTCCGCCTTCTCGATCGCGCCCTGCACCTGTTCCTGCAGCGTCCTGATCTTTGCCGAATCGCCCTTTGCCGATTGATTGCGCTCGGCATCGAGCTGGTCGTAAAGGCGTTCGATGTTATCGATGGCGGC
>JALYHT010000123.1 GCA_030776225.1 Acidobacteriota bacterium | reverse complement strand
CATCCGACTTAAGTCGTTGCTGAGAATCTCCCGATCTCCGGCGGATAAACGGTTGTACTGAATGATGGAGGCGAGGGAATCCATCACATCGTTGAGTTCGTGGTCGTCATACCTACCCTGAGCCATTTTGCTCTGTAGGTCATTCAGCTCGAAGACCGTTCGCGACAGGCGGGATTGCTCGCCTGAAAAAGGAAAGGTGGAACCCTGCAGATGTTCAACATCCTGTCGGACCCGTTCGAAGAAACGTTGCCGCCAGGCGTCGCCCTGCCGAAAGTACTGCTCGCGCTGATTTTGATACCCGTTGTGATCCCGGTCCGGGTCACGATTCGGATCGTAGCCCCGGTCCCCCGGCTCACGCCGATAAACCCCCGGATCGGCGCCCCAGGAGATCTCGAACCGATATTCCCCGGCACCGCCCTGCGGATCGTCAATTCGAATCACTGCCGGACTGCCTTCTCGTGGTGTTCGCACCAATTCCTGGCGGCCCCTGCCATCCACGGCGTTAAATCTGAACCCAGGCGCGTAGGGAGGCACCGGACGCGTGCAATTGAACTGGCGAAGCTGCGGCGCGGCTCCGAAGAGATTCCTCACCAACGCGTTATCGCCGCGGATTTCTATTTCAGCGGCTCCGTCGACGACCACGTCGACGATACATCCCTCGGCCCCGCCAGGACCTCCGCCGCGTGTGATCGCAGCCCGCCGCTGATAATCCTGAGCCGGCGAATTCACAACTGAGGCGGCTCCCGCAATAAAAACCAGAAGGGTCCTGGCGAAAGAGTGTTTTTGGGTACGCATAATGTTCTTTTACGAGCACTTTAAATGCCAATACTTCAACGCTTAGCGAGGAACCGCCGCGCGTCCGGCCCGGACGACATGTTGTTAAACATGATGTACCGCGGACCCGAACGGTGAGCTTGTGCGTTCAGTCTGGAATCCAGTTCCGCGAGATCGGCGTCGGTATATCGGTAGCGATACCCGCCCCTCCCGTGCAGCCGCCAATAAATGGCGTCGCCGTACACGGGCTCGGCGTAAAAAGGGTCTACGCAATGGATCAGATTGTTGGCCGCGCAGAGTTCCCGAATGAGATCGGCATCCCAGTCGTCACCTCGTGGTTCCCATGCGAGCGCGCGGCCCGCACGGTCGATTCCACTGAAAAAGCGATTCAGATTGCGCAGATTTTCGCGTGTCGGCAGAAACGACTTCGGGCATTGAAACACGATGACGCGCGCATCGAGCGCATCGGCAATCCCGGCAGTTCGTTCCCACGCCAGCGCGACCTGTTCCGTAGGCCGGAAGTTGCCGTAAAGATCGCGTTCGGCCGGGCTGATGGGCGATTTCAATCGCCTGTAAGTGGGACTCGAAGGTGTATGGGTGATCAACTGCCAGGCCTTCATGCAGAATTCAAAGCCAGCCGGAGCCTGCGACTTCCACCGCGCCGCCACGCGCACCAGGGGCGGTTGGTAAAAAGTGGTCTGGATTTCAATGCCCGGGAAATCTTCGAAATAACGGACCTGCGCCTGTGCCCAGCCGCAACAGCCCACGATCTGCTTCGGGTCCGCCAATCTCAATCATAGGGGCGGGTTCGATTGGCTGGTTCGATCGGCATCTCGGCTTCTGCAACCTGTCGTACCATCTATGGGACCCATTTGATACAAATCAGGCCCAATTCCAAGGCAATTCTGCTGGCCACGCTGCTCTTCGGCCTGAACGCCTACGTCTGCGCCAATCTGTTCGGTCTGGAGTTCAGTTCGCAGATGGCATCGATCGAAGGGTCATACATGACCATCAGCCGCTGGGCGATGGACAACTGGCGCGATCTTACCTGGTTTCCGTTATGGTTCGACGGCCAGCCGTTCTTCGGCGTATACCAGCCGGGATTTCATCTCAGTGTCGCGGCGTTGGCGGCCATTACGGGAGTCAGTCCGGAACACGCCTATCATTTTCTGGCCGCGCTCGCCTATTGCGCGGTTCCCGTCACGCTCTTTGCGGCGTGCTTCAAATTCACAGGGAACCTGAAGTCTGCATTCTTCTCGGCTCTGCTGTGCTCGGTGCTGTCGCCCGTATGTTTCTTTTCCCCGCTCCAAAGATATGACGCAGGCGGATGGCTGCTGCCCAGGCGTTATCAGGTCCTGGTATTTTACGGCGAAGCGCCGCACACGGCGGCTCTTGCGATGATCCCTTTCGCCGTATGGGCCGTCCATGCCGCGGTGGGGCTGCGAAGACGCTCTCACATCGTGATTGCGCCACTCGCGGTTGCCGCCGTGATGCTTACGAATTGGCCGGGTACGACCGGGTTAACAATGGCGCTGCTGGCTTATTGCCTGGCACAGTTCGCGCCGGGGCGCCGCGCGTACGCGCTCTCGGTCGGAGCGATAGGACTTACGGCGTGGCTGCTCGTATCGCCCTGGATACTCCCCTCGACCCTCATTCGGGCATTTGCGAACGCGCAGCAATCGGATGCCACTAATTTAGGAGCCCAGCAGTTGCTGCCTGCGCTCGCGATTGTGGCAGTCGCGATCGCTGCTCATTTCCTGTTTGAACGAGTCGGGGCGGATCGAACCTTCCGCTGGTTCGCGTATTTCGCCCTGATCGCCGGGGCCGCGGTAATCGGACGGGATTGGTTCGGGTGGAAGCTGCTGCCCCAGCCGACACGTTTTCAGCTGGAGTTCGACCTCGCCTTCGCAGGCGTGGCCGGCTGGCTGATCGCAAGGGGGGTGGCTCTGCTGCCCAGACCCGCGCGGCTGGCCGGCCTTGCGCTGCTGTTCATCGCAGCCTCTGTGCAGACCAGAACCGTGCGACGTTATGCGCGCCGTCTGACGCATCCGATTGACGTCACCCAAACCGCGGAATATCGAATGTCCAGAGCGTTTGAAACGAAGCTGGGGAACCGCCGGGTATTCGCGCCAGGTAATGTTTGCCTGTGGATGAATCTGTTCAACGACGTGCCGCAGATGGCCGGTTGTTGCGATCAGGGTCTCCCTGGCTTTGGGTACAGGCTGGCGATGTACGGCATCTATACCGGCGATCATGCCTTTGAGCGCGACGCGGAAATTTCGATCCTTTGGATGCGCGCCTATGGAGCGGATGCCATCGGAGTGACCGGTCCCGGCAGCACGGAAATCATCAAGCCCTACTGGAAATGGCGCAAATTCGAAGGCGTTTTGCCGGAGGTCTGGCGAGAAGGCGACAACATCATCTACCAGGTGCCGCGCAGGACGGCGGAACCGGTGCGGGTGGTGCCGAAAGCCGCATTGCTGCCCAGGCTGCCGGTGAACGCGATAGATGTGGGCGATCTGGAGAAACTGGTCGCCGCCATGGAAGATCCGTCCGCACCCGCGGCACACTTCCAGTGGCTGAACCGGCATGAAGCCCTGGTAGCCGCAACGGCGCCTGTGGGGGACGTAGTCTTCTTACAGATCGCGGCGGCTCCGGGTTGGCGCGCCGAACAGGACGGAGAACGGGCCACGCTCAGAGCAGACCCCCTCGGCATGATGTACATTGAGCCCCGCACTGCCGGCAAAATTCAGATCCGTCTGGTTTACGACGGCGGCGCGGAAGCGGTGTGGACGCGCCTCTTTCAGGCGCTGGGAGTTCTGGCGATCGGGACTGCGTGGTTCATCCGCAGCCGGCGCCATGGCTAACCCCGGTCTACTGCAGGTGGAAATGCGCCTGTTCGTTTGAAACCAGGCCCTCGAAGATGGCAAGCACCCTTTTGCGGTACTGATAGACCCGATCGAGATCGGCGCGGAATTCGCCTGTGAAATCGCGGGCCCGAACCCATTTGTCGATAATGCCGCGGGGCACGTCAATGTCCTGACGGAGCGAGTCGAGCGAATGCCCGCGCAGAAACAGACCGTAAAAGAACGCGGCCTCGCGTTGGGGGGCCAGCGGGTCGAAATCGTCTCGTGGAGTCATGAGGGTCCCGGACTCGGTCTGCGAAAAGGACATTTTAGTCATGCTTCCTGCCAGGGATCAAGTGGCAGAGAAAGCGATATATTTGGGGGACCCTGACCAGCCGGGCCTGAAATCCATTAGATGCAGGGGTCGCTGCCAGTATTTCATCGAGTTTTGCGACCTGTAATTTTATTGCTAACCTTGCAGGCAATGGCGCCAGTTCTGATCGAAAAACCGTCCCGTGTTGCCGCCGCGGGGACCAAACCCAAGTTGATCGATGAATACATCGGGCGTGTGAATTCTGAGACCAAAGAACTTAGCGTGGCACATATGCGGAGTCCGGGCGGCTGGACGGAACCAGGCCAGACTCCCGATTTCGACGAGTACACCGTAGTACTGAAAGGCGTGCTACGCGTGGAATACGCGGGCGGGTCCCTTGAGGTGCGGGCGGGTCAGGCCGTGATTTCCGCCAAAGGAGAATGGGTCCGTTACAGCACGCCGGAGGCGGAAGGCGCGGAGTACATTGCGGTCTGCTCCCCGGCCTTCACCCTGAACGCCGCGCGGCGCGATCGGGAGTAGCCGTGGGACCGAAGGCTGACCCACTTCAGGTCTCATCGGCTGCCCTCACAGGATCTGTCTGGAGGATGTCAATGTGCTGTAATAATGTTTTCGCCGTCTATGCCGACACTCGGGGTACGTTTGAGAAGAATTCTGGTCGCAGCGCGCCGCGGCGGTCGCGAATGGATGATGCTTGCCAACGGCGTGCGCTCAACCGATCATCCCGTTCTGGCTCATATAGTTCCCACTCGTCGCTGTAATCTCTCCTGCACGTATTGCAACGAATTTGACGACTTTTCGAAGCCCGTTCCGGTGTTGGAAATGCTGCGGCGGATCGACCATCTGGCCGACCTCGGCACGAGCATCATTTCTTTCAGCGGCGGCGAACCACTTTTGCACCCTGAGCTCGACGATCTGATCGCCCGCATCCGGAAACGGGGCGCCATCGCGGGAATGATTACCAACGGTTATCTGCTCACCGCCGACCGCATCCGGAAGCTGAACCGGGCTGGTCTCGAGCACATGCAGATCTCCATCGATAACGTGATGCCCGACGACGTGTCGAAGAAGAGCCTGAAGGTGCTCGATAAGAAGCTTCAGCTTCTCGCCGAACACGCCGAATTTCACGTGAACATCAACTCCGTTGTGGGCGGCGGAATTCACAACCCCAACGATGCCGTGGAAGTGGCGAAGCGCGCTGTCGCGCTTGGGTTTACTTCAACTGTGGGCATTATCCACGACGCCTCCGGCCAGTTGCAGCCCTTATCGGACGTGGAGCAGGAGATTTTTCTGAAAGTCCGGGATATGGGCAAGAAAAACTATGCCCGGATGAACTACTTCCAGAACAATATCGCCGCGGGTAAAGAGAACAACTGGAAGTGCCGGGCGGGCGCCCGTTACCTTTACGTCTGCGAAGACGGCCTGGTGCATTATTGCTCGCAGCAGCGCGGGTATCCGGCGACGCCGCTGGAGAGCTATACCGTCGAAGATATCCGGCGCGAATTTCTGACGGAAAAAGGCTGCGCGCCCCGCTGCACCGTAGCCTGCGTGCATTACACGTCGTATATGGATTTCTGGCGGGCTCCGCAGACCATTCCAGCGCCGGCAGGCGCGCAGGAACAGAAACAGGACCTGGTCCAGTTGCAGATTCGTTAATCGGCCGTGTGCTGCCGGTATAACGTGGCGTAGCCTTCCGTTACGTAGTCGGCTTTCTGAAATCCGAAAGCTTTTGCCCTCCTGTCGATCCATGTGGCCGGACCTTCCAGTTCGATGAAAATGCCGACCGGCGTTTCGTCCAGCGTGGCGCGTCCGCCTTCGCCGGTGCGCGCGAATTCGGTGCGGTATTTCTCGTAGCGCATCGATTCCGTATACCCCAGGCCCTTGAACAGAGCCAGGGCCGCTTCGAAATCGGAGACGCCGAACTCGCGTTCCTCGCGGCTTTTATGCGGACCGCGTTTCAACACCCCCTTGAACGTGCAGGTCACGCGTTTCCCCGCCCTGCGCACCCGGAGCAGCATTCCACGCTCGCGGATCGAGCCCGCAGCGTCGTCCAGCAGGAGATTCTGTTCAAAGACCCGCCTGACAACGACTTTGAAACCGTGCGCCCGAAGCAGCGCACGAGCCGCGGCGAGACTGGGGACTCGCAGCTTGATTTCCGTCTCGACCGCCCTCTTCACGCGATCAGGATAGCGAATGCGTGATAATGAGCGTACGGGCGCGTAGCGCAATTGGATAGAGCATCAGCCTTCGAAGCTGAGGGTTGCAGGTTCGAGCCCTGCCGCGCCCACCAAACTCAACAAAACAAACACATTCGGCAAATCTCCGAATGTCCCCAAGCCACCTTTAGACCATCAGCCTCTTCAATTCATCCAAGAGCGAAAGTACCTGAAAAACGTTTCGGCACGAACTTTGGGCTGGTATGAACAGAGTTTTCGGGCTTTTTTTTCGTGCGTTGAGAAAAAAGATTTTGTCCAGCGCATCACTGAAATGCGGGACCGGGGCGTTTCGTCAATCACGGTCAACAGCTAGGGGTTCGAAGGGAACGTCTCCCACCCGAGTCTTCCAGTTGGCATATGGAGGATAGTCCGGCTTTTCAATATCTACTCGGTCCTCAGGTACTACCGGTATACCGGTATCAAACCAAACATCAGATTCCTTAAGCAAGACTTCATATTTATCAACTGTGCCGTGCCAAGTCGCTGATGAATCAGGCGTTTCAAGACTAACAACGCTCACATGCATATGAGTTTCCGGCGGCAAAATTCCCGTCGCTTCTGTTACCGTCGTCACTCTCCTGTTTGGTTGCGTCTCAGGGGGCGGCGCTCCTTGAAAGATTGGCTGGGGTGCGGGCACTGGAGCCCGAGACGGGACCTCTAGCTTGGTGTAAGAGTTGACCGTTAGGGTTCCAAATAGTATGGCTAATGCTAACCACCAACCGCCTTTCATCTCCCAATCTGCCCTATGGTGGCTGCGCGCACTTTCGAGCGATTATATCGCCGTCCGGTGCCGAAGTGAAGCCCCTCACGTTTCTCCGGGAAATATGGCGGGGAAAAAGGGGAAATTAGACCCTCTGCCTCGCTGAAAACTGTGTTGTAAATGTGCAGATAACTGTAATAGAATCAGTATGTATGAAAGAAATTTGCCTCACGCCTTCGAAGCTGAGGGTTGCAGGTTCGAGCCCTGCCGCGCCCACCAGCCTTTTCATGCCGAAGTGCCGCGACACCAAGCGCAGGTAACTGTCCGTAAATCCCCGCTGGCACTCCGGGTGCCTCGTATTATCCGGAGACTCAAGAATGAGACGATTTTTCAGGCCTGTAACCTCACTGGTGATTACCGCTGCCCTATTCGCGTCTGCGAGCGGATACGCGATGCAGTCTGCTGCCAATCCCGCTCCGGCAGGAAAGATGGACTCGAAATCCAAACCCGCGGCTACGCCTGCTCCCTCAGCACAGGACATCGCGGATGCCCACAGCAAAGGAATGGTCTGGGTGAACACGAGTACAAAGGTGTATCACAAAGCCGATTCCTCAATGTTCGGTAAAACGAAACGCGGGAAGTTCATGACTGAAGACGACGCGAGAAAAGCAGGCTACCGCGCGGCCCATGAGCCTGGTGCGAACAGGAAGTCCGCCCCCGCGACAAAGTAACGGCCGATCTCTCGCCGGTTCAAGCCCTTTTAAAATGCTCGGGCTTATAACGCACCGACAGAATCGTGACGTCGTCGGTCTGCTCGTTTCCCTCAGTAAATACTCGGAGAGCTTCAACGATACGTGTGGTTAACTCGCCCGCGGGTTTGTCCTTCCCGCATTCCACAACTTCCCGCAGACGCTCTTCGCTGAAAAAAGTTCCTTTACGGCATTCGGCCTCGGTCACCCCATCCGTATAGAACACCAGCGTGTCTCCCGGTTCCATATGAACTCTGGCCGTGCCATAAGCCGCCTCGCCAAGGATTCCCAGCATCATGCCCGTAGGTTCGCGGAGGAATCTGCCGGGCTTATCGGGTGAATAAAGGAATGGCGGCGGCTGGCCTCCGACGCTGAACACAAATTCGCCTGTCTCCAGATCCAGAATTCCGTAAAGCAGCGTGAGGAAAACCTCTCCGTCGCTTTGCTTCAGCAGCACGCGGTTCACGTGCTCCAGACATTCACGTGGCGAAGCTCCGTGGAGCGCAGTTGCGCGAAGCAGTGTCCGGCTCACGGCCATAAAGAGCGCCGCCGGGATGCCTTTGCCGGAAACATCGCCTATTGCGAGCCCCAGCCGATTGGCATCGATCAGGAAGAAGTCGTAAAAATCGCCGCTCACCTGCCTGGCTGGCAGCATGGTCGCGCCCAGTTCGAAATCCGCGTGGTCGGAAATGATTTCAGGCAGAATCGAGCGCTGGATTTTCGTCGCCAGATCCAGTTCGTACTCCAGAGTCAAAAGCTGCGCGCGCGCCACCAGACCTTGCCGCAATTCGCTCAGTTCGCGCAGCGTCTTGTCGATCGTCATCTCCAGATCGGCGAAATCGATCGGCTTGGTCAGAAAGTCATACGCCCCACGATTCATCGCCATCCGGATATTTTCCAGATCATCGTACGCCGAAACGATCACTGTGCGAGTCAGCCGCGAAAGAGCTCCCACGCGGCCCAGCAGCGTGAGCCCATCCATGACCGGCATATTGATGTCTGTGACGATAAGCTCGATGGCAGGCTCGGCCGCAAGTACTTTCAGCGCGTCTTCGCCATTCGGGGCGAAGCGGAATTCCAACTCCCCCTGACCGATTCTTCTCCTGAATTTATGCAGAATGAGTAATTCCAGATCGGGTTCGTCGTCCACGACGAGGATCTTATTGGGCATTCGGCTCGGTTCCTCGCGGCAGCGTCACAATAAACTCGGCGCCCATTCCCGGCTCGCTCTCTGCACGGATCGTGCCGTGATGGCCTCGCACCACGATGTCGTGGCTTAGAGACAGGCCGAGGCCCGTCCCCGCTCCCGCAGGTTTGGTAGTGAAGAAGGGATTGAAGATTTTCCCCAGCAGGGCCGGCGGAATCCCCGGCCCGTTATCCATCACGCGTACTTCAACGCTCTCCCCCAGGTCCCGGGCCACCACTCTGACCTCGGGTCGAAAAGCATCGCCTTTCGACTTCACCGTTTCCCAGGCCGCATAGAAGGCATTATTAATGATGTTTAGAAAGACACGGCTGATTTCCTGCGGCACTGCGCGAATGGAGCCCGTAGCGGGATCGAACTCAGTTTCTATTCGCAGATTGAAGCGGCGATCCTGCGCCCGCATGGCATGATACGCAAGGTTCACCGCGTCCGACAGCAGATTTTTCATGTCCACCGATTCCGGTTCTCCGGACTTGCCCCGCGAATGCATCAGCATGCCGCGCACGATACGGTCGGCGCGTTTGCCGTGCTCGTCGATTTTTTCGACGTACTGTTCCAGTTGCCCAAACAGGCGCGAAAGGGACCCCGCTGCCGACTCCTCCGGTTTGACAACCGGCAGAAGCTCCCGCATCTCCGCTACCAGCTCCTTCGAAGCCGTTGCGAAATTGTTGATGAAATTGAGCGGGTTTCTGATCTCATGCGCAATCCCCGCGGTCAGCGCCCCGAGCGAAGCCAGATTTTCCTGCACCAGAAGCCGGTCCTGCGTTCGGCGCAGCTGATCGAGCAACTGCTGCAGGTCTTCCGCGCTCTTCCGTTCTTCATCCCGCAGGCGCTTCTTATCGAGCGATGCTCCGATGCGCGCGCTGAGGAGCACCGGGTCGAAGGGTTTCATCAGATAGTCTTCCGCCCCCATCTGGATGCACCGCACCACGCTGTTGCTTTCATCGAGCGCCGAGATCATCACCACGGGCGTCGCGCGCAGGGCTGCATCGGCCTTCATCCGCTGCAGCACCTCGAAGCCATCCATCCCCGGCATCAGAACGTCAAGCAGCACCAGGTCGAATTCCCCGCTCCGCAGTAGTTCCAGACACTGGCCGCCGTCCGCCGCGGTGGTCACTCCATAACCCTGCTTTTCGAGATGGCGTCTGAGAATGTCGCGGTTGTCGGCGCTGTCGTCCACCACGAGCAGACGCCCCCCGGTCCCCTGGGAATCCTGCTGTATTTCATTTGTGGCTCCGGCAGAGAGGGCCGCTAACGCGCCGGGCTCGTCTGCGGCAAAGCGCGAGAGCCTTTCCACTGCGGTACGGATCGCAGTACGAATTTTCAAAAGATCATCGCCGGGCTTTTCCGGCAGCGCTTCGAAAATTCCGCTCACAGCCAACCGCATCCGCTCAACGCGCGGCAGGAGGGTTTGCCGAAGCAGTTGAAGATCCTGCGCGCTGATCGTATCGCTGGCGCCACTAAACCCGTTTTGGACAGCTTTCACCGCTTCACGCGCCTCGAACACAAGCGTTCCGAGCGACGGGCTCTCTATATCTTCGAGCAACATCTCGCCGTATCCGATGATGTGGTTCAGCGGAGTTCGCAGCGCGTGGCGCAGACCGGCGGCGCTTAATGGCTCGGGCCCACTCACAGCCGCTCGGTTCGTTTGATGCGTGAGGCGACCAGCAGGCTGATCTGCTCCACCAGTTGGTCGCGCGTGTAAAGGCCCTTCTGCAGAACGCGGCTGACGCGCCCGTTCAGCCGCTCCCGTTCTTCAGCCGTCAGGTCGCGCGCGGTCACCACCACCACAGGTATCGATTTCCATTCCGCATGCCGGCCGACGCGCTCCAGAAACTCGAACCCATCCATTTCGGGCATCATCAGATCCAGCAGCACCACCCCCGGACGGTCGCGGGCAAGCTCCGCCAGCGCCTCGATGCCGTTGCCGGCTTCCGCCACCAGCCAGCCATCGTTCCTGAGCAGACGAACCAGAACTTCGCGGGAAGCGAGATCGTCTTCAACCACCAACGCCTTGTTCTTCATCTCTCCGCGATAGCGAAGCATCACCGACGTGAGGCGTTCCCGATCGATGGGTTTCGTCAGGTAATCGGCCGCGCCCAGAGAATAGCCGAAATTTTTGTTATCGACGATCGTAAGCATGACGACCGGAATCTCAGCCAGATCCGCGTCGGATTTGAGCGCGCTCAAAACGCTCCAGCCATCCATGCCCGGCATCATGACGTCCAGCGTAATAATGCGCGGATGCAGTTTGCGGGCAAGGCGCAGCCCCTCCTCGCCGGAGAGCGCCCTCTCGACGCGGAATCCGTGCTTAACCAGCGTGCGCGCCAGGATTTCATGCACGGCGGGTTCATCGTCGATTACCAGCACCGTGCCGCCTGGGTCGGCGGGCGGAAGCGCCGGATGCGCCGCCTCACCCGCATTCCTGTCGAGTTCGAGCTCCTGCGGCAACATCAGTGTAAACGTCGAACCCTGACCCGGCTCCGAGACCACCGAGATATCACCGCCCAGCATGCGGGCAAAACGCCGGCTGATTACAAGCCCCAGCCCCGTGCCGCCATACTTTCGGCTGGTCGATGCGTCCCCCTGCGAGAAAGGCTCGAAAAGACGGGCCATCTGTTCTTCGGCCATGCCCATGCCCGTATCCGAAACGGCGAAAGCGATTTTCTTATCCGGCAGCATCATCACATCGATACCGATCACACCGTTTGAGGTGAACTTCGACGCATTGCTCAGCAGATTGAAAAGGCTCTGTCGCAGTTTGGTCTGGTCGGAGCGCATAGTCCCGATGGCTCCATCCACCGAGAGCCGGATCGTATTCCCGTTCTTTTCCACCAGAGGTTTGACGATGGAAACCACCTCCTCCACAAGGGTCTCAACCTGAAACGTCTCCAGGTAAAGCTCCATTTTGCCTGCCTCGATTTTTGAAAGATCGAGAATCGCGTTGATCAGGTCGAGCAGATGCTTGCCCGCCGCCAGAATCTTGTGAACATCGGGAACCAGCGCGGTCTGGTCGGCATCCTCGGCCTCTTCGAGCAACATCTCGCTGTATCCGATGATGGCGTTGAGCGGCGTGCGCAGCTCATGGCTCATATTGGCCAGGAAAGAACTCTTCACCTCGTTCGCTTTCTCGGCCGCCTCTTTCTCGTTCCTGAACTTGATGGTGACAAGCGTGACGAGAAGAAAAAGCAGGCAACTCGCGCCCGAGCTGATCAGCCGGGCCTCGCGCGTCTGAGATTCGGCGACTCTGCTCCGTGTTTCAAGCTGCGAGCGCAGGCTGTCGTCGATATGGGCGCAATCGATGCGAATGTCGTCCATCAGACGCTTCCCATAGCCCGTTCTCAGGCCGGTGAAAGCCGGCTCCTCGCCCTGCTCGCGCCGCAGATCGATCAGTTGCTGCATTTCAACGAACTTGGCGCGGATATTTTCCCCGAGCATCTGGATGGTACCGGCCAGTGGCGAACGATCTATAGAACTGGATTTTACTGCCGCCAGTTCGCCATCGATCCGGCTTTTTGCCCGGTTGTACGGCTCAAGGTAAAGCTCGTCGCCTGTAATGAGAAACCCGCGCTGGCCCGTTTCCGCGTCTTTCATGGTGGAAAGGACATTTTGAATCAGCGCGAGCGATTCCTCCGAGTCCCTGACCTGGGCGCCGGCAGCCTGAAACTGCCGCCAGTCCCAATAGGCAAGCCCCAGAATCAGCACCAGTGCCGTGAGGGCGAAAAGAAAAGCCTGATCCCGAAAGAGAGCCTGAAATCTTTCCCTGCCTGTCATCGGTTCATGTCCCGTACCAAACCAATTTTAGAGCAGTGCCACACTGCTTCCGAATAATGCAAAATAGGGGGAGTGTCGGTCCGCAGGCTGCAGCGCGGGCAAAAAAAATAAAATACTCATGGCGCGCATACTGCTTGTCGAAGACAATGAGATGAACCGGGATATGCTCTCGCGCCGTCTGATTCGAAGAGGCTATGAGGTAATTCTGGCTGAGGACGGGCAGCAGGGGATGGATGCGGCGCGGACGCAGGCGCCCGACATCATTCTCATGGATATGAGCCTGCCCGTATTGGATGGCTGGGAAGCTACCCGCAGGCTCAAAGACTCGCCCGCGACTGCCGCCATTCCCGTGGTGGCCCTCACCGCCCATGCGCTCACAGATGACCGTGAAAAAGCGACGCGCGCCGGGTGCGACGCTTACGAGACTAAACCGATTGAACTCCCCCGTCTTCTCGAAACCATCGAACGTCTTCTGCAGGCCCGGAGCACCGCATGAATGCGGAATTGAAGACCCAGGGAGAAGAGCTGCTGGCGGATTTCCGCCATCGCCTCCGCACTCCGCTGAATCACATCATCGGTTACAGCGACCTCCTGCTTGAAGACCCGCAGGGCATGGCTCCGGACAATATTCGGCAGCTTGAAAATATTCGGGGCAACGCGCATTTGATCCTGGAGCAGGTTCAGCACCGGCTCGTGCCCGGCGACCATCCGGGCATGCGCCAGAAAATGGAAGCGCTGCGCTCCGACATTACGGACCCGCTCCACCTCATCATCGCCGGCGCCGGGAAGCTCTCCCAGCAACTACACGGCGGCCCACTGCGCGATGTGCTGCGCATTGCCGCCGCCGGCCGCGAGTTACTGACTTTCATGCAGAACGCCGATGGCATGGGACGCGTCGGGAACGAGGTTTTGCGTACCCCCGATTTTCAGCCAGTCGCGATCCAGTCCATCCCTTCCAGGCTGCTGGTAGTGGATGACGACAAAACCAATTGCGAGGTGCTTCAGCGCCAGCTCGTGCGCGGCGGCCACACGGTGACCTGTGTCTGCAGCGGCGACGAAGCGCTGGAGCTGTTGCGCGACCCGGCTTTCGATCTGGTTCTGCTCGATGTGATGATGCCTGGCACGAGTGGCTTCGATCTCCTGCAGCGTTTGAAATCGTGCGGGACGCTCGGGAACATTCCGGTCATCATGATGTCGGCGCTCGATGAGCTCGAAATCGCGGCGCACTGCATCCAGATGGGCGCGGAAGATTATCTGCTTAAGCCCTTCGACCCCGTTCTGCTGCGCGCGCGTCTGCATTCCGCGCTCGAGCGCAAACGCCTGCAGCAGGCCGCGAGCGAACGCACGGGGGAACTGGAGAAAGCCACACAGAGTCTCGCCCGCGCCAATGAAGACCTGAACCGTTTCGCCTTCGCCGCCTCACACGATCTGCAGGAGCCTTTGCGGACCATCACCAACACCCTGCAACTGCTCGCCCGCGAATTACCCGCCACCAAACAAAACAGCCTGCTCGATCTGGCCATCGACGGCGCGCGCCGCATGAGCCACCTGATCAGGGATCTGCTGGCTTATTCGGTGGCCACAAGCTGCGAGCGCGTGCAGGAGCTGGTGGATGTGGAGGCTGTGCTCGCGGAGACCCTGACCAATCTCCGCCAGTCCATTGAAGAGAGCGGAGCCCGGGTGACGCACGATCCCCTGCCCGCTATCGTGTTCGATCGCGCCCAACTCGGCCAGGTATTTCAGAACCTGACGGGAAACGCCATCAAATACCGTGGCGAACGCGTGCCTGAGATCCACGTGACGGTCATTCAGAACGACCAGCACTGGGTCTTCTCCGTCCGTGACAACGGAATTGGCATAGAAGAACAATATCGCCAAACCATTTTCGAGCCGTTTCGCCGGCTGCATGGCCGCGATCTTCCCGGTACCGGCCTCGGTCTTGCCATCTGCGCCCGCATTGTGGAAGGGTTCGGCGGCAGGATCTGGGTCGATTCCAAACCTGGCGCCGGTTCCACTTTCTTTTTTACCGTGAAGCGCCAGGAAGTAAAGTGGCAGGAGGCTGCCGCCGAAAATGACTAACTTTGAAATCATGCGGGCTGCGTCCGGCCCGATTCCCGTTCTCCGGCTGAAAGGCAGGCTGACGCTTGGCGAGGGGTCGAAAGCTCTGCGCGCCACAATAACGGAGATCGCCGGCGAAGGGAGCGTTTACCTGTTGCTCGATCTGGCTGAAGTCACTTACATCGACAGCTCCGGCCTCGGTGCGCTCGTCGCGGGATACAATTCGCTCAAATTGAAAGGCGGCTCCGTGGGTCTGTTTCAGGTGCCGAAGCGCGTGCAGGATTTGCTGGAGATGAGCGGTCTTACTGCCGTTTTCAAAATTTTCAGTACCGAGCAGGAAGCATCCGCCGCCCAGGCCTGATATTCCCTACTGCCGTGCGCCGGATTTCCCGGGCTCGGCGAAAGTTCCGCTATCCTTATCGCCATCAGAGTTGGCATCAGGCTCGCCATCCGGCGCGCGGATGTACTCGATCACCTCCCCAAGGCTCACAAAGAGCCGATCCGGCGAACTGCGCTCGAAACGCGCGAGTGCCTTTTCCTGGTCCCCAGCAAAGCCCCAGACACCCACAACAATCCGTATCTTTGAAAATCTGGATCGCAAACGCCGGCAGGCGCTCCGGGCCGGCGCAAACGCGTAAGGCTGCACGGCCGAGATACAGATCAGGTCGCTGGGCTCCGGTTCGACCAGTTGGACCATTTCCTCCAGTTCCGGACCCGCCGGAAAAGAGAGGGCGATACAGCCGCGCTGCTCCAGCAGTTGCGCCAGCATGGCCGCGGCAATTTCGTCCGCCTGGTCGTGTGCCGGAATGCAAAGCACGCGTCCGCTGAACCTGAGTTGCTCACCGTTCGCGGCCGTCTGATCGGAAAATTCCGCCACCATCTCGTTGAAGTTAAGAAACAAAAACTCCTCGCGCATCGTGTCTATGGCCGCACGATGCCGATCCTGTTCCGCCATTCCGAGTGCCGGCACCAGGACCGTATCGTAAAGAGCGGTCAAGGTGTTTTCTTTCAGAAAAGCATCCGTCATCGCCCGGGCGTCCTGTTGATCCATTGCCAGCAGGCGCTGGTAAAACTGCGCGGCGGGGGGCAGCGCTTCTTCATCGCCCAGGAGCACGTGCAAAAACGCCAGTTGCGGAATATTGCGCCCCAGCACGACGAGACAAACAGTGAGCGGAGTCGAAAGCAGCAAACCCGCCGGGCCCCACAATGCTGCCCAGAATACGGTCGCCACCAGAATTGCCAGCGACGAAATACCCGTATGGGCGCCGTAAAGCAGAGGTTCCACGAAATTGGCGGTCGTCAGTTCCACCACAACAAACAGACCCAGCACCAACAGCGGCAGCCCCCAGCCGACGAAAACGGCAAGCGACAGACCGATTGGCAGCAATCCCGCGATCATCGTCCCCACATAGGGGACCACTCTGAGAATGGCCGCCACCACGCCCCATAGCCCTGGATTCGGCACGCCGATGAAGTAAAGCGCCACCCCGAGTATCAGGCCAAAACAGGAATTCACCAGGATCTGGAGCGAAAGATAACGGCTGACGCGGTTGGCGGCGTCGTCCAGCGTTTCCGTCATCATATTGAGCTGGCCCGTGCCGGCAAGGCGCAGGAGCCGGTTTCTGAGATCCTCCTTTTCAATCAGGATGAAAATCGTAAAAATCAAAACGATGGCGGTCGATGCCAGCGGCACGAAAGACGGCTTCACCAAAGTCCAGATGGTTGCGATCGGATTGCTTTCCGCGGGAACGATGTGAACATTCAAGGGTGCCGGAGGCGCCTTGCCGTTGTTGGTCGCGGCGGGGGCGCGCGACAGATCCTCGCCGATCGCTTTCAGGCTCCGCGCCGCTTCGCCGAAGGGCCCGGACTGGGGCATCTGGAGGGCCTCGATCTTGCGCCGGATATTTTCTCTGTAATGGGGAAGCTGGTTGGCGACATCGGCCAACTGGTTGGCGATAATCCACCCCGCGCACATTACTGTGGCCGTTGCAATCAGGACTGTGACGATAACCGCCGGAACCCGGCGGATGCCGATCCGGCTGAGAAGCGTCACGACCGGCGTTAACAGGAAGGCGAGAATGAGCGCGAACGCCAGCGGAACCAGAATTTCGCGCGCGAAATACAGCATCGCCAGCGTGCCGAAAAACAACACGATGCGGCTTGTCCCGATCTCCCTGGCTTCAAGCCGGGTGTGCTTGCCGTTGGGCATTCCATCACTCTCAGCAGTTTGAAAGCCAACTGCCGGCTAATAGTTTAATTACCCTTTTTGTCGATCCGGAAATCGTCGAACGAAGCCTGGGTAGCGCCCCGCGTCCACAGTCCTGTCTTACCTGCATTGGGCAGCGAATCGTCTACAGCCTCAAACAACTGCCTGTTGCCGAACAGCACTTTGATGTTACGGCCGCGAAAGATTACTTTGGCAACGTACCACTCCCGGATATGGAGATCGTGGGGAACGCCGAAAGCGCCGGACTTCGCTCCAGTGATGGGGATCGCATGGGCCTGCCCGTTTTCAACGCGGAACAGTACGATGTTTTTCTCCTCCACGCTGAAGTGCAGCAGGTAATAATTCTTCTGGTCCTGATATCGCCAGACAAGGCCGGCGGTCTTCACGCGGTGGGGGCCAGCCTCGATCCGGAACTTGACGCTCAGATCGCCATCGCGGCAGTTTGCCTTATCGAATACGGCCATCGAAAATTCCGAGTCGTTCGCCCGGCCGGCTTCTTTTACCAGCACGTTCGGCCGGCTGGGCGCGGTGGCGTCGCGCAGGACTTCCCATCGCGAAGTTTCGGGAGCACGGCTCGCGGTGGCGGTCCAGAAAGGGGGAAAGGACAGGGGCTTCAGATTGTCGAAGTTGACTGTATCTCCGCCAAGTCCAAAAAGACTGAATGTAATGAATGCGGCAGCGGCGCTGAGTACCAATACTCAGTGTAGTCACTCACCTGTCGGATGGCGTTCGGGAGCCGCTGAGCTGGCGCAGGCTGCGCGGCGGGATCTCGATCCACCAGCCCGTGCGCCTGCCCGTTTCTTCAAGCGATTGCCAGAGCTCCCGAGGCACGTCCACGAGCAGATCGTTACCGAAATAGGCGCGGATAGCCTGAGGGCGATTCACGATATGCCGGAGTTGTCCGGGGATGTGGTTATCGCCTGGCTGGGTATGCAGAATCAACTCCTCCGGGCGCGTACACACGGTCACGCGGTCGCCTTTGAAACACCCGCGCAGATACGGGCCCTGCACCTCTTCGCCGAGCAGGCGCAGCGTGCTGGTCTGGCGCGATGGATCGAGCGAAACGACCTCGGCGTCATAAACGATAAACCCCCCGAGCAGCCGGGCCGCTTCCGACGTCCCCGGATTCTTCAGCAATTCGCCGGGTGAGCCGCTGTGCACAATTTTTCCGGCGTCGTAAATCAAGACGCGGTCGGCCAGCGCGAGGCATTCCTCGGGATCGTGGGTGACGAGCAGCACGGGAACCTTCAGACTGTCTTTCAGTTCCCGGATAAGCGAATGAAGGTCGGTCCGGAGGGCGGCGTCGAGTCCGCGGCCCGGCTCGTCGAGAAGCACGATCCGCGGTTCGGCCATTAAAGCCCTCGCAATGGAGCCGCGCTGTTTCTGGCCGCTCGAAAGTTCATGCGGGTAACGTCCGGCCATAGTGGTCAGTTTGAAGGTGTCCAGCTGTTCGGCGATCCGGCGGTGCCGCTCAAGGCGCGGCAGAGCGTAAGCCGCGAAAGCCAGATTCTCCCGCAGAGTCATATGCGGAAACAACGCGTGATTCTGAAAGACGTAACCGCAGGAGCGCTGCTGGGGAGTCAGGTTGACTCTCGCTTCGCCATCGAAAAGGATCCGGTCGTCCAGCAGGATGCGGCCTGCATCCGGCGTTGTGAAGCACGCGATGCATTCGAGAGTCAGAGTCTTGCCCGACCCGCTGGGGCCGTAAAGCGCAGTGACTCCTGCCGCGGCTTCGAACTCGATTTCGAGGTGGAAACCGGCGGACTCCGGTCCGGGGGCGAAGAGCTTTAAGATCCTGGCTGCGATCATGCTTCTGCGCTTACGCGTGCCGCCGCTCTTCCAGGCGGTTGGCGAGATAGACAATGGCGGCAATCACAATCGAGATCACGATAACAAGCGTGCGCGCCAGCAGCGTGTTGCCGGATTCCACAGCGTCATAAATCGCGATGGCCGCAGTTTGGGTACGACCGGGGATATCGCCGGCGATCATGAGGGTAGCGCCGAAATCCCCCAGGGAGCGCGCGAACGCGAGCGCGGTTGCGGCCGCAATCGGACGGCCAGCCAGCGGAATACTCACGCGCCAGAACAGACGCCATTCCGAAACTCCGAGGCTGCGGGCCGCTTTCTCATAAGTGCGATCGACATTTTCCAGCGCGGCGCGCGAGGATTTCACCAGCAAAGGAATCGCATGGAGGGCCGAAGCGATCACCGCCGCCCGCCAGGTGAAGACCAGCGGAGAACCGGTGATTTTCTCCCATGCCTGGCCGATCCAGCTGAAACGCCCGATGACCACCAACAGGTAATATCCAAGCACCGTGGGAGGAAGCGCGAGGGGCAGCGTGGTCAGCGCGTCCAGCGCATCTTTGCCGATAAATTGCCTGTTTGCCAGCAGCCACGCAAGCCACAGACCCAGCAGGAGGGAAATAAACGTGGCAGCGGCGGCCACCTCGAGACTCAGCCAGAGCGGGAACCAGTCGATCGCCATTGGAAGCGGTTTTTCATTGTGTCACAGGGTTTGTCGATGAGGGGGCGGTAGAATTCAGTGTGAGCCAATCCACATCCATTGCGGGCAAAGTGATTCTTCTCGAAGAGGGCGACATCACCCTCGTAAAGGCAGATGCTATTGTAAATGCCGCAAATTCCCGCCTTTCGGGCGGCGCCGGGGTGGATGGGGCCATCCACCGCGCCGCCGGTTCCAGTGTCATGACGGAACTCGACAGTATTCGACGCAAAGTAGGCAAGTGCGAGCCAGGTGAAGCTGTCGTGACAAAAGCCGGCCGTCTGCAGGCCCAATACATCTTTCACACCGTAGGACCGGTATACCGCGGAGGCGAGGAGGGGGAGGCCGACGATCTCGCTTCGTGCTACCGCGAGTGCCTCCAGCTCGCCGCTGAACGGCATCTGAAAAGCATCGCCTTTCCCGCCATCAGCACAGGCGCTTATGGGTATCCCATGGCGGAAGCTGCCAAAATCGCGGTTCGGGAGATCCGCGGCTTTCTCGATCAGCCGAGCTCGGTCGAAGAAGTGCGCGTCGTGCTGTTCGGAGAAGAATCCGTGCGCACATTCGAACAGGCGCTGGGACAATAGTTTTACCGCATGATCGAATTTCCCGGCTTTGGTCTCACGGCCCCGGACGGCAGCATCATTGGGATTATCGAGGAAGGGCCGGAGCCCATGGCTGCCCGCGACCCTGCGGCAAATATCCAGCGTGTTAGTCCCGGCAATGCGATTCCGGACGCGCCCGGCGATTACATCCTCAACCATACGCTTGCGCGAGCGGATGTGCTGACGAAGTCGAAAGCGGTGGCAAGGCTGGTGGCCCTGCGCCGCTCCGGGTCTGCCGTCGCGCTGCTCTCGCACGACGAACCTCTGCTCGAATCCTGCGCCGATGAAATCTGGTGGCTGCGCGGGGGCGCCCTGATCGCGCGTGGCGACCCCGGGGATGTTCTGGCCCGTTATCGCCGGCATGTCGCGGAATCGCTGCGCGCTTCGGGTGAAAATCAAACATCGCCCCTATCGCCGACCATGCGCAGTGGCGACGGCAGAGCTGCCCTCGAAAGCGTGGAGCTTTGCGGCGAAAGCGGCGACCCTTCCACAGTGTTTCGCAGCGGTGAACCGATAGCGGTTCGGGTGACAGTGCGGTTCGTTGAAACGGTGGCCGATCCGGTGGTCGGTATCATGATCCGGACACGCATCGGCCTCAATGTCTACGGTACGAATACGGAGCTTGAGCAACTGAAGATCGGACCTGCGGAAGCGGGCGAACGCCTGACGATTACCTACCTCTTCGACTGCAATCTCTGCCCCGGCGAATACACCGTAACGGCGGCCTCTCACGACCCTGACGGCGTGTGGCACGACTGGATGGAAGATGCCGTGGCTTTCACTGTTTCCGATGCGCGGTTTACAGCGGGCGTAGCCAATCTGAAAGCCCGCGTCAAAGCCGGCGCTTAAAACACATTTTCCGCGGTGAAATGTAATTGGAATGCCGTTTGCATAGAGGAAGCGCGGAGGTTACAGCAGACCGTTTCGATATCCTGATCCACCAAGCGGGTGAGCTTATATCGCTCATCTGAATTCGCACGGTTGCCTGGAAAATTACGATGACGACTCTGACGCTCGATGAACGCGAACGCATAGTAGACAGTGCCCTGAAGATTCAATCCGTGCGAAATTCCCTGGACGTTGTCCCCGATGCCAAGATCCCCGCGCTCCGGGAAATGCTGACCTGTCTGAAGAACGTAGACCGCGGTTTGCGCGAAGCTCTCGGCTATGTACGGAAGCTTAAACCAAGCTCATCCAAAAGCGAGCGGCGCTCAAGGTAGCGGGCGCGCCTGTCCTGCTGAATCCAGACCCAAAGCTCGCTGGATGGCATTGTCAAGACGGCCCGGGGAAGATTACCGCGTGAAGCGTCGGTTGCCGGGGGTTTGTCCGTCAACGTCCTGCCATCCGGCAGGGTGAGCGAAATGAAGAGGCCGCCCGGTTCTCCGCTCTGCTGCGGATGCGCCACTACGGTCACCTTGTCTCCGGGTTTGATTACCGATGGTTTCCAGCCCGCCCGGATCAGCACCACCGGGGATGGCATCTCCACGTTCCAGATAGCCGAGCCACCATTGCCATCGGGCACGTCCATTTCAA
>JALYHT010000122.1 GCA_030776225.1 Acidobacteriota bacterium | reverse complement strand
CCTTCGGGTTGTGCTTCGCCAGCACCTTCGTGATGGCTGCCGTCAGCGTCGTCTTCCCGTGATCGATATGTCCTATCGTTCCGATGTTGACGTGCGGCTTGCTGCGGTCAAATTTTTCTTTACCCATTTGGGGGAGTTGCTGTCCTTCAAAAATTTTGAATGCGGGGTTCGGAATCCGCGCAGGCAAACGCGGGCCCGGTTGACCAGATCACAGTTATAATAGCAAAGCGGAATTGGCTTTGTTTTGTAACCTGCTTCAGATGATATTAACGGTCACGGTCGACGAACCCAACGGATCGGACGAATAGGTAGCGGTGACCTGAACCGAACCACCGGGCGGGGTCGAGACGGGCGCTACGTAAGTGCCGTCCGGCTTTATTGTTCCGGTGGATAAACTGCCGCCGGGAATGCCGTTGACAGACCAGGCGACCGCGGCATTCTGTATGTCCTGAACCGAAGCGGTGAACTTCTGGGTGGCACCCCGCAGCACGCCCGGGTTTGCCGGCAGTATTCCCACCCGCGTGGCGGAAATAATGAGTGAGGCGCTGGCCGCCGCCGGCGCCGCGAGGCTGTTGGCGTGGATGGCCACCGTGGTGCGCGGAGTTGGCACCGTGGAGGGGGCGGTGTAAAGACCGTTGACATCAATCGTTCCGAGCGAGGCATTGCCGCCGGGGAGGCCATTCACATCCCATGTAACCCGCTGGTCCGCGTTGCCCGCAACGTGCGCCGTAAACTGCTCGGCTGAATTCACCATGGCTGTCGCGGTGTCGCCGGTCAGAGTCATCGACACGGGAATCGGAGTGGTCTTCCCGGAGTTCGGGTCCGTCATTAAAGGTGAAACATCCACGGCTTCAAAATCGGAACCCCTGACCCCGGTCAGAAAGTGAAGCTCGCTGTTGTTCCAGCGTGAATCGGGCACGCCCGAAATGAACCAGGAAGAACCATTATCCGCGAGGATAAGCCCGTAACGTTTCAGAGCGGTCAGAATTACCTGATTAATAGCCGAATATCCTGAAATATCGAAAGCCGCGTTCAGCCGGAAGCGCGCCCCCATGGGCGGATAAGAGGGATCGTCAAGCGAGGAGGCTTCGTGCCGCGCGGGCCACACCCAGGCATCCCGTGTATGGGGCGCGGTGAAGCGGACGGCATGGCGAATTTCGCCCTTCACAATTTCGTCGTAACGAATCAGGCCCGCAAGGATCGGCAACCCGGCCGCGTCCGCCGAAGTCCATCCCTGCGGCCGAAGCGAATCGGAGAGCAGGTTGAAAATAGCCCCCGAACCGGCCGACCACGAGGGCGGATTGGAAGAGGGATATGCCGAGAATAACTCGTAAAGAATGCAATTCTGCTGATCCACCGAAATGGCATGACGGTCGCCATCGCCGTTCGCGCCGCCTTCGATCGGGGCATTGAGCGGGATCGCGTACGGTCCGGGATCGCTTTCCGACTGGTACTGAAAAGTGGCGGGATATTTCGTTTGCGCTCCGGTCACTGCCACATAGGGAATCCCGATACTCAGACCGTAGCCCGATGCGAAATCGGGGTGGAGCGGAGAAGAGGGCCCGATGGTATCCACCCAGACCGGGCTGTTCGGAGAAACGGGCAGATTATCCACCCGCGTATTCCAGATGTTATCCGCCGGGAACACGGGGCAACGTCCTACGGTGGGAGGCTGAGCGAACGCGGCGATCGCGCATAAAAACGGGCCGAAGAACGATAAAGAAGTTCTCATGGATCAAAAGCTAATGATACACTTTTTGGTTATAACTAATACGTTTTAGAATTTCAGAAATATTTAAATGATTGCGAAACAAATGCACAGCGTTATGAGACTGGCGGATCGCCTACAGGAATACTCCTCGTGGGCGCCTTTGAAGCCGTACGCTTCACCGTCCCGGCGGCTGGCGAACTGGGCGGTCTACGCGGCGGTACCGGCCGCGGCTGCGGCTTCGGCTTCCAACGCCGAAGCCGCGACCATCCAGTACGCCGGGAGCCCTGTAACGGTCACCGCTGCCAGCAATTCATCCAGCCGCACGGTGCAGTTTGGAACCGCGCCGCCGCTGCATTTGTTTGCGGGGCGCTTTAACTTCTCGAGCTCCGATTTTCGGGAAAAGGAGGGCATCGCCGCCGCTGCCGGCGTTGAGTTTCTGGGGCAAAATTTATCCATCGCAAATCTCGGCTCGGGAAAGCTGATTTCATCGGGCGCGGGGTCGTTCCAATACGGCCATGTTCAACTGAACGTGCGCGCCACCGGCTCCAGTTCGGTCAGCGGCAGGTTCAGTCAGCAAGCTGGCCAGTGGATTCCGGGCATTATCAATTTTGCGGGCTTCAGATTTGCAACGAACACACATAGCAGCACCGCACAAGTCAGATACGGGTGGGCTGAGCTCAGGATCGACATGGATGCCGAGGGGTTCCCCGATTCGGTGACCCTGCTGGCGGCCGCTTACGACGATACCGGCGCGCCAATCAGCACGCCTTCGGGTACCGCGACGCCCGAACCTGCCACAGCGGGCCTGACACTGCTCGCATTGGGGGCCGCTGGTGTGGCCGCACTCCGCCGCCGCCGGGCTGTTGTTGTAACTTAATCAATATCCCCAACGGTCATATCTTCAAATCTGCGTTGCGCAACGGACATATACGTGCAGCCGATAGAAAGTCCGTCCGCGGATGCAATCGCACATTGAGCTATGAATCCGATTCCCCGGCCTGAATACCCGCGTCCGCAATTCGTCAGAGCCCGGTGGTTGAACCTGAACGGCGAATGGGAGTTCCGGATCGACGACCGAGACGAGGGTCTCGCGGCGCGATGGTTTTTAAATGGCGAGCCGTTTCCGCAGCGTATTCTGGTCCCCTTCTCCTTTGAATCGGCTAAAAGCGGCATTGGAGACCGTTCGTTTCATTCCTGCGTGTGGTACCGGCGCTCCTTCGAAGTACCCCCGGAATGGGCCGGTAAGAACGTTCTGCTGAACTTCGGCGCGGTCGACTATAGAGCCACAGTCTGGGTTAACGGCGTGGTGGTAACGACGCACGAAGGCGGGCATACGCCTTTCACGTGCGACATTACCGTAGCCCTTCAGTCGGTGGGCAGGCATGTGCTGGTGGTGCGGGCGGAAGATCCGCCCGGCGACCGTTATATTCCACGAGGCAAGCAATACTGGCGGGAAGAACCGGCCAGCATTTTCTACGCGCGTACAACGGGGATCTGGCAGACCGTCTGGCTGGAACCGGTTCCGGCGAGTTATCTCGAAGGCGTGCGGATTACGCCGCGTATCGACGGGTCTGCGGCGTTTGAAGCCACGATCGTGAACCCGGAGCCTTTTCAGTTCATGACTGTTGCGGTGCAGGGCGGGGGACGCACCCTCGCGACCGGGATGAGCCTGGCCGATGGTCCCCGCGCGGTGGTGGCGGTGCAGGTGAGCGATCCGCTGCTGTGGTCGCCCGGGAAGCCGAATCTCTACGATGTGCGCTTTGAACTGCACGGGCCAGACGGATTTGTCGACGGGGTTGACAGCTATTTCGGCTTCCGGTCCGTGACTGCGCAGGATGGCAAGGTTCTGCTGAACGGCGATCCGCTGTTTCTTAAGACGGTGCTCGATCAGGGATACTGGCCGGAATCGAATCTGACGCCGCCCGACGATGAGGCCATTCAGGCGGACATCAGGATGGCGAAAGAACTCGGCTTCAACGGCGTACGGAAGCACCAGAAAGTGGAGGATCCGCGCTATCTGTACTGGGCGGACAAGATGGGCCTGCTGGTCTCGGGAGAGATGGCGAACGCTTATCTTTTCGACATGTCGGCGGTAAGCCGTATTACCCACGAATGGATTGAAGTGGTGAACCGCGATTACAACCACCCGAGCATCATCATCTGGGTGCCTCTGAACGAGAGCTGGGGGGTCCCCAATCTGACGGATGCGCGACAGCAGGCGCACGTGAAGGCACTTTATTACGTAACGAAGTCGCTGGACGCAACCCGGCTGGTAATCGATAACGACGGCTGGGAACACACGGAGCTGACCGATCTTTTCGCCATTCACGATTACACAAAAACGGGTGAGGAGTTTTATCGCCGTTATCAGAATTTCGAGCGCGACGGAGTGCCTTTGCCGCTCTACGGCAAACTCTATACCGCTCCCGGAAACAGGTACAACGGTACGCCCGTGTTCGTTTCGGAGTTCGGCGGGATTGGTTACGTGCGGCCCGAAGACTTACCCGCGGCGCCCAAAAATGCCTGGGGATATTCCGGGCTTGAGACCGATCCGGCGGAGGCGCTGAAACGGATGCGGGGCCTTTATGAGGCCATTGCGAAAATACAGCGGATCGCCGGCATCTGCTATACGCAGTTGTACGACGTGGAGCAGGAAGTCAACGGTTTGCTGACTTACGATCGCAAACTGAAATTCGATCCGAAACTGATCCGGGCCATTAACGATTTGCTGGTTTAGGACGCGCCTTTTATGAATGGCCTCAGAGCGGCTTTCACGGAGCGGTTCGGCGGCACTCCCAGGATCTTCCGGGCGCCGGGCCGCGTGAATCTGATCGGCGAGCACACCGACTATAACGAAGGGTTCGTCATGCCCGCGGCGATTCAGTTTGCCACGCGCGCCGCCATCGCGCCGCGCAAAGACCGGACGATCCGGGTATTTTCCACAAAGTTTCCGCAGGCGGGCGAGATCGATCTCGATGAAGGTTCGGCAAAGCGGCGCGGCGACTGGACCGACTATGTCTTTGGCGTCGCGGTGACGCTCGAAAGCGCCGGGCACAAGCTGCGCGGAGCGGATATGGCGATTGAAGGTGAAGTGCCGATAGGCTCGGGACTCAGCTCATCGGCCGCTCTCGAAGTTTCAACGGCCATGGCCCTGCTTGTTAATTCCGGGATTGAGATGGGCCGAACGGAAACGGCGCTCTTGTGCCAGCGCGCGGAAAATGAATTTGTGGGAGCGCGCACGGGAATCATGGATCAGTTCGTGGCATGTCACGGACGGGAAGGGCACGCTCTGCTGCTCGACTGCCGGTCGCTTGTGGCGATGCCGAAAAAAATCCCCGACACCGTGAAGCTGGTGGTATGCAACACGAAAGTAAAGCACGAACTCGCCGGGGGCGAATACAACCGTCGGCGCGCGGAATGCGAGGAAGGGGTGGAGGTGCTAAAGAGTTTTATTCCAGGTCTGTATTCTTTGCGCGATGTCACAGAAGAACGACTGGAAGAGTACGCAAGAGAACTGCCGCCATTAATTTTGCGCCGCTGCCGGCATGTGGTCACTGAGAATGCGCGCGTGCTGAGCGCGGGAGCGGCTCTCGACCGGGACGATATGGACGGGTTCGGAGGGCTGATGCTGGCCTCGCATCGGAGTCTGCGTGACGACTTCGAGGTCAGTTGTGCGGAACTGGACATATTGGTCGATATCGCTGAGCGGGCGGGGCGCGGTTACGGCGTGCATGGGGCGCGGATGACAGGCGGCGGGTTTGGCGGCTGCACTGTCAATTTAGTCGAGTCCGCGCAGGCCGAAAAGTTTGCGGATTTCATCACAGGGGAGTACCAGCGGCGCGCGGGCAGGGAAGGCGCCGCATATGTGTGCATCCCTTCCGCGGGCGCGGGCGAAGATTTATGAGCGAGGAAGATTGAATGGATCTGGACTGGACTGACCGCCCGCACCGCCGTTTTAACCCATTGCTCGGGGAGTGGATTCTGGTATCCCCGCAGAGAGCCACGCGGCCATGGCTGGGCGCTGTTGAAAAAGTTGAAACGAAGAAGCCGACGCCTTACGATCCCGAGTGCTACCTGTGCCCCGGAAATGCGCGCGCCGGCGGGGTGCGGAATCCGGTATACGAATCCACTTTCGTTTTCGATAACGACTTTCCGGCTTTGCTTCCGGGCGCGGCTTTGGGTCGCCTGGATCGAAGCGGGTTGCTCGCGGCGGAGGCGGAGAGCGGTGTTTGCCGGGTGGCGTGCTTTTCGCCGCGTCACGATCTGACAATTTCCGGTATGGAAGTGGCGGAGCTGAATGCGGTGGTGGAAATGTGGTGCGGGCAGTATGCGCAATTTTGCGACATGCCGCTCGTCAATCATGTGCAGATTTTCGAAAATCGCGGCGAGGCGATGGGCGCGAGCAATCCTCATCCGCATTGCCAGATCTGGGCCGGCAGCAGCGTTCCAACGCAGGCAGGCAAAGAGACGGCGAGCCAACTGGAATACGACAGGGCTAAAGCTTCGTGCCTGCTGTGCGATTACGCGGTGGTGGAAAAGGACAGCGAGCGCATGGTCTGCGCCAACGAGTCGTTCATAGCGGCGGTGCCGTTCTGGGCGACATGGCCTTTCGAAATTATTGTGATCTCGCGGCGGCATATGACCGGCATGGACCAACTGGAAGACGGGGAGAAGGCGGGTCTTGGCGGGATTCTAAGTCAAATTACCCGCTGTTACGACAAATTATTCGGGGCGCCATTTCCTTACTCGATGGGGTTTCATCAAAGGCCCGTGGATGGCAAGCCGCACGGCACGTGGCATCTGCACGCGCATTTTTTTCCTCCTCTGCTGCGTTCCGCAACTATAAAAAAATTTATGGTGGGCTACGAGCTTCTGGCCGAAGCACAAAGAGATCTTACGCCCGAAATAGCGGCAGGCCGTTTGCGTGCGATTTCATCCGAAACCCAGTAGCCGCTTTTTAAAAGATCTTTAATAATTGTTGTTGGGACGGATTTTTCGAAGTTTCTTTCAGGCGGGTTACGAGTGTTCCACTCACAAGCTTGAAGACGGCAAAAGGCTCGATCTGCTCCGGAGCACGCGTCACGACGAATTTACGGAGCAGGATTACGCGCGGCTGGGGGAGTTCGGAATTCAGACGGTCCGCGAAGGTATTCGCTGGACTTTAATCGAACCGCGGCCGGGCGATTACGATTTTTCGACAGTACGGCCGTTTCTTAAGGCGGCCCGAAACCAGAATGTGGAGATCGTGTGGGATCTGCTTCATTTTGGCTGGCCCGATTATCTGGACATTTTCGAGCCCTCTTGGGTAGAGGCGTTTGCGGGGCTGGCGGCTGCTTTTGCCCGATTGCTGCGCGCCGAAGGCGATCCGCCATGGTTGATCGCGCCGGTGAATGAGATTTCCTTCATGGCCTGGGCCGGGGGGGATGTGGCGTGTCTGAATCCTTACAGGCGCGGGTGCGGGCACGAGTTGAAACGCCAGCTGGTGCGCGGTTTTCTGGCGGCGCAGAAGGAAGTTCGCGCCGTACTGGGTAACGTAACGATCGTTTCACCGGAACCGGTGATTCACATTGTGGGCAGGCCGGAGTTGCCGGGCGACGATATCGAGGCTGAGAACTATCGCAGGTCTATGTTCGAGTCCTGGGATATGCTGCTGGGCCGGGCGCATCCGGAACTGGGCGGCACGGGAAATGCGGTGGACGTAATCGGCGTTAACTACTATGACCGAAATCAGTGGCGGAATCTCGCGGAAACCCTTCATCCCGGGGATCGGGAGTACAGGCCTTTCAGCGAAATTCTGGCCGAAGTGTATGAGCGCTACAGGCGTCCGTTGTTCGTCGCCGAAACCGGGACGGAAGGAGAATGCAGGCCGGAATGGCTGCGCTATATAGCGGGCGAGGTGCTGGCGGCAAAACGGATGCATATTCCGGTCGAGGGTATTTGTCTGTACCCGATTCTGAACCACCCGGGCTGGGTGGACGATCGCCATTGTCTGAACGGACTCTGGGATTACGCGGACGATACGGGATCGAGAGAAATTTTTGAACCGCTGGCGCGCGAAATCCGCGCTCAGCGGAACTTAATTCAGGGAGCCGAAGTATGAACGCGGAACAAAACGTTTCAGGATCAGCGGACTTGATTTGTTTCTCCCATCTGAGATGGGGTTTTGTGTTTCAGCGGCCGCAGCATCTTATGAGCCGTTTCGCGCGGCAGCGCCGCGTGTACTTCATCGAAGAACCGGTATTTGAAAGGGCCTGCGAAAAACCCGGGATGCGTCTCAGGAAATGCGAAAAGACCGGAGTAAAAGTGGCCACGCCGGAATTCCCGGAACACTTTGACCGGGCACAATTGACCAGGGAGGTAAGCCGCAGCGTATCGAAACTGCTGCGCAGTGAAAAAATCAATGAATATATCGCGTGGTATTACACCCCGATGGCTCTCGAAATTTCGAAAGATCTGCGGCCGAAAGCCACTGTGTATGACTGCATGGACGAGCTTTCGCTGTTCCATAACGCGCCTCCGGAACTGACGCAAAACGAAAGGAAGCTGTTCGGGGTTTGCGATCTGGTGTTCACGGGCGGAGAGAGTCTGTTCGAATCGAAGCGGCGGCAGCACGATCATGTGTACGCGTTTCCGAGCAGCGTAGACTGCGACCATTTCGCGCAGGCGCGTGTTCTGGGCGATACGGCCGAAGATCAGAAAACCCTGCCCAGACCGCGACTCGGTTATGCCGGGGTGATCGATGAGCGCATCGATGTGAAGCTGATTGGCGAACTGGCCGAAAGGCGTCCGGAGTGGCAGTTCGTGATGATCGGGCCAGTGGTAAAGATCGATCCCGCCACGCTTCCGAACAAGCCAAATATACACTGGCTGGGCATGAAAGATTACGCGGATCTGCCGCAGTATCTGGCCGGGTGGGACGTAGCGCTGATGCCTTTTGCGATGAACGATTCGACAAAGTTCATCAGCCCGACCAAGACGCCGGAATATCTCGCGGCGGGTCTGCCGGTAGTTTCAACGCCTATACGGGACGTGGAGAGGCACTACGGCGAATTGGGGATGGTGCGGATCGAAGGAACCACCGAGGGCTTTCTTGCCGCGGCGGAACAAGCTCTCACATACGAGATGGGTTTCAAGTGGCGGGAGCGCGTGGATGCGTTCCTCATGACCATGTCGTGGGATCGTACCTGGAACGCTATGAATAACCTGATTGAAGAGTCGATCGCCGCAAGGACCAGAGCCGCGGAGCAACCCGCCGTTATGGCTGCCTCTCATACTCCGGCCGCTCTCGTTTAGCGAGGGCGGCCGCAACAACAATCAGCAAAAACTCGTTTCTCAGTTGGTTTCGGCAGCAAGGAGGGGAGTCGCCATTCTGGCAATCTGCGGTATTTCGGCGACTTCGCGACGGTCCGTTTCAAGCAGACGGGCGCAGAGAGTCAGAGCCTGAGCCACTACCTGATCCATGTTGAAGTACTTGTAAGTGGCGAGACGTCCCACAAAGTGCGTACGGGGCTGGTCGGCCGCCAACGCCTGATAAGCCGCGTATAGCTTCTGGTTATCGGGCCGGGGCACCGGGTAATAAGGATCGCCTTCCGCCTGCGGATATTCGTAAACAACGCTGGTGCGCGAATGCTTCTGTCCCGTGAGATGCTTAAACTCGGTCACCCGCGTGTAGGCGTGTTCATTCGGATAATTGATGACTGCGACAGGCTGTAAAACATCTGTATCGATAGTCTCGTGTTCGAACCGCAGGGAGCGATAAGGCAGCTTGCCGAAACGGCAGTCGAAGAACTCGTCGACGGGGCCCGAGTAAACCATTTCCCGATATTTAACGGAGCGAATCACCTCTCTGTAATCGGAGCCTGTGACGACCGTGATACGCGGATGGTCCAGCATATTTTCAAACATCCTGGTAAAACCGTGCAGAGGCATCGCCTGAAAGGTATCGGTGAAATAGCGGTCGTCCTGGTTGGTTCTTACAGGAATACGCGCGATGACGGATGAGTCGAGTTCCGAAGGGTCGAGGCCCCATTGTTTACGCGTGTAACCGCGGAATAACTTCTCGTATAAGTCGCGCCCCACGCGGCTCACAACCACATCTTCTGACGTTTGCAGCGATGGCCTGTGTTCCGCGACGGAAGCGAACCATGTTTCAAGCTCAGAGGCCGTGAGGTTGAGATTGTAGAGCCGGTTCACGGTGTCGAGGTTGATCGGAATCGGAACCAGTTTTCCATCCACGCTGGCCAGCACTCTGTGTTCGTACGGCCGCCATTTCGTGAAGCGCGAAAGGTAGGTGACTACCTCCGAGGAATTCGTATGAAAGATATGCGGGCCGTATTGGTGAATCAGGATGCCGGCTTTATCGTGGGTGTCATACGCGTTGCCCCCTATATGCGGGCGTTTATCGACGATCATTACGCGCTTATTGAATCTGCGCGCCATCCGCTCAGCGACAACAGCGCCCGCAAAACCGGCTCCGACAATAAGGTAATCGAATGTTACAGGCATATTTGTTGTTTTGATCACCCGCGCAGCTTTGGGCGGGTGATCCAAGCACTTCCCCAGCAAGCGTTCTGCCAATCACAGAACGGCTCGTGGTCGGCACCCCACCACGACCTTAGCTGTATAGAGTGCCAGTGCGGCACAATAACCTTCGTTACCCGGCGGCGTTACCTTCCGGCATCCCGTGTCTGTTTACATTTTACGGGGTTTCCAGCGGTTTCAAGTCCGCCTACAATGTGGCCTGGATGAAGAAATCTGCTCTGATTACAGGTTCCTGCGGGCTGATCGGCTCTGAGGTCAGCCTGTTCCTGGCTGGCCACGAATTCCAGATTTTCGGCATCGACAACAACGAGCGGGCAGTGTTCTTCGGCCCCGAAGGCGATACGAGCTGGACGTTAACGCGATTACACCGGGAAATTCCCGATTATCGGCATTTCAATACGGACATTCGCGACAGGGCGTCTGTGATCGCGCTCGTGGGCAATATCAGGCCTGACTTGATAGTGCACACGGCGGCCCAGCCTTCCCACGATCGGGCGGCCGCTATACCTTTCGACGATTTCGATACCAATGCCGGCGGGACGCTGAACATGCTTGAAGCCGCGCGGCGCGCCTGTCCGGAAGCGCCGTTCGTGCACATGTCTACAAACAAAGTGTATGGCGATCTTCCGAACACAGTGCGCATGGCAGAGCTGGAAACGCGCTGGGACTACGATAACGCGGATTATGCGAATGGAATCGGCGAAACCTTTGGGATCGATCAGTCAAAGCACTCCCTTTTCGGCGCTTCTAAAGTGGCAGCGGATGTCATGGTTCAGGAATACGGCCGGTATTTCGGCATGCCGACCTGTTGCCTTCGGGGCGGCTGCCTCACCGGTCCCAACCATTCAGGGGTTGAATTGCACGGTTTCCTGAGTTACCTGATTCGCTGTAATCTGGAGCAGCGCGATTACAAGGTCTTTGGCTACAAGGGTAAACAGGTAAGAGACAACATTCACTCGGAAGACGTGGCCCGTTTTATTGTTGAATTCTGCCGTGCGCCACGATGCGGGGAGGTTTACAACCTCGGGGGCGGGTATCAGAATTCCTGCTCTATTCTTGAGGCGTTCCAGAGGGTAGAGCGGCTCACCGGCAAACCTCAACGGTACACCTACTTCGATGAGAATCGCATGGGCGATCACATTTGTTACTACAGCGATCTTACCAAAATGAAAGCTCATTACCCGGCGTGGGGTATCACTCGCTCCCTCGATGTGATTTTCAGCGAGATCGTGGAATCCTGGGAACAGCGGCTGGCTCAGGCCCACTTGATTTCAATGCCACCGATGGCGGTAGCCGGATGAAAATTCTGATCACCGGCATCTGCGGTTTCGCAGGCAGCCATCTGGCTATGGCACTGGCCGAACGTCTGGAGAAGGTCGAAATCGTCGGGATGGATAACCTTCTGCGTCCGGGCTCTGAAACGAACCGGAGCGCACTGGTTTCCGCGGGAGTGCGGTTCGTTCACGGCGACCTCCGTATGCGCAGCGATATCGATGCCCTGCCGGATTGCGACTGGGTCATAGACGCCGCGGCCAACCCGAGCGTTCTGGCGGGCGTGGACGGCCGCTCGAGCGCCCGACAGCTAAGTGAACACAATCTCAACGGGACGATTAACATTCTCGAATACTGCCGCGAGCGTAAAGCCGGACTCGTCCTGCTCAGCACCAGCCGTGTTTACTCCGTAACCCACCTTTCCGCGCTTCCGGTGGCCGCGCGTAATCGGGGATTCATGCTGGATGAAGATGCGCCTCTGCCTGACGGGGTTTCGGGCGCCGGGGTGAAGGAACAGTTTCCCGTTCGGCAGCCCGTATCGCTTTATGGCGCCACAAAACTCTGCTCGGAAATCATGGCGGTTGAATATGGCGAAACGTTCAGCTTTCCGGTCTGGGTGAATCGCTGCGGCAACCTTGCCGGGGCGGGACAGTTTGGAACCGCTGAGCAGGGCATATTTTCCTACTGGATCCACGCCCACGCGCGCCGCGCGCCGCTCCGATACATCGGATTTGGCGGCTATGGTTATCAGGTGCGCGACGCTTTCCACCCGGTCGACCTGGCCGAATTGATCTGCATGCAGATGCGGCGCGATCCTCCGGCCGATCCCGTCTATAACGCCGGTGGAGGCGGCAGGAACTCGATATCCATCGCGCAACTCGCGGAATGGTGCAACGAAAGGTTCGGCCGCCATCAACCTGAATCCGACGCCCGCCCCCGGCCCTTCGATATTCCCTGGATGGTAATGGATTACAGCCGGGCTTCCACGGATTTCGGATGGGCGCCTGCGCACTCGCTCGACTGGATACTCAGCGAGATCGCGCTTCACGCCGAGAAACACCCGGAGTGGTCGGCACTTTGCGGAGCCGCATGATCGCAGAACATGTTTTGAATACCGGCGAATCGTCGGGGAGCGCCACCCAGCTTCACTCTGGACAGCCCCACTCTGGACAGCCCAACCCTGAACCACGGGCCGCTCTGCAATTGCTGAGTGTCGTCATCCCGGCGCTGAATGAAGAAGGCTGTATTTACTCCACTGTCGAACATTTAACGCTGGAACTGAGAATTCACAACGTACCGAACGAGATTATCGTTGTGGACGACGGCAGTTCCGATTCAACGTGGCGCAAGCTGGAAGAACTCGCTGAAAGACTGCCCAATGTTCGGCCGCTGCGAAATCCCGCACGGCACGGCTTCGGGCGCGCCATTGCGTACGGCCTGCAGAATATGACGGGCGACGCGGTTGTGGTGATGATGGCCGATGAATCGGACGACTGCCGGGATGTGGTCCGCTACTGGCGCCTGCTCAACGAAGGCTGGGATGCCGTATTCGGATCGCGTTTTATAAAAGGTGGCGGCGTCATCGATTATCCGCGTTTCAAACTCTTTATTAATCGCACCGCGAATTTCTTCATTCGCATTATTTTCGGCACTTCGCTGAACGACACGACAAACGCCTTCAAAGCTTATCGGCGGGAAGTGATAGAAGGCTGCAGTCCGCTGATTTCGCCTCATTTCAATCTTACGGTTGAATTGCCGCTGAAAGCTATTGTGCGAGGTTATAAATGGACCGTCATGCCGATCACATGGAGGAACCGGCGGACGGGTGAATCGAAACTCCGGCTAAAAGAAATGGGCAGCCGTTATTTGTTCATCTGCTTTTATATATGGCTTGAAAAATACTTCAGCCGCGGGGACTACAAAAAACTTTCATGAGTGTCCAAAGTCATTCCGGCCAGGATCTTGAACTGATTTACAACCAGCGCTTTTCGGGTCTCCAGGACTATCGGCGGGAGATTTGGGAAGTGCTGTGCAGGGACATATTCAGCCGTTACGTCTGCCCAAACTCCACCGTTCTCGATCTTGGCAGCGGTTACTGCGAATTCATCAATGAGATCGCGGCTGCCCGAAAGTATGCGATGGACCTGAATCCTGCCACCGCGCTGCGAGCGCAGGAAGGCATCTCGGTTATTCAGCAGGATTGCTCGGAAGAATGGCCGCTGTCTTCAGCTTCGCTTGACGTCATATTTACGAGCAATTTTTTCGAGCACCTTCCGGACAAGTTTGCACTGGAGAGAACAATACATTCCGGTTTCCGATGTCTAAAACCGGGGGGCAGATTAATCGCCATGGGGCCCAACATCCGTTATACCGGGCCCGCCTATTGGGATTTCTATGATCACTATATAGCACTGACCGATGTGTCTCTGACAGAGCTGCTCCTGAAATGCGGGTTCGAAGTTGAGCGTTCGTGGGCTCAATTCCTGCCGTACACAATGAGCGATGGCCGGAAATACCCGGCCTGGGTGCTCAGCGCCTATCTTCGAATCGAAGCACTCTGGAAGATCTTCGGTAAACAATTTCTGATCGTCGCGCGAAAGCCGGCCTGAAAAGCTATGCCCGGAATCGCGCACGCCGCGACTGAAAAGGCGCAGGCGCAAAGAATTCCGGCCGCGGGAGGGCAGCCGGCACGTCGGTATGCGGCGCTCTTTCTGTCCTTTCCCTGCTTCGTGTACCTCCTTATCACCTGGGTTTTGCCGCCACCCCTGCCCATTCGTGCGGGTGCACTTTTAGATCCCTCGTGGCAAATCATTCTGACCGATGCTTTTCTGAAGGGTTCACAGTTCGGCCGTGACCTCGTCTACACTTACGGGCCCTGGGGATTTCTAAGTGTGGCCCGCGGAAACCCCGCTATTTATCCATGGCTTGTATTCGGGCGGCTGGCGATAGCCGTTCCATTCGTTCTTGCGATCACCTCTCTGGCACTTCACAGGATTCCGCAAAGTAGTCTGGTTCGGCATTTGTTTATAGCCGCTGTCGTGCTGTTGGGCGACCCGATCCCCTTGTTACCCGTGGTCCTTGCGTGCTTACTTATCGAACTTCATGAGCCAGCCCCGTCAACCCGCTTACAGATTCATATTCTGGCGGTGATGTCCGCGCTCACCATGTGGATTAAATTCACCGGGTTTGTCCTTGTGGCACTGCTGGCCGCGGCTATCGCCATCCAGGACCTGAGCAAACGAAGGAAGCCCTTCATTTCGATCGAAATTGCGGCGTGTTCTCTGGCCTGGTGGTGGATCGCCGGGCAGCCGCTTTCCGCGTTGCCCGCTTATCTGCGGGGCGCATTTTCGATCGCCAAATCCTATAGTGCGGAAATGTTTACCGATGGACCCGGGGTCGAATTGGGTGTCGCCACTGTTCTGGTCGTCGCCATAGGGGTTCCCTTTATCAAATACGCACTCTCAAGCCGCCGCTCAATCTGGCCTTGTCTCGGCTGGTTTGGTCTGCTATTTCTGGCGCAGTTGAAAGAGGCATTCGTCAGGCACGATTCGTTTCACATCTGGTCGGGTATTGTTAACGGATTGCTGCCGGCCGCAATTTTATTGTTTTGCACAATCGGGGTTTTCGAGGCCTGCCCGTTGCCGAATTTCGTTTTCGGTCCAGCTGAGAAGATGTGCGTGGCCTGCCTCTTATCTTTATCCCTCGTCGTCCCATTGGTGGAGCTGGGTTCCGACGGGGGGCGAGAAAGGCTGGAAACGCTGGACGGCAACCTCCGCGCACTCACGGCAGTGTTGGGCGGCGAAGCCATGTCCGCACGATACGCAACACAGTTGGCGAACTTTCAGCGCGCCCTGCCGTTAGCGAAGGTGTCCGGTACAGCGAGTTTTTTCCCCGATGATGAGGCGCTCTTATATGGGAACGGCATTTCTGTGCGACTCCCTCCGATGCCGCAGGCGTTCGCGGCTTACAACTCTTATCTCAGCGGCAGAAATGCAGCGCTTTACCGCAGCGCCCAGCGTCCGGATTTTGTTTTCTTCGACGTACGGCCGATCGATACGCGCTACGCGACGTCGTCGGACAGCCTTTCATGGCGAGCACTCCTCGAATGCTACAAACCCGCCGGCGAGTCGGGAAAATATGTAGTGCTGGAAAGTCACGGGTGCCACCCGGCGCCTCGGCAAAAAATCGGGGAATTCACCGCGCAGGCGCAACAGCCAATCGTTGTTCCAGACGCGAATCGTTCCGCGATATGGGTTGAATTCGATCTTCGGACAACGGTTGTTGGCTCGGCGATGACACTCCTCGCCCGGCCGCCGCTGACGCAATTGATCGTGCGCACAGCGGCGAAAGAAAGTATCTTTCGAATTTCTCCCGAAGCCGCCCGGACGGGGTTTCTGCTTTCTCCGCTCATGAGAGATCCCGGCTCGTTTGAGCACCTTTATACGGATACTGTTCCTGAAGCGGCGGATCAGGTGCGGGAGATGCGGGTTGTGTTGGGCGGAGGCGTGGCTTTCGAACCCGCTTTCGGGGTCCGATTTTATCGTGTGGCGCTGCCGGGGCGGCAACTTTGAAGGTTCTGTCCAGCCGGTTCAGGTCGAGATTGCAGGTCTTCGCCCGCGCTCTCCGTTCCGATTACGCCATCCGCATCCAAGCTGTTGTATAATCACTATTTCCCAGCCATTACGAAAGACATTCAGGAATCACGATGCCTAAAAGAACTTTTCAGCCGAACAACCGCCGCCGCGCCAAGACGCACGGTTTTCGGACCCGTATGAAGACCGCCGACGGCCAGGCCGTCCTTTCCCGCCGCCGGGCCATTGGCCGCAAGAAGCTGTCTGTCAGCTCAGAAAGATAGCGCGGAGCGCGCTACGGCTGCGGGCTTTCCTAAAAGTGTCCGGCTGCTTCGACCGAGCGAATTCCGTAAAGTCTACGACCAGGGCGTGCGGCACACGTGTCCTTATTTTGCCGCTTTTGCGCTGGCCGAACCAGATTCTGCCAACCCGCATATCGGCTTTACCACGCCCAAAGCCCTCGGCAAAGCGGTGGTGCGCAATCGCATCAAACGGCGCATGCGCGAAGCCGTCCGCCTGGAACTGGCTACACTGAGTTCTGAGTGGTCCATCGTCTTCAATCCGCGGCGCAAAGCGCAAGATTGCCTCTTCACAGAACTTCAGGCCGAGGTGCGGCGTCTCTTCGTCAGGTGCCAACAGGTCAAGCCGGCAAATTTCTCATCATGCTCCTCGCCGGTTACAAACGCCTGATTTCACCGCTGCTGCCTTCGGCGTGCCGCTTCTATCCCACGTGTTCACAATATATGAACCAGGCTATTGAAATCCACGGCGCGGGCAGAGGCGTCTGGATGGGTTTGAAACGCCTCGGCCGGTGTCATCCGTTCCATGAGGGCGGTACCGACCTCGTACCTCCAATCGCGCAGCGCTGAAAGCAGAATGAGCTCTCCCACGCCTCCTAAACAAGAAACGAAAGAATTATCCAGTGAGATACGAATGCTCATCGCATTCGCGCTCATGGGACTTATCCTCGTAGTCACCCCCTGGGCTTACACGAAGCTGGGCATTACGCCGCCCGCGGACCAGAAGACAGCCGCGCCCAAAGTTGTCAGGAAGCCGGGCGAGGCGGGCAGCGCCGCCGCTTCCAGCGCGAGTGGCACGCCGATGACGAACCCGAATCCGCCTGCCGCGGACGGTACGGCGGCACCCGCCGAGGTCATCACCGGAGGGAGCGCCCAGGATTACACGCTCGACACCGATTTTTACAATGTCGTATTCACCAACAGAGGCGCGACGGTCAAGAGCTGGACGCTTAAAAAGTTCAGAGACAGCGCCGGGAAACCTCTGGAGCTGGTAAATCAAAAAGGCGCCGAGAAGTTTGGCTATCCCTTTTCGTTTACTTATCGCGATAAACAACCATCCACCGATCTCGATCGCGCGCTCTGGGTTGCACACCCCGGGACGAATACCATTGCGTTTGAATTTTCCGATGGCCGAACGCATGCAGCCAAGACCTTTACGCTGCAGCAGCAAGGCTACATGGTGCAGTATTCCGACGAAGTTACGCAGAATGGCGCCAGCCTGCCTCATCTGGTGGAATGGCGCGGCGGCTTTGGCGACATGGCCGTGCAGAACGCGGCTGCGCAACAGTTCACAATCCACTATGATTCCGAAAAGAACAAGCTCTATCGCGACGCCGCCAAGACAGGGAAAAACGGCCCTGCCAATGCCGACGGAAGCTTTTCATTTGCCGGCATAGACGATCAATATTTTGCCGCCGCTTTTCTGCCTCCGCCGAACACTCCCATTCAGACGACCACGTTCCAGGATACGGCCGCGTCATCTGTGAATTCCTCGGAAGAGCCTTATCCGGGCGTTGCCCTGGGCGGCGCGGGCCGCAATCAGTTCGCTATTTACCTCGGTCCCAAAGAAATCTCGGCGCTCCACCAGGTCAACCCCCGGCT
>JALYHT010000121.1 GCA_030776225.1 Acidobacteriota bacterium | reverse complement strand
GCGGGGTTCCGGTATCCCGGCGCCCGTGGCGGGCACGGTGGTTGACGCCAACGGAAATCTGCAATTGGGAATCGTCGAAGCGGAAGTGACGGCGAGCGACGGTTCCACGAACGTGGAACTGACCGTTTCATTTACGGCTCCATCCGGGAAGATCGGGAATCTGACGGCGCCCCTGCTCAATCTGCTGCCGGTTGTCAGCACGACCGGCGGAACGCTGGCAGGTGGACTCAACTTCTTTTATGCCGTCAGCGCGGTGGACAGTGCCGGTGGCGAAAGCTCGCTGTCTTTCATAGCGCAGGCGTCCACGGCCGCAGGCGCGGACACGAACTCCGTAGTCCTTGACGGGATTTCTCTTCCCTCAGGTGGAGTCGGTTTCAATGTTTACCGCGGGACCACCCCCGCATCGTTGTTTCGGATCGCATCCAACCAGCCGCTGGAACCGGCGTTCACCGATGGGGGCCTTCCGCCGCAGACGCTGCTGCCACCGGATCCGCAGTTCGATCATGTCAATGTCGACTGGCGTTGGGAGTATCTGCCGGAGACTTCTGTAACTCTTCATTCCGGGACCACGGTGGGAAACACGACGCTTCAGTTGAAGGTGAACCAATATCAATCGTCAGTCGTGCGTATCACGCGAGGGACTGGGGCGAACCAGGAACGCGCCGTACTGAGTAATACAGCAACTACGCTCACTCTTGAGAGCGCGTGGAGTACCGAGCCCGATGCGACAAGCTGGTTCGTAATCGCTGAGAATGCCTGGCGGGCCGGGGCAAAGGGAAAGGCCAGCCCCATCGCTATCGATGTGCCCGAGCGAATCGGCTCCGGGATCGAGATCTCGGCGCGGGCTGCCAACACCGCGGGTGAGGAAGCGGCATACGACCTCTCACCTCTCACGCGGTGGGTGATCGGCCAGTCGGGAGGGCTCGCTTCGGATTCGGATGTGCCTCCCGCGCCAGTCTACGGTCTGGCGCTTTCGCCCGTCAGCGGAGGCGTGCTGGATCTCGGAGCCATCGGATTCAGCACGCTGCTCAACACGCGCGGAATTTTAGCCGGGACATACCGTTTTCATCTCTATGACGAAATCAATGGCGCGGCGCCGATCCCGATGACGACAAACATCGCGGCGGGGGACACCAGCATCGCTTTCGGCCAGGCTTTCGCGCCGGGATCGCCGATTCAGATCGATCAGGAAGTTGTGGTGGTGACGGCGACGAATTCCGATGGCTCCAGTGCCGTAGTGCGGGGCGCTCAGGGAACCCTTGCCGCCGACCATGCGCAGCCTTTCGGGGCCTACCCGCTGAGTGAAAAAGTGGTGATCGTGCCGTTCGTAAAGAACTTCTTCGGAACTCCTGCCAGCGGGGATTGGCGCTACAGCGTGGGATTACCGAATGTGCGGCTTGCGACTACAGAGTTGTATATGACTAACTCTCTGGGTGACGGGCCTGTAACGGCGAACGCTTACACGGAAACCATCGATCGCGGTTTGCGGACCATGGCCGGAGGCCAGTTTTCTTTTCAAATCGGCGGATACCTCGCAATTCAGACCAACGCAGCGCCCCTGATCGTGGTCGATGCGGAGAGATCGGTCCGGGATATCTTTGGGATCGTGGGGACCGCGCCAACCGGCGCCGGCATCATTCTGCAGATCAACCGCAACGGTACGCCTTATGCAACTGTTCAGTTCAACGACGGCGCGACTACTTCGAATGTGCTCAGCGGTTTCGGAATGCCCGCTTTAACGGCTGGCGATCGGTTGAGCCTGAACATAACCGGAGTCGGCGGCATCACGCCGGGCAGCGATCTGACCCTGATCTTACGGCTGTGATTTCAGGACGAGCTGGATTTCAAAAAGTTCCGGCCACAACCCCGTGACGCAGCGTTTTATCATAGGCGGCTACACTGGTGTTTGCTTCTCGTTCAGAACGTATCGAAGGTGTACCACCTTTACAAAACTCCCTTCGATCGTATCCGCGAACTGAATCCGCTGAGCCGAAAGCCGCTGCACACCGACTTCTGGGCCCTCCAGAATATCTCTTTCAGCGTGGACCGGGGCGAGATGGTGAGCCTGGTCGGCCCGAACGGCTGCGGCAAAAGTACGCTGCTGCAGGTCATCAGCGGAATCCTGCAGCCCACCACAGGACGCATCGTCAAGCGGGGCAGGGTGGCGGCACTGCTGGAACTGGGCGCCGGCTTCAATCCTGAATTTTCCGGTCGCGAGAACGTCTTTATCAATGGCGAAATTATGGGCATCAGCCGCGCCGAGATGCAGCGGAATCTGCCACTGATCGAGGCTTTTGCCGAAATTGGGGAATTCATTCACCGGCCGGTCAAAGAGTATTCAAGCGGCATGTATGTGAGGCTGGCATTCTCGACTGCTATCCACGTGAGTCCCGACATTCTGATCGTGGATGAAGCGCTGGCCGTCGGCGATGCGGTCTTCGCGAACCGTTGTATTCGCAAGTTCGAGGAACTGCGGGAGAAAAAGACGACCGTGCTGTTCGTTTCGCACGATCTTGGTCTGGTGAAGCAGCTATCCAACCGGGCTATCTTCCTGCTGAACGGACGAATCGAAGCCGAAGGCGAGCCCAGGCACGTGATCGATAAGTACATCGGCGTGGTGCTGGAACGCCAGAAAGCTTTCGAGCAAACCGACAGGCGCGCGCACCCCACCGCCAGTAACAGACACGGCGACGGGTCCAGCGAAATTCTGGAAGTGACTTTGCTCGATCAAAGCGGCAGAGAATGCGGGATCGTTTCGAGCGGAGAGAAGATTACGATTCGTATCCGCACCGCTTTTCGGCAGCGCATCGCTGAGCCGATGGTCGGCATTCTGATCCGGAATCGGATTGGCATGGAAATCTACGGCACGAATACGCGGATTGAACAACTCGACCTCGGAACCTTCGAAGCGGGCGAGGAACTGGACATCGATTTTCAGTTCGAATGCTGGCTCACGCCCCAGCACTACACCGTGACGGTGGCGACGCAGTATTCCGATGGCTCCAGTCATGACTGGCTGGATGACGTGCTCTCGTTCGAAGTGCTCGCACCGCGGCAGGCGGCAGGCGTGACCGATCTCCGGGCCCGGATCGAGTGGCGGAAATGCCGGAAGCCCTGAACATGGAGATACCCCGCATTCAGGAAGCGCTGCGCCGGCAAAACCTCGATGGGTGGCTGTTCTTCGATCACCACGAACGCGATCCCCTGGCTTACCGCGTGCTCGGATTCCGCGCTCCGCGCCACGTTACGCGCCGCTGGTATTATCTGATCCCGGCCGAGGGCGAGCCGCTGGGAATCGTGCATCGTATTGAAGCGGGCATCATCGACGCGCTGCCCGGGAAAAAGCTCCTCTACTCAGGTTGGCAGGAGCAACACTCGCAGCTTTCACAAATGCTCAAAGGGATATCCCGGGTAGCGATGCAGTATTCGCCGCTCTGCGCTGTACCGTATGTGGCTATGGTGGACGCCGGTACTGTGGAGTTGGTGCGGGCCCAGGGTGTTGACGTGGTGAGCTCCGCGGAATTAATTCAGGAATTCGAAGCTTGTCTTACCGAAGCGCAGTTTGCCACACATCTCGAAGCGGGGAAGCGGGTGGACCAGGTCTGTGCGGGAGCTTTCCGTTTCATCGCGGGCAGGTTGTCGCAAGGCGTTACGGAACTGGAGGTCCGCGACTGGATTCTCGAAGAATTCAGGGCGGCGGGCATGGTCACCGACAGCGGCCCCATCGTCGCGGTGAACGGACACGCCGGCAATCCCCACTATGAACCCACTGCCGATTCCAGCGTGACGATCGGGCCCGGCGATTTCGTGCTCCTCGACATGTGGGCGAAGCTCGATCAGGCCCAGGCCGTGTTCTACGACATCACCTGGGTGGGCGTTTGCGGAAACCCGTCGGTTCGCGTGCAGGAAGTATTCGAGATTGTGCGCGATGCGCGCGATCGGGCCGTGGCTGCGGTGGCGGCCGCTGTGACATCGGGTCGGGAGATTCGGGGGTTTGAAGTGGATGATACCGCGCGGCGCTATATAGAGGCCAAAGGCTTTGGCCCGAATTTTGTCCATCGTACCGGGCACTCCATCGGAACGGAGGTGCACGGTACCGGCGCGAACATGGACAATCTGGAAACGCACGATGAACGCCGGATTCTGCCGGGGTCGCTCTTCTCGGTCGAGCCCGGTATTTACCTGGAGGATTTTGGGGTTCGCTCCGAAGTGAATGTGTTTGTGATGGGCGGCTCCGCTTCCACTACAGGCGTGGTGCAACGCGATCTGGTCCGGATCGGATGATCTCCGACGCCAACAGGAAGACGTCGTCCAGCATGTTTTGGGTGAGCTTGCCGGTGGAAGTGTTTTGCTGGCTGGGGTGGTAGCAACCGAGCAAAATGGGGTGCAGCCGGTCGCATAGCGCTCCGTGGCCAAAGCGGAAATCGGAGATCCGTTCTATGCCGCCATTGCTCTTCAAAAGCCCCAGATAAGTATCGAAGGCGATTTTCCCGAGCGCTACCACGATCTGAAGGTTTCTCAGCAACTCCAGTTCGCGCCCGAGATAGGGGCGGCAGGCCCGTAATTCCTCCGGCCGCGGCTTGTTGTCGGGCGGAGCGCAGTGGGCGGAGGCGGTGATCCATGCGTCATGAAGCTCCAGACCGTCCCCGAGGTGAGTGCTTTGTGCCATGGAGGCAAACCCGGCGCGGTGCAGCGAGCGGTAAAGGAACTCCCCGGAACGGTCGCCCGTGAACATACGTCCAGTACGATTAGCGCCATGGGCTCCGGGTGCCAGACCGAGAATCAACAGACGTGCCGAAGGGTCGCCGAACGAAGGCACGGGTTTTCCCCAGTAATCCCAGTCGAGATAGGCGCGGCGCTTCGTTTGAGCCACGGAACGGCAATGGTCGATCAGGCGAGGGCATTTATCGCAGCCAACCACTTGTTCGTTCAACGTGATAAAGTCGCCTTGGGTGAGGACGCGGGTCCCGCCGGAGTTCGAGTGCGGCATCAAATCTGTAGAATTTTCCCGAGGGTATGTCGAAAACGTAGTATACCGACGATAGAGTGAGTGGACCGGAATCGAAATGCGCGTGGAGATTGAAACATTTCGGTTGACCGCAGGCCCGGAACGCGACAGAATGGAGCTTCCGGCTGCTCCCCGGAATTGTGCAGTGCGCCCGTATGCTCCGGGCACCTCTGAAGGTCTGTCTTCTTCGTTGTCGGATTTCATGAAAGCCTGTTTATTCCCTGTCTTCCGCGCTCTTGCTGTATTTGCGCTCGTTCTCGGTATAAGTGGTGCGGCGTTCGCCGTTACCGCAGCTCCTCTCAGGCACCACAGGAAAAAGAAGGTCGCCTCCTCTGTCGCCGCCCCGCTGGTGGGGCGCACGGCAAAGTCGGCACGTTTGAAATCGCGTAAAAAAGTATGGGCGCAGACCTGGGACGAACCTACATATAAGGAGTCCACGGCTGAAGACAAAGTCGAAGGGGAAGACCTGAACGTTCGCAAGGCCGCGGTCGAGGCGCTCGGGCCTCTGAATGGAGCCGTGGTCGTTGCCGATCCCACCACAGGACGTATCCTCTCAATCGTGAATCAGCCCCTCGCGCTCAGCGGCGGATTTCAGCCCTGCTCCACCATCAAGGTTTCGGTAGCTCTGGCAGCATTGCGCGAAGGCCTGGTGGAAAGAACGAATCCGATTAAGTTTTACAGCAGGCGATCCATGGATCTGACCGACGCGCTTGCCTATTCCAACAACTACTACTTCGCCAATCTCGGCATAAAGCTTGGATACGAAAGGGTTAATTATTACGCCCACCTCTTTGGCTACGGCGAAAAGGCGGGGTTGAACGTGGATGGCGAGCATGCAGGTTTCTTTCCCGCCGCGCCCCCGAAGAATGGCGGGATGGGAATGCTCACCAGTTTTGGCGAGGAAATCTCGCAGACTCCGCTCGAACTGGCGGGTCTGATGAGCGCGGTGGCAAACGGCGGTACGCTTTACTGGCTGCAATACCCCAAGTCCCAGGCAGAAGTTACTGCTTTCCAGCCTCAGGTGAAGCGGCATCTGGATATAGCGAACCTGATTGATCAGATCAAGCCCGGAATGAAAGGCGCAGTCGAGTTCGGCACTGCTCGCCGGGCAAAGCAGGAAGACGAAATTCTGGGCAAGACTGGCACCTGCAGCGAAGGCCGCACACACCTGGGGTGGTTCGGGTCATTTAATGAGACAGGCGGCCGCAAGCTGGTCGTCGTGGTGATGCTCACTGGCGGCAAGCCGTCCATCGGCGCCACCGCCTCCGGTGTTGCCGGAGATGTCTATAAGCGTCTGGCTTCTGAAAACTTTTTCAAGTCGAACACGCCTCTGACACCGGCGGCATTGTTGTCGCCGCCTATCTGCTGCTCGCGTTAATTGTCAGCGGCTGCTCGGTTCGAATCGCAACCGATACCCGTCGCTGATTACCCGGATCAAGCCATTTTCGTCGGTGCGGTAACTCGGGATTTTTCGATCCGACAACGCCTGCATCGTGAGCGGGTGCGGGTGCCCATAGCTGTTCTCGAACCCAACGGATATCAGGCCGAACGCCGGATGTTCGAGATCGAGCAGTTGCGCGGTGCTGGAGGTGCGGCTTCCATGATGACCGACTTTCAGGACATCGTCGTGCGCGAGCAGGCCCTCCTGCGCCAATTCATTCTCGATTCTTTTCTCCATATCTCCCGCGAGGAGGAAGGATGTTTTCCCGAACCGCACCCGCATTACCAGGGAATCGTCATTCTTCGGTTTGGCCTCCGGGGTGTAGTCCGGCCCGGGCGCCAACACCTGCAGAGTCGCGCCCCCGTAGACAAAAGGCGCGCCCCGCCTCATTTCGCGAATGCGAATGTGCAGACGCTGCGCGGTATCCCGAACGTTGCGCCATTCAGGACTGTCCTGCGTGGCCCCCGTCCAGAGTTCGCGCGGGCGGAAGTTACGAAGTACTGCGCTCATGCCGCCCATGTGATCTTCGTGGGCATGGGTCATCGCGACTACATCCAGATGTTTGATGGAGCGCGACCAGAGATAGGGGGATACTACGTCTTCCCCGATATCGATTCCCGGCTTCTTAACGCGCCCGAACGACGGGATGCCTCCCGCATCGACCAGCACCAGCGGACCCAGCGGAAAGCCGACCAGCAGGCTGTCCCCCTGCCCAACATCGATGGCGCTGAGTTCGAACTTCCCTTTTTCAATGACGGGTGGAAATGGGTGAATGGCGATCACGGTCAGAAGGGCGGCAACGCCGGTCCAGGCGGCGGGTTTCATCCAGCGGCCAATGCGTGACTGGACGCGCCAGGCAGCCACCAGCAGAGCGGTAATGAAGAGCGCGGCCAGCCAGAAGGGAGGGGCGGGGATGCGCCAGTCCGGCTCCCAGCGGGCATGTGCTCCCACCGCCATGCGGGAGATCGAAAGAAGCCACGTGCACACATGAGCGAGCGGCGCGGAGTTTAGTACGATCGCCAAAAATCCCAAAGGCACAATTGCGCTGAGAACCGGGACCACGATGGCGTTCGCGCTCAGCCCCGAGAGGGACATCCGATGGAAATAAACGATCATCGGCAGCGCGAGGCCTGACTGGATGAAAAAGGAGGTCACGAAAACTTCCCAGAGGTAAATACAACAACGCGCGACTATCGCGACCAGCGTACGGCAGCCGCGTTCAGGAAGGCCGGTTAACAGTCGGGCGGTGAGCGCCAGCAGGCGGAGTTCGATCCGGAACTGCGCCGATTTCGCCGGCAGGCGAAGGTCTTTTCTTTCATTGCTGAGATCGCTCAATCCGCGCGCCAGTGGCGCGGAGGTTGCTTCGAGCGCGGGAACTACGAATGCGCCGATCAGCGCGACGGCAAGAAAAGACAGCTGGAAGCTGGCATCGTAGAGCTGCTCCGGATCGACGACGAGGAACAGCAGCGCCACGGCCGCCAGGATGTTCAGGAGCCTGCCTTCCCGGAAGAAGATTCGTCCAGTGCCATAGAGACTCATGCCCGCGGCCGACCGCAGCACCGGTGCCTGCCAGCCCGTCACGCCCGCGTAGAGCCATGCGGCGAGCACCGTCAGGAAGATGGACAGGCCGCGCGGCACCGCGCAAATGCGCAGGAAAAACAGCAAAACGGCGGCGAGGACGGCCACGTGGCTGCCTGAAATGACAAGCGCGTGGAAGGTGCCGGTGGAACGGTAATCTTCGGTCCATATCCGATCGAGTTTCGCCGTAGCCCCGATCAGGATCGCCTGCATCATGCCGTTGGCATAAGCGTCGCCTTCATAGAATCGGTCCAGGCGGTCGAGCGCGGCGGAACGAATTCCGAAGATGAACGCCGCCACGCGGTTTCCGCACCGTCCCGGGAGAATATGTACATTGGCTGCGTCTCCCGCGCTGGTCCAGTAGATCTGCTGGCGGGCAAGATAGTGGACGGCGTCGAATGCGCCTGGATCGTTATAGTTGTGCGGCTGCCGCGCTTTACCTTGAAATTCGAGGCGGGTTCCATAGGGCAGATTTGGAAAACCCGAGTGTGAACTGAGAGAAACCTGGGTTCTGGCCCCCGGGGCCAGTTCAACAGTGAAGCGCTCGCGATCGGACGCTACCAGAGCCGGGTCCACCACGCACCCTTCGAATATCGCAGGCACGTTGTCGGGAACACTCAGTTTGGGGATGGAGTGCGCGGGGTGGAACTCCACGACCGCGATACCGGCGAAAACCAGAGATGTTCCCGCAGCAAACCAAAGCACGATCCGCGAGGTTTTCAGAAGATATGCCGCGGCCGCGAGCACAGCGAGGGCGACGGTAGCCACACAGCTTTCCAGCAACGCGAATTTCTGCCAGCCTCCGATCGTTATTCCAGCCGCAATCGCGGCAACTGGCACGAGCAAAGGCTCCCGAACGGACACACGGCATTAGTTGCCGAGCGGCAGAGAATTCTCAGGCCTATCTGGTTAGACGTTGTTGAAAGCGCCGGGCTGAACGCGTATCGAAATGGACGGCTGCATTCTGTCGAGATAACCCAGAACAATGAACATTTTGTGGGCGCGGTTGTCCGGGTTACGCCAACGCTCACATATTGTGGGATCGAAAAACTCCCCCATCAATCTATAGGAGTGGCCGTATGGATTGGGGAGGGGCGAGAATTCCTGCTCAAGAACACATGCGCCCTGAAACTCGGCGAGGCACTCAAGTTCATCGCGGGAAAGCCCACGCAGAAAATCAAGGACAGACTGTCTGCTGACGGGAACCGCGTTTCGGAGAAGTGCGCCAACGAGAGAAGAGCGAGAGGCTACAGCGACCAATATCAGCTCCGGGAGTATGGACGAATATCCACTAAGGATATTATCGATTACCCCGGTAATTAAAGCAAGACTGACTGGGCGTGCGGCGTCAGAGCCGGCCGGTCAAAAGGAGAATGACTACAATTAGCAACACCAACCCAAGTCCGCCACTGGGAAAATAACCCCATCCGCTGCTGTAACCCCAGGTCGGGAGAGATCCTAAAAGCGCCAGGATCAGGATAATCAAGAGGATTGTGCCGAGCATTTTAAAACTCCTTCGCCTTATTTGTCTGCAATCAAAAGGCCGAATAAATCCGTGGCGCGTTCAGGCGTACTTCTGATTGAACCGCCGGGCACTCATGCGGCCGAGAAACAGTAAGGCGCGCATTTTCGGCGATTGCAGGTTCGCGAGTCCCCAGCCTGGCTTTGAATGTTTACTGTCTGTCGAAGCGGGGGAGGGGGCTTTCGGCAGAAGCAACGCGCCGGCAGCCCCAAGGGCGGCGCTCGTCAATGACGGAGCGATTCCGTTAACGTGCGCCAGCAGACTGGCGGCAATGGTCAGGATTTTTTCGGTGTCGCCGCACTGCACAGCCTGCACGATCTGGCGCGCCGCCCGGTCGGCATCCATCGAAAATCCGGGCAGGCTGGCGCCCAGGCTGAACCATGCCGCCTCCGCCTCCTGATCGCCTTTGAAATGGGCTGCGTTGTAGGAACCGGTCCGCATGAGACCGGGCGCAATGGTCGTTACCTTTACACCCGTGGCGCTCAGTTCGTTGCGCAGCCCTTCGGAGAAGCCCGTAGCCGCAAATTTTGCCGACGCGTAAGGCAGCATGTGCGGTACGGCCACTTTGCCACCTATCGAAGTGATGTTCACAATCCGTCCGCTGTTGCGTTCGAGGAACGTCGGAAGCAAAGCGAGAGTGGGATAGACCGTGCCCCAGAACATCACATTCATCGCGTCCTCAAAATCTTCTACTACAACCGATTCTATGGGGCCGACCTGAATCTGTCCGGCATTTGTGACGAGGATGTCTATACGTCCGTAATGCGCGGTGACTTCCTCGATCAACTGCCCGACCTCGGATCGCTTCGTGATGTCACAGCCCACCGCGATGACTTCGGCGCCCGACGCCGCAAGACCCATCCGGGCCCGTTCGAGCTCTTCTTTATCGCGCGCGCAAATGGCCAGGCGGCAGCCGCGCGATGCAAATCGGCTGGCCATTGCAAGGCCCAGCCCGCGTGAGCCACCTGTGATCAAAACGACCTCGCCGGTAAGATCGTGTTCCCGCGAACGGCGGTACATACTTCGAGCTATCATTCCCGCGGCGGTTCCTGTCGCGAGGAGCGCCAGTTTGGTTGAGCTTTTCATATGTTCCTGTCGGGCTGTTTACCGGACTCGCTACTCCGGCCTCATGACAACCTTGATGCAGCCGTCGTGGCCGTCGAAAGTGGAGTAACCGTTTGCGCCCTCGTCCAGACCAATCCGGTGAGTGATGACGAAAGACGGATCTATTTCGCCTTTCTCCACCCGTTCCATCAGAGGCTTGAGATAACGATGTACGTTTGTCTGGCCCATCCGGAAAGTCAGGCCTTTACTGAAAGCGATACCGAGCGGAAATTTGTCCACCATGCCCCCATACACGCCGGGTATCGAAACAGTGCCACCTTTCCGGCACGCGTAGATGGCCTGCCGGAGCGCATGGGTGCGATCGGTTTCCAGCTTTACGGCCATCTTTGCATAATCGTAAATAGCGTCGATTGAAGTGCCGTGGGCTTCAAGCCCCACTGCGTCGATGCAGGAATCGGGACCCCGGCCGGCGGTCATCGTGCGGAGACGTTCGTCCACTTCGCCATCATCATAATCCAGAACTTCTGCGCCGCTCTTTTTCGCGAGCGCGAGACGCGACTCGACATTATCGATGGCGATCACACGCTCGGCTCCGAGCAGAAAGGCGCTGCGAATGGCGAACTGGCCCACGGGCCCGCAACCCCATACCGCGACCACGTCCCCCTGCCGTATATTGCAGTTTTCGGCCGCCATATAACCGGTGGGAAAAATGTCGGTCAGAAAGAGAGCCTGTTCATCGCTTATCGAGTCGGGCACTTTCATGGGGCCGACATCGGCGAAAGGAACCCGGACGTATTGGGCCTGGCCGCCCGCATAGCCCCCATAGAGATGCGAGTAACCGAACAGCCCCGCTCCGCTCGAACCGTAAAGCTTTTCAGCCATAGCCGCGTTCGGATTGGAATTGTCGCAGAGTGAAGTCATTTCGTTGCGGCAGAAGTAGCAATTGCCGCAGGAGATGCAAAAGGGTACGACCACGCGGTCGCCTTTTTTCAGATTCGGAACTTCGGTTCCGACCTCAACCACTTCGCCCATGAACTCGTGGCCGAGGATGTCCCCCTCCTTCATCGTCGGAATCACGCCGTGATAAAGATGCAGGTCCGACCCGCATATGGCCGTGAGAGTGGTCTTGATGATTGCGTCGCGTTTGGTGATGAGCTTCGGCTCGGGAACATTTTCGACGCGCACGTCTTTCTTGCCGTACCAGCAAACTGCCTTCATGGCATGTCTCCTAATCTCAGTGTCGGTTGGAATTAATGAGTGAACGCGGGCGAATCGCTGGCGGGAAAAGATTCTTCGGAGGCTTTGCCGACCAGATCGGGATGACGGTAGCTATCGTGACGCGGCGTAGCAGCGCCAGCTGACTGACCTTCCGTGTCCGGCAGGACACCAGCTTCGAGCCTGGCCTTCAGGCGTTTCAGATCGCTGCGGATCTGCGCGGCGGGGTCTTCGCCGAACAGTTTTGCCACCATCGCGCCGGCCGATCCGCCTGGGGGTGAATAGAGAATCTCGACATGAACTTCGGTGCCCCGTCCGCCGGACGCTTCTTTAAAATGGACCGAGCCTGCGTGCGGAATTTCGGAACCGGGCAGTGAACGCCAGGCGATCAGTTCATTTTCTATTTCGTTAATGATCTGGGCTTGCCATTCCACGGATTTACCGCCCGGGCCTTTTGCTGTCCAGTGCGTGCGGCTGCTATCGGCCAGCGTGCGAACGGATTCCACATGTTCCATGAACTCGGCCACATTGGCAAGATTACGCCAAAACTGGAAGACCTGGGGGGTGGGAAGGTTGACCGTTACAGCCTCGTCAATCCGGATCCCGGTCTGATGCGGAACACTGACGTTTTGACCGGAACCTTTTTCACTGTTGCCGGTATCGGACGATTGCTCAGGCGCCGAATTGATTCCAAGCGCCTGGTAGGTATAACAAAATCCTGTAACCCCGCGGCGGAGAAAGGCAATCCCTATGAAAGCTGTGGCGGCGCCGACCCACCCCTTCGACCGCAAGCCGCGCGCCAGCAACAAAGTTCCCGCAGTGATGGACGCGCCACGCTCCACTTTCCCCACATTGGGTGTTTTATATTTATGCCGAATCAGGTCCATGGCAGTAGCCATGCATTTCCAACGCCAATTGCCTGCTGTAATCGGGGCGGCGCTACTTAATCGAAAGGGTGACGGCGATGTCGGAAGGTGACGCAGGGTTGTCGCTCGGGATGCTGTTCATAAGCACCTTAAGCGGTACCGCCGCGCCGACGGTCGCAGTCGCGGGGATCTGGAAGTTGATTTGCCACACGCCCGCCAGTGAGGGGGCCAGCCCTGAATACTGAATATTGGCGCCAGGTACGAATGCTCCCCCCAGCAGAATCTGCGGAAGAGTTGCGGTGGGAACCGGACCCGAAGAAGCCTGGCCGTCCGCGGGCCCATTGGCTACGAACCCCTGCCCGGTGCCGAAAATTGTGACGTATTGGCCGCGCGCCGCCGGGTTTTTCGCGGAATTCACCGTGCCATCGGCCACGTTGATAGCGGCCACCTGCCCACTGCCCGTTCCCGCGATGGTGAAAAGACCGGGGGAGGCGGTGTTCAGCGAAAGTTCGGTGACCCCGTAAATCTGACCGGTGGACGGGCGCACCACCTGGAGGTCCACTGTGCCGCCCGTGGGCAAACTCAGTGAGAGCGGAAGGTTGATCTGGCCTGGCGATACGTAGAGCAGGGGAGAAGGGCTGCCATTGACCATCACCTGGGTGTCCGCAAGCGCTGCAGGCAGCGGGAATGAAGTCGCGACGCCTGTGCCCGAACTGATTACGTTTGTCGAGACGCCCGGAAAGACCGCCGCGAAAGTGCCCGGCGCCACGGCTCGCTTCGAAATGTAGTTCGCGGCGTTTACCGCTGCGAGGGTGGGCGCGAAATAGAGTACACGGTTGAGGCCATCCGTAATGAGCAGATTGCTGAAACCGTCGACAAACGCGGAACGCGGGGAATCGGCGGGCTGCGTGGCGTCGGAGGCGTAATTTTTCAGCGGCAACTGGTCGATGGATGAAAAATGCAGCAACTGGTTCGCAGACGCGTCCGCAACCCAGAACTGGCCGCTCGGAGCGACGCCGATCGAGAAGGGCGAGGTCAGCGAACTGGTGATCGAGAAAGACGCTCCGGGATAGGTGGCGGGAAGGTTCTGGATTGTATCGAAGGCCTGTATACGGTGGTTCCCCGTATCGGCCACCAGCACACGATCGAGCGGATCGACGGCTACAGCCAGAGGGTTCGTCAGATGAGCCGCATCCGAGCCGGTAATCGTGCTGTTAAAGCCCGGCTGTCCGATTTCCCTGGTGGCCATCACGCCGTTCGAAAAGGGTTTGGGAAAAAGCAGCACGCGGCTTTGATTCGCATCCGCGACGAGCAGGTAGCCGGCGGCGCTTTGCGTGGTATCGGCTCCGGCATGGCTGAAGGTGAGAGAGACGGGCGCGCTCAAAGTCCGCGCGGTGGTATCGGTGACTATCGAAGTGAAATCCAGCTGGCCTATGACAAGATCGGCGCTCTCAAGCGCGGTCTTCCCGGAAGCGAAGGGCGCCGGAAAGCGAAGCACGCGCGAATTAAAAGTATCCGCCACGTACAGGTTGCCCGCCGAATCGAGCGCCAGGCCGGAGGGATTATTCAGACTGGTCTGGCTGGGCGAACCGTTGGCATTGGAAGGGTAGTTTTTGGCCGTGGAAGAGAAATCCGGCTGGCCGATGACGAGGTCCGCTTTCTGACCAGCCGTGAGATGGGTGAAATCGTTAAAGCCGAGAATACGGTTGTTCAGCGTGTCGGCGACGTACAGATGCGGGGGCGTTGCGTTCAGGTCAAGTACCGCTGAACCGGAAACGCCCGATGAGGAACCTGCGAGATAGAACTCTTTGCCTTCGGCAAGATTCGGGGCATTATAGGGAAAATCGAGTTGACCGATGACTCTCGAGGCAGCCTGGCTCGTACCGGATGAGGCGGAAGGAAAAACCATCACGCGGTTATTGGACGTATCGGTAACGAAAAGCTCACCGCCCGTTATGGCGACGTCGAGAGGGGCGTTCAGAGAGCTCGCCCCTGGAAGGCCCCCCAAATTGGCGCCCGAACCGGTGAAATCTTTCTGCCCCATTACGCCTGTCGCCAGGGGTGAAAACTGAACCGATTCCGCCTGCCAGGTATCTACCGTGCCGTAGACAAGGACGCGGCTGTTCGTCGCATCCACCACAAAGATGTTGCCGGCATTGGCTGCAACGCCGGTGGCGCTCCCGATGTTGATCGCACTCACGGAGGCCGAATTCGACGCGTCCACCCCTGTGATACGGATCGCTGTCGCGTTCCCGGAGGCTCCGGCCGCATAAACAAGCACGCGCGCCAGGTTATCGGCCACCAGCATCCTGCCCGTGGGGTCGAAAGCAATGCTGACGGGGTAAGCAAGGGCAGTCTTGACAGTGCGGGAAGTAGCCGGCGTGGAGGCCGTAAACGTTCCCTGCCCGATGAGGGTATCGGCTGCCGGACCGTTTTGGTAAGCCTTAAGCAGGCCAACCGGATAACGCAAAACCCGGCTGTTGCCCGTGTCCGTGACCCAGAGATTCCCGGCCGCATCGAGCGCCAGCCCGGTGTGCGAGAACGACGGGCCCGCAAGCGAAAGCGAGGCAGCGGATTCGCCGCCGCTGTTTGCCGTGGCGCTCGAAAAAGATGTCTGACCGATGATCAGATCCGGAAACTGGTACCCGGCAGGTTGGTTGAAAGGGGCCGGGTAGCGCAGGATGCGGTTATTGCCCGTGTCCGCTACATAAAGGTTCCCGCTGCCATCCACAGTCATCCCTGTGGGCGCGTTCAAACCGGTGGTCAACGACGTCCCCGGACCCCTCGTGAGCGTGGAGAAACGATCCGGCTGCCCGAGAATCAAGTCCGCGGAGGCGCCCGCTGTCAGCTGGGTCTGGTACCGGAATGCAAGAATCCGGTTGTTGCCTGTATCGGCAATGTAAACAATGGGCGGAGAGGCCGATGTGTCCAACGCAATGCCCGAGGGCCGGTTGAGCTCACGGCCTTCCACGACATTGGGGCCGACAGAGTCGTATGTGAGAGGAGTCGAGGCTGTACCGATGAAGTTGGGATCCCCTAGGATTTTGGCGGGCTTATTGTAAAGAGCCTGACCAGGGAGTGAACCGGCGCACAGAAGGCCCGAAAACAGGACGAGACAGTTGTATCGCAAACTACAAACATAGCATGCGAAACGACCGTCCCGACCCGCTTTCGGACCTGTTGAATTAACGTGCGTGCGATGCTTTATCCCCTGGAGCTTGAGCCCGCCCCGCGCGTCCTGGGGGTTCCCGAACGCCGCGCTTTCGATCCGTTGGAAAGGCTGGACTGCGGCTCCGCCTGTTCATACACCGTATTCTTTTTTCGCGTCGTAAAGATCGCGAAGTTCATCGAGGAATAAATCATCTAATGTTGCAATTTTTGCCATGTCTGCTCTCTCCCTGAAAATATTCAGTGTTTCGTTGTGGGCCGGTATGCTTCAACCGGTTCGTACTCGATACTGCGGTTGTGCTGCGAATTGTCGCCGGTATAGTCTCCGGTGTCTGTGAAATTCTGTTCCCAGTAAGGCCGTTGGTTGTAGAATTTGTGCACTGAGCCCGAAAACTCCGTGTCGGCCATATCGGGCCAGTCATTCTTGTCGAATCCCGGCGCGGTTTCGAGCGTCTGACGCGGGAGGTCCAGCAGGAATTCGTGTTCTCCCGTATCCACCTGGAGTGCCTTCCAGGGAACGGCGAACAATTTATCGCCGATCCCGAGGAAACCACCGAAAGAAATCACCGCATAGGCGATCCGGCCTGTCGCAACATCCAGCATAATTTCCTCGATTTTTCCGAGATCCTCGCCAGCCGCATTTCGGACTCTATCTCCGGTAATAGTGCTGGAAGCCAGTACAGGACGGTTATTCTTCTGACGAGTGCTTTCAAATTGATTAGCGGCCATGTTTTTACTCTCCCTGGATGATGTCTTGTCTTTGGTTCGCTCAGGGTCGAGCACTTTATTGACCGGATAACGAGATGAAATGGGGTCTCTGAAATGCAATGTAAGGGTGTTCACGAAGCACGGGACCCCGATGCACGCAGGTGCAATCAGGATCCCGGCGCCTCGTGTTTAACGGGCAGGCCGAAGGTTCAGCGGGGATTCCAAACGAAAATTCAGGATCGATTCCGCCGGTACGCGGACGCGGTCGCCTTTGGTGATAATCTGAGCGCCCACTCCAGCGGCTCCGCCTGCCAGGGCGCCGATGCCCGCACCCTTGCCGCCGCCGGCCAGCGCTCCGATAACTGCGCCGAGAGCCGCGCCGCCGCCAACGAATTCACCGGTCCGCTTGTTGGTGCCGATCCCCTGATTACCGCGTTCCAGTTCGTCGGTGTCGAGCGTGTAAATCCTGCCGTTGACATTCACGGATTGCAGATCGAGCGCGAGCTGATTGCCGATATTGCGCACGATCAGCCTGGCCTCTGAGCCGCGGGGTACAACGATGTTGCCGTTGGTGTCCCTCACGTCTCTCGCTACCTCAGCCGAATAGCTTCTTCCCTGGGCGGCATCGCGTGCGTCGATACCTTCATTGGTGCGAATCGAAACCTCGGCTCCTGCCGGGACAGTCATGTACCCGCGATAGGAATCGTTTTGCGGCGGGTAAGGGGAGGCAGGCGGATAAGACGGTCGGGCGTAAGCCTCGGGTGCCGGGGGCGGGGGTGGCGGCGGTGGCTGATAGGCCCGATCACGCTCCCGATAATTACCGCTGCGGTCGGAATCCCAACCCTGGTTGAAATTAATGGACAGAACCTGTCCGAAATTGAAGTGGCGCATATCGCCATCTCGCTCGCGGAAGGTCAAATCGTGGTCGTCCGCGTTCACAATTCTGCCGTTAAGCTGCGTGCCATCGCGAAGGGTCAGGGTCTGGCTGGGTCCCTGAGCCATCAGGGACGCTGTGGTGAAAACAGCCGGAACGAACAATGCAGCTACGTAGTGTGCGATTGGTTTCATAAAAGCCTCTTTTCCTCTGTATGGCAATTGGGCGGCCAAGTGTTGAAGCCTCAGCGAATATCGCTTGATTTCGAGATTCAGGGTTTGAATCGGAATCGGTCGGCAGCTTTGGCCAGTGCCACCAGCTCAGGATCGCTGAAGCCGAAAATGCGCTGCGCCACGGCGAACTCGCCGGCCAGGTCGCATTCGAATAAGCCGGGGTCGTCCGTATTCAGGGTTATGGGCACGCCGGCATCGAACAATTTCCTGATCGGGTGCGCCGGAAGCGATGCCACGGCGCCGGTCTTCACATTGCTCGTAATGCAGACTTCGAGCGGAATGTTCTCTTCCCGCAGACGGCGCAGCAGGTCGGAGTCGTCGGCGGCGCGAATGCCATGCCCAATCCGTTCCGCGCCAATCTCAAGCGCTGCGCGGACCGATTCCGGACCCGCCGTTTCGCCCGCATGCGCCGTCAACCGCAGACCCGCGTCTTTGGCATAACGGTAGGCGTCGCGGAACGCGATCGCGGGGCCCGCGACTTCATCGCCGCCGATACCGAACGAAAGTGCCCCGTCTCCGGCGTAATCGGCCGCAAGCCGCGCTACCGCCATGACATGATCGGGGCCCATCTGCCGGATGGCATCCAGATTCCACCACACCTCGACGCCCCACTGCCGTTCCGCTTCTTTCTGGGCCTCCCGGATCGCGCGCCATACCGAGCGGAAATCGAAGCCGCGCCAGAGAACCACCCCGGCAGCCAGTGTTACTTCCGCATACGTTATGCCCTGGCGCGCCAGGTTCTCCATCATGCGCGTCGTGATGAGTCCGTAATCCCGCGGCCCGCGAAGCCGCCGCGCGACGAATTTGAAGCATTCGATAAATCCCGCGAAATCCGTGAAGCTCCAGGCCGCATCCACTGCCTCGCGCGACACGCCCGGATCGAGCAACATCACGGTCTGCCGATCCACAGTTCCTTCCAGGTGGAGATGAAGTTCGCTCAAGGCCATATAATCGAAGTTCCCATGACCGCTGCCGAAATGGAAGCAATCATTGGTGGATATCACGGCGACGCTTTCAGCGTGCTCGGGCCGCATCCCATCAATAAAGACGATGTCGAATCCAAATGGACCATCCGCGCGTGGCTGCCGCAGGCTCGCTCGGCTTCGATTCTGCTGCCTGAGCCGGCGCTGCCGCCGGGGAAAACGGTTCCTCCGCCTCTCCGTATCCCTATGGAGCGCGTCCACTCGGATGGCCTTTACGCCGCCGAATTGCCCCGCCGGCCGGGCGCTTACCGGATCGAACTGGAAGGCTGGCATGGCGCGATTTCGGTCATCGAAGACCCCTACCGCTTCCCCCCCGTGTTCACCGAGTTCGACCTGCATCTGCACGCGGAAGGCACCCTGTATGAAGCGTGGCATTCTTTCGGCGCGCACCTTGCCGAGATAGAAAACATTCAGGGCGTGCGCTTCGCCGTATGGGCGCCCAATGCCGAATTCGTCTCGCTCACCGGGGACTTTAACGACTGGGATTCCCGCCGCCACCCCATGCGCCTCCGCAACAACGGTGTCTGGGAAATCTTCATGCCCGGGGGCAAAGAAGGCGATTCATACAAATATCTGGTGCGTTCGAAGCATCAGGGATACCAGCAACTCAAGGCCGACCCCTTCGGCTTTCAGAGCGAGGTTCCTCCCAAATCCGCCTCGGTGGTCTGCAATCTCGAAAGTTTCTCCTGGACCGACAGCGCCTGGATGGAGTCCCGCGGCGCGCACGACTGGCTGCGGGAACCGGTCTCGATTTACGAACTCCACATCGAGTCCTGGATGCGTCAGCCAGGGTGGGAAAGCCTGACTTACCGTGAACTCGCGGTCAAACTTGTGGAATATGTCAGGCGCATGGGGTATACGCACATCGAGCTCATGCCCATTCAGGAATACCCGTATTCAGGCTCCTGGGGTTATCAGGTGACCGGGTATTTCGCCCCCACCGGCCGTTTCGGCAAACCGCAGGACTTTATGCATTTTGTGGAGGCCTGCCACAACGCAGGCATCGGCGTGATCATGGACTGGGTTCCGGCGCATTTCCCGAAAGACGCGCATGGCCTCGCCTGGTTCGACGGCACCGCCCTTTACGAACACGCCGACCCGCGGCAGGGCGAGCATCTGGACTGGGGCACCCTCGTCTTCAACTTCGGGCGCAATGAAGTGCGGGAGTTTCTGATTGCGAGCGCGCTCTTCTGGCTGAAGCAGTACCACATCGACGGTCTGCGCGTGGATGCTGTTGCGTCGATGCTGTACCTCGATTATTCACGCAAAAGCGGCGATTGGATTCCGAATCGTTACGGCGGTCGCGAGAATCTGGATGCGATCTGTTTCCTGAAGCGTTTCAATGAGCTTGCCCACGAAGTGCCCGGCGCCATAACCATCGCCGAGGAATCCACCGCGTTTCCCGCCGTGTCGCGCCCTGTTTACGCCAATGGACTCGGTTTCACGATGAAGTGGAACATGGGCTGGATGCACGACATGCTGCATTACTTCAGCGAAGACCCGGTGCATCGCAAGTACCACCACAACAACATCTCGTTCAGCATGCTCTATGCCTTCACCGAAAACTTCGTGCTGCCCATCTCGCACGATGAAGTGGTCTACGGCAAGAAGTCCCTGCTTTCAAAGATGCCGGGCGATGAATGGCAGAAGTTCGCCAACGTGCGGGCCTTTCTCGCGTACATGTATGGACACCCCGGCAAGAAGCTGCTCTTTATGGGCACCGATATCGGGGACCATCAGGAGTGGAACCACGACGCCAGTCTTCCCTGGGACGTCCTGCAATACCCCGTCCACATGGGTCTGCAAACGTTCGTGCGCGATCTCAACGCGCTTTACCGCGCGCATCCACCCCTGTATCAGGTCGATTTCGACTACACCGGTTTCGAATGGCTCGACATATCGGACATTGATAAGTCGGTGATCTCTTTCATCCGGCGCGCGCAGAATCCAGCGGACTACATCATTTTCGTCTGCAATTTCACGCCGGTGCCCCGGTACAACTACGCCATTGGCGTGCCGGACGCCGGCTATTACAAAGAGATTCTGAACTCCGACGCAGCGGTATACGGAGGCAGCAATGTGGGCAACGCGGGCGGGGTCATGGCGACGAATATGACCCGCCACGGCCGACGCAACAGCATCTCGATTACGCTCCCGCCGCTGGGCGTTGTCGCCTTCCAGTGCCCTCAGCCGTTTTGAGAAAATACGACGCGATAGTAGTCGGCGGAGGTCACAACGGCCTGGTCACGGCGGCGTATCTTGCCCGTGCGGGGAAGCGCGTTGTGGTCCTCGAACGTCGCGCGATGCTCGGCGGCTGCGCGGTCACCGAAGAGATCTGGCCCGGATACCAGGTTTCCACGGGCGCGTATCTGGTCAGTCTGCTGCAGGAGCGGATTATCCGCGAACTGGAGCTTGAGCGCTTCGGTTATCGGGTTTTGCCGAAAGACCCCGCGTTCTTTTCCGTGTTTCCCGATGGCAGGCATCTGTTCTTCTGGCAGGACGAACGGAAGACCCTCGCGGAAATCGCTAAGTTTTCGAAGCGCGATGCGGAGGCTTTTCCAAGTTACGAAGCTTATCTCGAAAAGCTTGCCGTTGTAGTCGAGTCCCTGCTGCTCGTGGCCCCGCCCGAACTGCCGCCCAAAAAGCCGGGAGACTTCATCGAATATCTGAAACTGCTGGGTCGCTTCCGCAAACTCTCGCCGGCCGATATTACGGGCCTCGTGAAGATCTTCACCCAGAGTGCTGCCGACCTTCTCGACCGGTGGTTCGAATCGCCTGAGATCAAAGTGACGCTCGCCACCGATGGCGTAATCGGCGCGAATGGCGGACCGCGCTCCGCGGGCACGGCTTACATCCTGATGCACCATTGCATGGGCGGCGTCGCCGGGAAGCGGGGCTTATGGGGTTTTGTGAAGGGCGGTATGGGCGCTGTATCCGAAGCCATTGCCGCTTCAGCCCGCAGCAAGGGCGCGGAGATCCGCACAAATGCCGCGGTCGATCGTGTTCTGATCCGCGATGGCCGGGTGTATGGCGTGGCCCTGGAAAACGGCGACGAGATTCACGCCGATATCGTCGCTTCAAATCTCGATCCCAAAGCTACGTTTCTGAAGATGGTCGAGCCTGGTCATCTCGATGAAGACTTCCGCACTTCCATTCAGCACTTCAGGGTGGAAGGCACCTCGCTCAAGATGAACCTCGCGCTCGGAGGACTGCCGGATTTCGCCGCATATCCTGGGTCGTATCCAGGCGCTCCCGGCCCGCAGCATGGCGCAACCATGCACATCTGCCCTTCAATCGGTTACGTGGAGCGCGCCTGGGATGACGCGAAATATGGCCGCCCGTCGCACAATCCGCTGATCGAGATGACGTGTCCCACCATCTACGATCCGGCGCTCGCCCCGCCTGGCAGGCACATCATGGGTATTTTTTTGCAGTACGCGCCTTATACATTGCGGGATGCCACGTGGGATGAGATCCGCGAACCGTACGGCGACCGCGTCCTCGACGTCATCGCCGAGTATGCGCCCAACATGAAAGAGATCGTGCGCGAGCGCCAGGTGCTGAGTCCGCTCGATCTGGAGCGCCGCTTCGGCATCGCGGGCGGAAACATTTTCCATGGCGAGATGAGCCTCGACCAGATGTTCTTTCTGCGGCCGGCAGCGAACTGGGCACGGTACAAAACGCCCATCGCAGGGCTGTACCTCTGCGGCTCCGGAGCCCACCCGGGCGGTGGCGTTATGGGCGCGCCGGGCTACAATGCCGCGCGGGCGATCCTCAGCTGATTCTTTCGGTACGCAGGCAGGTCAGCTCTCGATGCCCATCTGCGTAAGCCGGTAACGCAGAGCGTTTCTGGTGAGCCCCAGAATACGCGCCGCCTGACTCTTGTTTCCATCGGCCTGTTTCAAAGCGTTCCGGATCAGCTCCTGCTCGTAAGCGTCGAGACTCATGCCTTCGGGCAGCCTCGCTTCGCCGGCTGCGGGACGTGTCCGCAGATTCATATCGAGCCGGATATCGTCGGCATCGAGCTTTTCTCCCGATGCCATGACGATACTGCGCTCGATTACGTTCTCCAGTTCGCGCACATTGCCCGGCCAGTAATAGCCCATCAGCTTGTCGATCGCGGCATCGGTGATTCCCGTCACGCGGCCGCCGGTATCGGGCGCGAGTTTTTCAACGAAGTGCCGGGCGAGATAAGGAATGTCCTCTTTACGCTGCCGCAGCGGAAGGATTTCGATGGGTACCACGTTCAGCCGGTAATACAAATCCTCGCGAAAAGTCCCGTCCTCAAGCGCCGCGCGCAGATCGCGATTCGTCGCGGCCACAACCCTCACATCGATGTGCTGCGTCTTGTTGCTGCCGAGCCTTTCGAATTCCCGCTCCTGCAGAATGCGCAGCAGCTTCACCTGCACGTTGGCGGGCACGTCGCCGATTTCATCCAGCATCACGGTGCCCGTGTTGGCCTGTTCGAACTTTCCCGGTTTTGAGACATTGGCGCCGGTGAACGCGCCTTTCTCATAGCCAAACAGTTCGCTTTCCATCAGGTTCTCGGGCAGGGCCGTGCAGTTGATTTTGACGAAGGGCCTGTCCTTGCGCGGCGAATGAAAATGGATTGCGCGCGCGATCAGGTCTTTGCCTGTGCCACTCTCACCGGCCAGCAGCACGGTTGCCCGCGAAGGAGCTACGCGCATCACCGTCGCGAAGATCTGCTGCATCGCCGGGCTGCGGCCGACGATGTTATCCCAGCGATACTTTCTGCCCAGCTCTTCCTTCAGTTCGCGGTTCTCTTCACGCAGATTGCGGATCTCGAGCGCCTTGCTGACCACCGCGACCAGTTGGTCGAGCGAAAAAGGTTTGAGCAGGAAATCGGCGGCGCCCGCCTTCATGGCTTCCACAGCGTTCTCGACTGTGCCGAACGCCGTCATCATGATCACGGGTACGTGCGAATCCATGCGCCGGATGATCTGCAGCATTTCAAGACCGGTCATGCCGGGCAGTTTGAAATCGGTGAGGATGAGATCGGCGCGGTCGATGAGAGGCAGGGCTTCTTCAGCCGTCGACGCCTTCTCTACAGCAAAACCGGCATCCAGCAACTGCAGCTCCAGAATGCGGCGCAGGTGGTCTTCGTCTTCCACAACCAGAACTTGTCTTTTCATTTTTCAGTGGTCATTTTTCAGGGGTCATGACGATTGGATCGGCAGGAGAACGCGAAAGGTGCTGCCTTTGCCCGGTACGCTGTCGACCGACATTTTACCGCCGTGACCATCCACGATCTTTGCCACGATCGCGAGACCCAGTCCGACTCCGGTCTGTTTAGTCGTGACGAACGGATTGAAGATGGTCTCGATCCTGTCGCAGGGAATGCCGCAGCCCTGGTCGATAACACTGATCTCCGCCTGTTCGTTTGCTTCAAGCGTTCGCACGGTGATCGGCGAACCGGCAGCCGAGGCCTGGGCCGCGTTGGTGAGCAGATTGAGAAAAACCTGTTCCATCAGTTGCGGGTCGATGGCCAGGCGGGGCAGGGAAGGCGAGTAGTTCCGGACCACCTCTATATGCGCGCGCTCTATGGCGCGGTCGATCACGACGGTCACATCGGTCGGTTCTTTACGCGGTTCCAGCGGACGCGCGAAATCGAGGAAGCGAGTGACCAGCGAGTTTGTCCGGTCCACTTCAGAACTGATGATGCCCGCAAGTTCCCGTGCCATGGGATCGCTCTGCGATGCGGACCGGGACAGCAGGTCCGCCGAACCTTTGATGCTGCCCAGAGGGTTGCGCAGTTCATGCGCCAGCCCGGCGGACAACTGCCCGAGCGCGGCCAGACGTTCCGAACGGCGCATGGCCGCCTCCGCCGCCAGAAGATTCTGGTTCGCCGCCGCGAGTTGTTCGGCGGTCAGCTTGTATTGCGCGGATTGCGTGCGGATCACCCCCGCCAGGGTATTCACCACCACGGCTGCAATGGAAGGAACCAGGCACCGGATGGCCAGTACATGCCCATCTTCGGTTGAGATGTCCATGACCTGGAAGTTGATGTAAAGCAGGAAGGACAGATAGGCGCCGATGCCTGCGGTGGTGGTTGCAATGGTACCGGCAACCCCAGGATAGCTGGCCGCAGAAACCAGGGGCAGCAGGAACATCAGATAGTAATTGCTGGTGACCCCGCCGGTGTAACCGACCAGCAGCCATACGATGGTCAGTTGCAGCACCACCGATATCGTTCGCCCCCGCAGTGTCGTAAGCAGCGGGATGCGGCCTTCGATCAACTGCAGCACCGCCAGGCCAGTGATGAATCCTTTCTGCCATATGTCATGCGCCAGAAAGATCAGCACGCCGAACATCACGATCAGAAAGACATCCTGAACGCGAAGCCTGAATTTTGGGTTCACGATTCCGACCGCTTCCGAATGGATTGTCCCGATAACGCGGCCAGCATCTGAGCCATCGTCTGCCGGGTAACAGGGTCTCGC
>JALYHT010000120.1 GCA_030776225.1 Acidobacteriota bacterium | reverse complement strand
TGGTCTGGTCCGAGAGCATAAAAATCGGTCCCGGCGGGCAGTTCACCTGGATGCTGTTGCGGTTCCTGCGGACCAGCGGCTGCAGGGCTCCCGCAACGTCTTCGAGCATTCCGCAAACTTCGAACTCCTGCTTCGAAACGCTCATCTTGCCCGCTTCGATTTTGGAAAGATCGAGGATGTCGTTAATCAACTGGAGCAAATGGGTGGCGGCACGGCCGATCTTCTGCAGATCCGGGATAAAGTCCGGCGCGCCGCGTTCCGCCGCTTCCTCCGCGAGCATTTCGCTGTACCCGATCACGGCGTTCAGCGGGGTCCGCAGTTCATGGCTCATGCTGGCGAGAAAGAGGCTCTTCGCCTGATTCGCCGAATCGGCCGCCAGTTGCGCGCTGCGAAGCTCCGATGTTCTCTTCTGAACTTCCTCTTCGAGACCGGCATTCAGCGCGCGCACTTCTTCGGCGAGCCTTTCCAGCGCTACGGCCTTCTTCGCAAGTTCGATAAAAACGTTGACCTTTGAACGCAGCACTTCCGGCGCCACGGGCTTCAGCAGAAAATCCACCGCGCCGAGCCCATAGCCGCGATACAGGTGCTCATCGCTCTGAAACGCCGTCATGAAAAGGATGGGCGTGTGCTCCGACCGTTTGCGCGCCCGAATCAGAGCCGCGGTTTCGAAGCCGTCCATCCCCGGCATCTTTACGTCGAGAATAATCGCCACGCAATCGGAATCGAGCAGATACCGGAGCGCCTCGTATCCGGACTGCGCCTGAATCAGTTCCGCATCCAGCGTGGAAAGCGCCGCTTCGAGCGCAATCAGATTCGCGGGGGTGTCGTCTACCAGGAGAATACGGGCCCGCTGACCCTCACTGGCGGATTGCGTAACCATCAGAACCCCTGCCACTCGCGCATGAGGCTTCGGATTCCCTCGGCGGTACACGGCTCCGGCAGCAGCCCGCCGATGATAGCCACCGCATCGGCGCCTGCTTCCAGACACTGCGCGGCGTTGTGCTGCGTAATGCCGCCGATCGCCACCAGCGGCCGGGTTGTTAGAGCGCGGACGGCGCGCAGCCCTTCGAGGCCGACCGTCGGGTCCGGGTTTTCTTTCGATGCCGTGGAAAAGACGGGGCCGAACGCGACGTAATCCACGGGTTCCGCCGCCGCGGCGCTCATTTGCCCGGGGCTGTGCGTCGAGAGGCCTATAAGGGCCGTGCCGCCCGTCAGGGTCCGCGCATCTGCGGGCCGCAGATCTTCCTGGCCCAGGTGCAGGCCCGCGTGGAGTATGGCCGCGTAATCGGCGCGGTCGTTCACGATGTATGTCACGGACGCTTCCCGGCAGAGTCTCGCGACCTCCTCCGCTTCCGTGAAAATCTTCCGGCTCCAGAAACCTTTGTGGCGGAACTGGAGGATGCGCGCGCCAGCTTCCACCATGGCGGCCGCGGCGCGCACCGGGTCAAAACCGAGCCGCGCCAGTGTAGCTGTATCGAGGATGGGGTAAACGCGGGGCAGGAACCGTGCCGCCATAACTGATAAGAAGTTTACCGCCAGGCCGCTACACTCAAGAACGTGCTTCGTCGCTGCGTTCTTATTTTGGTTTCAGCGTGCATTCTGGCTTCATCCCAGACTGTGCCCCAACTGCTTTCAACCGTTGAAGGCGTCACGCAGTTCCGGGAAGTCGCGGTATCCCCCGACGGCCGCTACGCCGCCTGGACAGTGTGGCTCCGCAACAAAGACAACACGCAATCGCGCAATTCCGAAATCTATATCGCTGACCTGACAAAGCCTGACCTGACAAAGCCGGCCGTCTCCCAGAAGTTCACAGCAGGGAAGTCGCCGCGCGCGGAACATGGCATCGCGTGGTCGCCGGACAGCAGGCAGATCGCTTTTCTTTCGGATGGCGAAAAGCCCGGCCAACTCCAGCTCTATTTGCAAAGCGCCATGAAGCCTGGAAGTGAAGCGCGCAAACTCACCAATCTGGCGGGTTTTCTCGATGCGCCGCGCTGGTCTCCCGACGGTACTCAGATAGCCGTGCTCTATACCGAGAATGCCCCGCGCGCGTCCGGACCGCTCGAACCATCCGCGCAGAGCACGGGCGTGGTGGGGGAGCACATCGACGAGCAGCGCCTCACGGTTGTGAATGCAAAATCGGGAGAAGTGAAGCAGGTCAGCCCGCCCGATACCTACGTGTATGAATACGATTGGGCGCCCGGCAGCGATCGTTTCGTTTACACAGCTTCGAAGGGCAACGGCGATAACAACTGGTGGCTCGCGCGTCTCTACACGATTGCCCTCGGCTCGGAAGAGATTCGCGAAATCTATAAACCGGACCTGCAGATCGCCAATCCGCGCTGGTCGGCCGACGGCAGCCAGATCGCTTTTATCGGCGGAATCATGAGTGATCAGGGCTCCGTCGGTGGCGACATTTTCGCTGTTCCGGCCACCGGCGGCATCGCTCCCCACAACCTCACGCCGGCCCGGCGCAGTTCTCCCGCCTGGCTGCGCTGGCTGCCCTCAGGCAGGATTCTGTTCGCCGAAACGGTGGACGGCGGAACCGCTCTTGCGGAATTGGATCCACAATCGCGCGCGGCGGAAACTTTGTGGACCGGCGCCGAATCCCTGCGAGCCGGGGCTGACGCGATTTCCACTTCCGCTGACGGGAAAACAATGGCCGCCATCCGAAGCTCATGGGCGCTCGCTCCGGACGTATGGGCGGGAACCGTGAACAATTGGACCGCGCGCCCCCTCACACACGCCAACGACTCGCTGCAGCCGCTCTGGGGTAAGACCCAAAACGTGCACTGGCGCAGTGACGAACTTCAGGTGCAGGGCTGGCTGATGTACCCGCTGCATTACGACGAATCGAAAAAATATCCGCTTGTGGTTTCCGTCCATGGCGGCCCGGCGGCGGCGAAAAAGCCTGCATGGCCGGGCGCATTCGACATGAGCCTTTTATCCAGCCAGGGCTATTTTGTCTTCTTTCCGAATCCGCGCGGCAGTTATGGCGCCGGAGAAGAGTTCACCAGGAAGAACATCAAAGACTTCGGCCAGGGCGACCTGCGCGACATCCTGCTCGGCGTGGATGAGCTGGCAAAGACGCTGCCCGTGGACACGGCCCGGCTCGGCATCGCCGGCTGGAGTTATGGCGGCTACATGACCATGTGGGCCATCACGCAGACCCATCGTTTTCGCGCGGCGGTGGCGGGCGCGGGCATCGCAAACTGGCAGAGCTATTACGGCGAGAACCGGATCGACCAGTGGATGATTCCCTATTTCGGCGCTTCGGTCTACGACACGCCCGCCGTATACGCGCGCAGTTCGCCCATCAACTATATCCGCGGCGTCGCCACCCCGACGCTGCTCGCGGTCGGCGACAGCGATGCGGAATGTCCGGCGCCGCAATCCTGGGAGTTCTGGCATGCCCTCAGGACGCGCGGCATCAAGACTGAACTCGTGGTCTATCCCGGCGAGGGCCATGCCATCCGCAAACCGGAGCACGTGCGCGATCTGCTGACCCGCGCCATCGCATGGTTCAACGAGAATACCGCTCCCCGGCCCGACCCGAATCTCTCTCGATGACCAGGATTTCGCAGTTCCCCGGGACCACGGCCCGGCTCCAGTCTCCGGTCAGGTGAGCCGAAACACACTGGATCACGGCGCCGTGACAAACGATCAGCACCACCTGATCGGCGTGCCGCCTGCGAATCTCCTCCAGCACGGCGGCGGCGCGCGTGCGCACGTCTTCCAGGCTTTCACCGCCTTCCGGTCGCCATGTCCAGTTCCTGGCAGCATCGTACGCGGGATCGCTCTCCATCAACTCACCCATGCGGGAGTAAGGATGGCCCTTCAGACACCCGAAATCCCGCTCGTGAATGCCTTCGAGGATCTCGACCTCCAGACGCAGCGCCTCTGCGATAATTTCGCTGGTTTCGCGGGCGCGCGCAAAGGGACTGGAAAAAATGCGGTGCGCGTTAAACGCACCCAGCCGCCGCGCGATCTCCTCCGCCTGCCGGCGGCCCGTTTCCGTCAGCGGAATTTCATCGGAGTCCGCAAAACATCCCGCTCGATTGGCTTCCGTCTCGCCGTGGCGCACCAGTATGATTCTGCCGGGCATGTTCTCATGTATACCGCTCGCATGTGTATTGGTCAGGACGGATCGAACCGGCGACGCCAGGGTGAAGGAGCAGTTATTTGGAGGGGCTTTTCCTCTATACGGCCATATTTAAGCCGATCTGGGATCAGCAAAAGAGTTCCGATAAAAAGGCAAACCGCTAAGCCGCGGCAGGACTGCGCACCGCGCGTGAACGCCCTTGACACCAAATACCGGACTGGTAGAGTTGGGGCATGCAGTTTGAGCCGACCGCCGACCAGCAAGCCTTCATCCACCGGGCGATTGCCAGCGGACGTTACCGTAGCGCCGATGAGGCCTTGCAGGACGCCATGGCGCGCTGGGAGGAGGACGAGCGTAGACGCGTCGAGTTGTTGGCTGCGTTCGATGATGCCGAGTCCGACATCCTTGCCGGGCACTATACGGAGTATACGGACGAGACGCTTCCGCGATTGGCGGATGAACTCAAGCGCGAGGCGCGAAATAACCACCGGCCCGCCTGATGGCCTGGCGCCTCACCCGGCGGGCGCGGCGGGATACGCTCGACATCTGGACGCCCACGCGAGGAGATACGCCCCGGATATCGCAGCTTCCCCGTAAGCGAGTATCTGATTTTCTATCGTGTCCGTGAGCCCGGAATTGAAATCATGCACATCGTCCACGGACGCCGTGACTTGACGCGCTATACGTTCTTGCCAACCCCGCCGTCGAAACGGAAATTTTGAATTGTGGTGGCCAGGGACGGAATAGAACCGCCGACGCCAGCCTTTTCAGGGCTGCGCTCTACCGACTGAGCTACCTGGCCAACGATGGAAGTTCCTGCGAAACATTACAGCAACTACCGATTCAACAGGAAACGCCAGTATAACAGTCGCTCGCCATCATGCCGGCTGCAACTGCTCCAGTTCGTGCGCCGTCGCCTTCTCCACGTCCGCGTGGAGGCTGTTTCCGTGCGCATCCATGGTCACGATGGCGGGGAAGTTCTCCACGCTCAGATGCCACATCGCTTCCGGGACGCCGAAATCCAGCAGATGCACGTCGAGTACATCGCGCACCGTTCGCGAATAATACTGCGCCGCCCCGCCGATCGCATTGAGATAAACCGCCCCGAAATCTTTAAGCGCCGCCGAAGTCTTCGCCCCCATGCCGCCCTTACCGATAACGGCCCGCACTCCGTACCGTTTAATCACGTCGGCCTGATACGGTTCTTCGCGGATGCTCGTGGTGGGGCCGGCTGCTTTCACGGTCCACTTCCCGTTCTCCTGCATCATCACCGGGCCGCAGTGGTAGAGCACTGCGCCATTAAGATCCACCGGCGGCGGCGTTTTCATCAGATGCGCGTGTACCGCGTCCCGCCCCGTATACATCTCGCCGCGAATCAGCACCACATCCCCCACCTTCAGGCTGCGGACTTTTTCTTCGGTAAGAGGAGCGGTTAACACGACCTCGCGGCCTGTCAGCGGAAAGCCTTCGCTCTTCGTCATGCGCTCCACAGTGCGCGCCGGGTCGCGGTAAAGCCAACTCGTGATCGCGCCGCTCGAAGCCTCCAGCCGTACGCCCAGCCGGCGGAAAGCCCAGCAGTTATAAGCCACCGAAACGAAGAAGCTGGCCGGCAGCCGGTTCGCCACCCCGATCTTACAGCCGATCAGCGACACCTTGCCGCCGAACCCCATCGCGCCGACGCCGAGCTCATTCGCTTCCTTCATGATGCGCGTTTCCAGTTCAGCCAGCACCGGATCGGGATTCACATCGTCCAGCGTGCGGAAGAGCTGCTCTTTCGCGACGTCGTAACCATGTGCCCGATCGCTGCCGATGCATACGCCCAGCGCTCCGGGCGCGCAGCCCTGGCCCTGTGCCTTCCAGACCGCGTGCAGAATACATTTGCGCACACCTTCCAGATTCCGTCCCGCGCTGCCCAGCTTTTCAAGCGTCGCGGGCAGGGAATACTGCGCGTTTTTGTTCTCGCAGCCGCCGCCCTTCAGGATGAGCTTCACTTCGATTTCATCCTGCTCCCATTGCTCAAAATGAATCACCGGCGTGCCCGGGCCCAGGTTGTCTCCGCTGTTCGCGCCCGTCAGTGAATCCACCGAATTGGGACGCAGCTTGCCCAGTTTCGTCGCTTCCGCCACAGCGGCGCGAATGGCTTTCCCGATCTCGATCTGGTTCACGCCCACCGGCGTATGCACGAAAAACGTCGGCATGCCGGTGTCCTGGCAGATAGCGCCGGAATCGTCCGCGGCCATGTCGATATTGGAAAAGATGATGTTCAGCGCCTGCGAGGCCTGCGTGTCCGGCGTCTCGGCAAGCCCTGTCGCCCGCATCGCGGCTCGCACGTCCGGCGGCAGATTCGTTGAAGTCTGCGTGATCAGTTCGACTAGGCTGTTCTGTAGGAATTGCATCGGGAAAGCACTATTGTAACGGCACCCCCGTCAATCACCCCAGCAGTCTCGCCATCGGCTTCGCAAAATAGGTCAGAATAAAATCCGCCCCCGCGCGCCGGATCGAGGTCAGGCTTTCCACCATGGCGCGCTCTTCGTCGATCCACCCGTTCCGCGCCGCCGCCATAATCATCGAATACTCTCCGCTCACCTGATACGCCGAAAGCGGCACATCGAATCTGTCGCGCGCCTGCCGGATCAGGTCGAGATACGGCAGCGCGGGCTTCACCATGATCATGTCCGCGCCTTCTTCCAGATCGAGCTCGATCTCGCGCATGGCCTCGCGGCCGTTCGCCGGGTCCATCTGGTAACTGCGCCGGTCGCCGAACTGCGGAGTCGATTCCGCCGCCTCCCGGAACGGTCCGTAAAACGCGGACGCGAATTTCGCCGAGTACGCCAGTATCGGCGTATTCGCATACCCATTCGCATCCAGCCGCTGCCTGATCGCAGCCACCCGCCCGTCCATCATGTCGGAAGGCGCCACGATATCCGCTCCTGCCCGCGCATGCGAGAGCGCCCCCGCCGCCAGCCATTCGAGCGTGGCGTCGTTATCGACAACGCCATCCACATCGCCCTTCACGATCTTGCCGCAATGCCCGTGGCTGGTGTATTCGCAATTGCAAACGTCGGTGATCACAAGCAGCTCCGGTACTTCCGCCTTGATCGCTCGTATCGCCTTCTGCACAATGCCCTGGTCGTCGTAAGCGCCCGATGCTTCCTCGTCCTTCGATTCGGGCAGGCCGAATAGAATGATTCCGCCTATGCCCAGATCCCTGATCTCGCGGCACTCCTCTACCGCCGTATCGATCGAAAGCTGGCATTGCGGCGGCATGGAACCGATCGGCCGCCTGATCCCTTCGCCGGGACAGATAAACAGCGGAAGTACGAAATTCCCTGGCTCCAGACTGGTTTCGCGCACCAGTCTCCGCATCGGCTCGGAACTTCGCAGGCGCCGCGGACGGTGTATCGGAAAAGGCATCTGAACGGATTCTACCTTCCAGGGAACTTTACTATTTGCGTGACATTCGAAAAAATACAGTTCCGGACCAGGGGCCTCGCCACGCGCCGCCGGCCCAGGGTTATAATTTGCCGTATAGAGCTGCGAGTCCCGTGCAATCGAAACCAGATCCACAGATATTTTCGGTTCGCGGCTCTCTTGCGCTTTCGGGCGTTCGCGCCCTTGACACGACCCCTCGAAACATTACAATAATTCGTATCTCAAAATGTTGATTATGCAGACCGCCTGCGAGCATAAGAAAACAATTGTCCTCGCCCGCAGAGATGGCGTGGACTACGTGGAATGCCTGGATTGCCGGCAGATCTTCGAAGCTGAAGATCTGGAGCCGGTAGCCGTCGAGCCGGAAGAGGAGTAACGCGCCGCCAGCGCCAATCCGCGCCGTAACATCGCCCGCCGAAACCGTATTCCGCCCCTCAGGGCAAATCCGCGCTGCCTGCTAGCATACGTCTATATGCATGACTTGGGGACGTTTCGCGGCAATCTGGACGCCATTGCGCTGCGCCTGGCTACCCGCGGAATAGCGCTCCCGGTGGAGGCTTTTCGCGAATTGGATACCGAGAGGCGCGCCGCCATCACCGAATCCGAGCGGCTTCTTGCCGAGAAGAATTCGGTTTCGAATGAAGTCGGCCGCCTGCGGAAAGAAGGCGCCGACACCGCGGATCTGCAGGAGCGCTCGCGTTCCCTCGGTGAACGGATCGCGGCTCTGGCAAAGGCTGCCGACGAACTGGACGCCAAATATCGCGAACTCATGGCGGGCGTTCCCAACCTGCCCCACGACTCCGTCCCCGTCGGAAAATCCGCCGACGATAACGTCCTCCTTCGCACCATCGGCGAGCCGCGCCACTTCGATTTCGAGCCGCAGAACCACTGGGATATCGGCCCCTCTCTCGGCATTCTCGATTTCGAGCGCGCCACCAAAATCACCGGTGCCCGATTCGCCGTCTATTTCGGATTGGGCGCGCAACTGGAGCGGGCGCTGATCAACTTCATGCTCGATACCCACACCCGGAATCATGGGTATACCGAGGTCCTGCCGCCTTTCGCGGTAAACTCGGCCAGCCTCTACGGCACCGGGCAGTTGCCGAAATTCGCGCAGGATCTCTTTAAGCTTGAAAATACGGATTACTGGTTGATTCCGACCGCGGAAGTCCCCGTCACCAACCTCTTCCGCGAAGAGACGCTCGACGCCGAAAAACTCCCGCTCAAATTCTGCGCCTACACCCCCTGCTTTCGCAGCGAAGCCGGATCTTACGGCCGCGACGTGAGAGGCATTATTCGGCAGCACCAGTTTCAGAAAGTCGAACTCGTTAAATTTTCGAAGCCCGAAGACAGCTACGCGCAACTGGACGGCCTCACGGATGACGCCGAAGATATACTTCGCCGCCTGAAATTACCTTTCCGGACAGTCGTGCTCTGTACGGGAGATATGGGCTTTGGGGCCTCGAAGACTTATGATATTGAAGTCTGGCTGCCGGGGCAGAACGCGTATAAAGAAATTTCCTCCTGCTCGAACTATGAGGGTTTTCAAGCGCGCCGCGCGAACATTCGAGTGAAGAGCGGGAAAAAATCCGAGTTCGCCCACACCCTCAACGGCAGCGGCCTCGCGGTGGGCCGGACGTGGGTCGCCATCGTGGAAAATTACCAGCAGAAAGACGGCAGTGTTCTGATTCCGGAAGCGCTGCGCCCGTATTTGAATGCCGAGCGCATCACAAAGGCCGCCGAACTGAAGTAGCTTCCGCTACTGCGAGTTGTTGGTCTGGATCGGCTTTTCGCTCTGGGGAACATAGCCTTGGTTTACGGCATCGCCTTCGCTCATGTAGGACCCCTTTGGGGTCTTTCCGTACATGGGATGGCCCTCTCGGTAGTAAATTTTTTTCTTTGCGTCAACCCAAACCATCCCGGGTCCGGGTTTGCCGACCGGCAGATTGCCGGCCCGTGAAGCGTGCTCGGAACCCGACTTATTCACGTCGTCCGCGGACTGAGAGTAGACCGCCGGCGCCAGCATCGTCAGCAAGATCGTACAAGTCGTCAAAAGCCTGCGCATATTAGGTCTCCCGCTGTGACCAACGCACTCCAGTGGCCAGGGAATTAAAGAACCCATGCACCGGATCGAAATCGAACTCTCAAACGTCTTCTTCGTCTTCCGGAAACTCCTCGATCGACTCCGGACGCGCCGCAATCCCTCTTAATGCCGCCAGAATCGGCCCTGAGTTAAAGCCCGCACGCCTCAGCTTGCGATAAGCGGCTGCCAGCTTCCGTTCATCCTCAATAGGCCCCCCTGCCGCAATGGACCCCATCCTTCGTTGCATGAAAGCGTCGATCAGTTCGGCTTCCGGCTTGTCCCCGAGCGCCTGCTCCACGGCCTTTTCCGCCAATTCGCCGCTCACTCGCTTACCCCGCAGGTCGTTCAGGACCCGGATGCGGCCGAAGCCGTCGTTTTCGACCCGCGCCGTGGCATAGCTTTCCGCGAAACGGCGATCGTCCAGATAGCCAATCTCTTTCAGGCGCTCAACCGCGCGTTCCGCGTCGCTCGGATCGATCGCCCGCAGCCGCAGTTTCGCTCCCAGATCCCCGGAGGAATACGCCCGCGCACCAAGGCATTTCACGGCATACTCGAACAACTGCTCAGCCGCCAGTTTTCGGGGCGTTCTCGAACCGGCTTTTCTGAATTTAGCCACGCTCACAAATTCTACAGCCAATACGAAAGCTGTGGCACTACAGTTGCTCCAGAAGCAGGAGAAGTATACTGTGAATGACTTGCGGTTGCGGCGTTTGCGCCCGCCCGTGAGTTTTCAGGAGAAGGTAATTATGAACAAAGACGGATTGGCAAACTTTTTCCTCGGATTGGGAGTCGGTGTGGGAATCGGCCTTCTTTTTGCCCCGAAGTCGGGTGAAGAAACGCGCGACCTGCTGATGAACAAAGCTGATGAAGGCAAAGAATTCCTGAAGAAACAAGCTGCGGACCTCCGCGAAAACGCTGGCGGCATGGCCACCGACTTCGTTGACAAAGGCCGCGAAGCGCTGAATCGCCAGAAAGACACCTTGAATGACGCCATTCAGGCAGGCAAGCAGGCATACCGTGAGAAGGTTGAAACGCCTGACGGAATAAGCCACCCCGCGTAATCCAGCGCGGTCTCGGCAAGGGGATAGTGCAATGTCCGAAGAAACGTTTCGATGGGTCGTCACCGCGGCGGTAGTCATCGCCACTCTGTTCATTGTCGTCATGGGAGTAGTGGCGGCGCTGCTTTACCGCGTGGTATCGAAGCTACAGGTGCGCGTGGATGACATCACGAAACGTGTGGAACCCATCATCGACACTGTACGGCGAAGCGCCGCTGAAAACGCCCCCAAAATCTCCGCGGTGGCGTCCAACGTCGTGAGTATCTCGGCCGAGGCGAAGGACATTGCGAATGTCGCCAAAGATCAGGCCCATCGCTTTGCCGAAGTCGGCCGGGACCTCGCCGATCGCAGTAAGGCCCAGATTGCCCGTGTTGACGCCGTGGTGGACAATACCGTGGATCAAGTCCACCACGCGGGGGACAATATGAAGGCTGCGGTCCTCAAGCCCGTTCGGGAAGCGAACGCGGTTTTCGCCGGCGTAAAGGCCGCGGTGACCGTGCTCAAAGACGGCCGTCGCCCCACAGTCGACCACATCGTGCAGGACGAAGAGATGTTTATCTGATGGCGAACCCCAGCCCTCTTTGTGGTTAATGCATCTTGGTCGATATCCATAGCCACATAGTATTTGGCGTTGATGACGGCGCCAAAACCATCGAAGATTCCCTTGCGATGCTCGAACTGGCCGCCGCGTCGGGCACTACGGATATCGTCGCCACCCCCCATTCCGACCTTAAGTACCAGTTCGATCACGATCTGGTCAAAGAGCGTATCGCCCAACTCCAGGAGCGCATCGGAGATAAGATCCGCATCCACCAGGGCTGCGACTTCCATCTGTTTTTCGACAACATAGAGAACTGCAAAACCGACCGGTCGCGGTTCACCATCAACGGACACCGCTACCTGATGGTGGAATTCGCCGAGTCCTCCATCCCCAAAACCATCTCAAATATTTTCGAGGATATGATCCGGAACGACATCACGCCTGTGATCACGCACCCGGAGCGTAATGCGCTCCTGATGAAACGTGTGAGTGAGATGGTGCAGTGGGTCCGGGCGGGCTGTCTGGTGCAGGTAACAGCGCAGTCGTTTACGGGAAGATTCGGAAAGTCGGCCGAAGAGAACGCCCGGCGGCTGATGAGCCAGCGCATGGTCCACTTCCTCGCGAGCGATGCGCACGATACCGAATGGCGCCCGCCGGATATGCGCGAACCTTACAGAATTGTCGCTTCGGATTACGGCGATCACGTCGCCGAGCGCTTATTCGTCAAACACCCGCGCATGACGCTCACCGGACAGTATCTGGAATGCGAAGACCCTGACGATGCAGCGCCCAATTCAAAACCGTGGTGGAAGGTCTGGTAACTACGGGTGCCGGTGGTTCGGAAGACCGCTTACGCGGCTTTCTGAACTTTGCCGTTCCGAATGCAGGACGTGCAGGCGCGCAGCCGCTTGCGGGCTCCGTTGACCAGCGCGCGTACCGATTGAATATTCACGTTCCAGCGGCGGTTCGTCACGTTGTGCGCGTGGCTCACCTTATGTCCGAATTGCGGACCTTTGCCGCACAAATCACAAACTCTGGCCATTTGCTCTAATCTTAACAGATGGCGCGCTGCCGCCGCAAATGCAAATCTGGTAGTGTCCTGAAGGCCCATCAAATGAGAAGTCGCTTGGTCCAGCGATTCGATTTCAGAGCGCTTTTCGGCCAAGGATCATGGCAATTATCGTGGCCAGCGGGAGGGCAATCATGCTTGCCATTACGTCGTGCCCATGGGCTCCGAGATAGCCCGCAATGGACATTCCCGAGATCGCAACCAATCCACCGACAATAATCCCGATCCGCTCTTTGGTGGATTTCTTGTTAGCGGAATCCAGCGCGAATTGGTAATGTCGCTGGTCGATCTCGGCCATTGTAGTTACGACTTGGGTCGATAATTCGAACACTTGTTGTCCAGAGAGTTTATCCCATGCAGATTGGGGAATCTGCTGATATACATTGACTTGATTGAACTGAACCGGAGCTTTCGTTCCCGGCGAAGGCAGCGGGGGAAGTTCTTCGGATTCTACCGGTTCCGCATCATGGATCATTGCTGGCCCAACTGCGTCGCTAGGCGATGTGGCGCTTGATGCCCCGGCAGCGAACGCCTTTTCTTTCGGCTTGTCAGGCGGCATAGCCAGGCCAAAAGTTTAAAGCCTTGTTCTGGAGTTCGCCGAACGCTTCCCGCGCATCTTTGGTGCGCGTAATATCGAGTGAATAGGTGCTTCCCTCAACCCTGAGCGATACAACCCAGGAGGCATGAAGCGTGCGGATCGATTTCGCGTACTCCGATAGCGATTCAAGCACGAGCTGTCTATCCCTCGCTGTTACGTTGGGTGCAAATTTGGCGGTTACGGTCCACCCGTTATCTTGAGGTGAAATGTTGTAGGTGATCGCGTCGGCGCACGGGGACACATATGGATTTGCTGCTTGGATAGTGGCCACGCCTGAAGCTTATCATATGTTGAAATATGGGAAATACGGGGGGATAAATCAGGCCAGCAGTTCCGCACGCTCCACACGCGGCTGGCGATCTCGTGCGCCATCGCGGGAGTCACCAGCGATGAGTTGTAAACCAGGCAGAAGTTGGAATACGTGTACCGGAGCGTGAAGCGGCCGAATGTTTCCCCATTTTTACTAAAACGCATTGGTCAAGCCCGTGAACCTGCTACATTCGATACGTAAGTTGAGATTGGAGTGCTCGATATCGAAGTGCAGATGCGGACCGGATCGGCATTACCGCAGAATGGGACCACTCTAGGGACGAAACTTCAGCCCGGGAATACTTGCGCTCACCTTCCGGTGAAGCGGATCGAGATGGCTTGCGGGAGGAACGTGTTTTCTGCTGAGCCGAGGCCTTATGACTATCAGTGAAACGTTGCTCCCCGAATTCGATCGTGAAATGGCGAACACCCTGAAGATCCTTGACTGTGTGCCTGAAGAAAAATTCACATGGAAGCCGCACGAGAAATCCATGACGCTGGGCCGCCTGGCCAGCCACGTCGCCGAAATGCCGCAGTGGGCCATGGTCACCGTCACCCAGGACACTCTGGAACTGACCCCGGAATTCAAGCCTTTCAATGCTGCCGGGAAGAGTGAGCTGATCGCGACCTTCAACGCGAATGTGGCTGGTGGGCGGGAAGCCCTCGCCGGCGCAGGTGACGATCACCTCGCTAAAGTATGGAGTCTGATTTACGCAGGGAAGCCGGTTCTCTCAATGCCGCGCGCCGCCGTGCTCCGCACCATGGTGATGAGCCACATGATCCACCACCGCGCACAACTCAGCGTTTATCTGCGACTGCTCGATGTTCCCATCCCCGGTATGTACGGCCCCTCTGCCGACAATCTGTGAAGGCCGCGTCTGGCGGCGAAGCAGATTGAGCCGGCGTGTCGTGCCGCTCTCTAAAATCCAAAGCGATATTCTTAAGCTTCTTGCGTCAACATTCAGCGGCGTACTACCGGCCACATAGCTTTCGGGGTCGCGGGGGCTGGGAAGGGGATACCAGAACCGGCCGCCGCTTTCAATAGCTCACTTCAAAGTGACTTCCGCGTCGCCTCCATGGGGGGAAATGAGCGGGCTACTCTTTGACGGACGCCTCAGCTAACATGACCCCGCGTCGGTCATCCATGAGGAGGAGGTCAGCGTGGAGTTCGACGGCCAGAGTGATCGCCGCTGTTTCCCCGGCCCCAAGGTCTGGAACGGCATCGGGTCTGGTGGCTTGATGAACTTCGAGCCATTCCGGAATATCAGCGATCCAGTTGCGTACCAGGGCAGGTGTATCCGGGTCGGTTAACTCCCTCTTCACGGCAAGCGGCAGGATTACTTTCTCAAACAGTGCCGGAAGGATGTCGATGTGGCCGATCAAGAGCAGGTAATTGATCGGGCCGTATCGGCGATGAAGAGCTGCACTCCGTCAGAGTCCCAGTCGCTTAAGGCTGTCGACCTCACGCTGAAAGTCTTGCAGGGTATAGTCGACCAAAACGTTATGCGCTTTCAGGAATCCGTCCAGCTTGTAGCGGGTACCAAAACCAAGAAGCCTCTGCAGTTCGGTTTCGGTGAGATGGCCGTTCTTGTACTCGTCCAACGCGAGCGCTTCCAGCGCTCGGCGCGATAAATCGACGTCGTTCGCACTGAGATGGCCAGCGATATCGTCAGGAATTTCGACGGTCAGATGCATAATGCCCTACCCTTAAAGCTTAACCCGGATAGCGTACGGTTTTCGCCCAGGGAATTCACCGCAGCGGAGATTTTTCATCGGGCATTAAGTGCTTATCTGCGCCTGCCCGATGTTCCCATCCCCGGTATGTATGGATTCGCCGCCGGGCAATCGGCAGCGCCCCACGCGGGCTGTGCGGCGCTCCGCGGGCGAATGGACCGCTCGATCTCTCCGCGTAATTCATTCGCTGCCGAGCGCAGATCAAAGTCTGCCTGTAGATTCATCCATAGTTTTCTGCTTGTGGAAAAGTAGCGACCCAGCCCAGTGTCGTAGCGGCAAGTTGAGCAGCCGCCCCCCGGGTGGAGTGACGCCTCCCGCCAATCTTTCGTCCCCCTGCCCTCAACAACTTAGCCTCCGCCCTTCCCCCGCACTCCCAAAACGGCTGCTATGTCTGAGCCGTGAACAAAAAATACCGCGACATCATCAACCGCCAACGCGCTGCATTCCACCGGACCCCGCAGCGAAGAAGGCAGGCAGCGCTCCAGCATGAACGCCTTCAAACACAACCTCTCCGGCAACAACCTGATCCTGAAACCGCAGGAATACGCCTCTTACAAAGAACGCTCCGCCGCCATGCTGGCCGACCTCAAACCGCAGACTGAGCC
>JALYHT010000119.1 GCA_030776225.1 Acidobacteriota bacterium | reverse complement strand
TTCTTCGTCGAGATCGTCTTCTTCTTCGGCTTCTTCTTCATCCACGAGTTCGTCGAAGCTCAGATCGTCGGGATTGCGTTTGGGCGGGCTCATTGCCCAATCCCGGGCGGTTGCGAAGTTTTCCAGGTACTCCATATCTCCTCTTTTGTCTGTGTCCGGGCGTGATGGCTGGGCCGCTGATGCCCCTTCGTTTGCAGTTTACACGGTCGGAGCGTAAGCGCAACCGGAAATAGAGAGGCTTCGCCCAAACGCTGGGTTACACTTAAATTTCAATATAAATGAAGCAGCGAATTCGTTCCACGACGGTGCTCTGCGTGCGCCGCGATGGAAAAGTTGTAATGGCCGCAGACGGTCAGGTCACGCTCGGGGCGGAAGTGCTGAAGGCCGGCGCGAAAAAGTTGCGCAGACTTTATAACGGGAAGATCGTAGCGGGGTTCGCGGGTTCCACGGCGGACGCCTTTTCCCTGTTCGCGCGCTTTGAAGCCAAGCTGGAGCAGTTCAATGGCAATCTGCCGCGGGCAGTAGTGGAGCTGGCCAAGGACTGGCGCACGGATAAGGTACTGCGCCATCTGGAAGCGCTGCTGCTGGTGGCGGATACGAAGAACACGTTCATTCTGAGCGGTAACGGAGACGTGATCGAACCCGATGAAGATGTCGCGGCGATCGGTTCGGGCGGTCCGTTTGCGCTTTCGGCGGCGACCGCGCTCATGCACCATACGAAGCTGAGCGCCAGACAAATTGTCGATGAAGCCATGAAGATTGCGGGCAAGACCTGCATTTACACGAACGACAAAATCACGTATGAGGAACTTGCCTGATGGTGATTTATCTGCCGGGGCAATCGATTGAAGAAGGGCCGCTGCTCGACGAACTGACGCCGCGGGAAATTGTCCGGGAACTCGACAAGTACGTAATCGGCCAGCCGGACGCGAAACGCGCGGTGGCTATCGCGCTGCGCAACCGTCTGCGGCGTCAGAAGCTTCCCCCGGAAATGGCGGAGGATGTGATGCCGAAGAACATCCTCATGATCGGGCCTACAGGCGTGGGAAAGACGGAACTGGCGCGACGCCTGGCCAAGCTCGCCAATTCCCCTTTCATGAAAGTGGAAGCCAGCAAGTTCACGGAAGTGGGCTATGTGGGGCGCGATGTCGAATCGATGATCCGCGATCTGGTGGATATAGCGATCGACATGATCCGGGAAGAAAAGCTGGATGAAATCGGGGACAGGGCGGAAGCGGCGGCGGAAAACCGGCTGCTGGATCTTCTCGTCCCTCCCGCGCCGGAGAACACCGAGGACAACCTCAAGACGCGCGAGAAACTGCGTGAGCGCCTGCGCGAAGGCAAGCTCGATGAGCGCATGGTGGAAGTGGACGTAAAAGACCGGGCGCCGACATTCGAGATTGCAAGTAACGTGAATCTCGAAGAAATGGGCATCAACTTCAAAGACATGCTGCCGGCCATGTTCGGCTCGCGCGGGTCGAAGAAGCGGAACATGCGCGTTGCCGATGCGATGGAATACCTGGTGCAGGAAGAAGAGCAGAGGCTGATCGATATGGATCAGGTGACGCGGATCGCGCTCGACCGGGTGGAATCGAACGGCATTATCTTTCTCGACGAAATCGATAAAATTGCGGGGCGCGAAGGCGGTCACGGTCCCGACGTGAGCCGCGAGGGCGTGCAGCGCGATATTCTGCCGATTGTGGAAGGCACCACGGTCAACACGCGGCACGGGTTTGTGAGGACGGATCACATCCTGTTCATCGCCGCCGGAGCGTTTCATGTGTCGAAGCCGAGCGATCTGATTCCGGAGCTGCAGGGGCGTTTTCCTATCCGCGTGGAACTCAAATCGCTGACCGTGGAAGATTTCGTGCGCATTCTGAAAGAACCCAAGAATGCGCTGGCGAAACAGTATGTGGCGCTGCTCGACACCGAAGGCATCAAACTGAACCTGACAGACGATGCGCTGGAGGAAGTAGCGCGTTTCGCGGCGCAGGTGAACGAATCGTCGGAGAATATCGGGGCGCGGCGGCTGCACACGATCATGGAGAAGCTCCTCGAGGAGATCTCTTTCGAGGGACCGGATCTGCGGAAGAAGAACGTGAAGGTGGACGCGACTTACGTGCGCAAACAGCTCGCCGAAATCGTGAAAGACCAGGATCTGAGCCGGTATATCCTCTGATGTGTTTTCGGGGGCAAACGATGGCCGGGATCGCCATCGCGCCGGCTCTGTGCATGGCGCTGTTTTCAGCCGGCTGCGGTTATATGGGGGAGCCGCTGCCGCCCGCGATGAAACGGCCGGTACGCGTGACGGATCTCGCGGCGGTGGAACGTGGCTCCAATATCGTTATTCATTTCACGATTCCCAGATTGACTACCGAAGGCCTGCCTGTAAAGCGCGAGGACATTGAACTGCGGGTCGGGCCTTCGGAGTTTCCTTTTCAGCCTGCCTTGTGGGACAAGACTGCCGAACACATCAAAGTTCCCATAAACGACATGCCAGTGGCAGTGGTGACGGTGCCGGCATCGAGGTGGTACGGCAAAACGGTTGTCGTTGCGGTTGACGTATACGGGCCGCACCACCGCACGGCGGGACCCTCGAACTTCAAGGTGCTGACGATCGTTCCGGCGCTCCCCGCGCCCGAGGCCATCGAAGCACGAGACGCGCCGGATGCCGTGCAACTGACCTGGCACGCAGCGGCTCCGGAGTTTCGGATCTTCCGAAAGCTCGCGGGCGCGCCGGACCTGGCACAGATCGGCACCTCGACAAAACCCTCTTTTCTGGATTCCACGATCGAGTACGGGAAAACTTACTTGTATTCCGTACAGTCGATCGAGAAGACCGGCGACACGGCGGACGAGACGTATGCGGAAAGCGAGATTTCAGACGTCAACGCTTTCAGGCCCAAAGATACCTTTGCGCCCGCCATACCCTCGAATGTACTGGCGGTGCCGGGTACGCGTAGTATCGAACTGGTCTGGGACAGAAACACCGAAAAGGATTTTGCCGGCTACCGCGTATATCGCAACGGGAAAAAATTGGCAGAGGGTCTGACTGGCCCGACCTACAGCGACCGCGATGTGGCGCCGGGGGTGAAATACCAATACCAGACCACCGCCGTCGATACGAGCGGCAACGAGAGCGCGAGATCGCAATCGGTGGAAAGCTCTTGCCCTGAGCCAGGGCTATACTGAGGGCAGAATGAAGTTTTTCCTCGATACCGCGAATCTGGATGAGATCCGAAAAGGCGCCGAATGGGGCATCGTCGACGGCGTGACCACGAATCCGACGCTGATTGCCAAAGAAGGCAAGCCTATTAAAGAGCAGATCGCAGCCATATGCGACATTGTGGACGGGCCTATCAGCGCGGAAGTGGTAGCCACGGAAGCGAAAGAAATGATTCGCGAAGGGCGCGAGCTTTCGAAGATCCACAAAAACGTGATTGTGAAATGTCCGCTCATTCGCGACGGTATCGAAGCTTGCTCGGCGCTGAGCAAAGAAGGCATTCGGGTGAATGTTACTTTGTGCTTCTCGCCGGGCCAGGCGCTGATTGCGGCTAAAGCGGGCGCTTACTTCGTGAGTCCGTTCGTGGGGCGTATCGACGATATCGGCGGGAACGGCATGGATCTGATCCGCCAGATTGTGGCGATTTACGACAATTACGATTTCGACACCCAGATCCTCTCGGCTTCGCTGCGCGGGCCGACACACGTGATCGAATCGGCGCTCGCGGGCGCCCACATCGGCACTATGCCTTTCAAGGTGATGGACATGCTGTTCAACCATCCTCTGACAGACAAGGGGCTCGAAACATTTCTGAAGGATTACAACAAGGTGTTTCAGAAGGAAACGGCGGCCGCCAGGTAGAAGTCTTCCGCCTGCCGATGGCGAGCTTCAAACCGGAAAATGGGGAAACCGGAACTAATCGCGCTCGGCTTTCTGATCGTCGCGGCGACAGCCTTACTCCTATCGCGGATCTTTTTCAGCAGAAAGCCGGACCCTGAAGAAGTGGAGCGTCGCCGGCGTGAGCAGATCCATCTGCTCGGCAAGCTGGGCGATGGGGAGATTATCGATTTTGAACCGCTGAGCGCGGTGATCACGTATTCGTACAGCGTGGCGGGCGTGATTTACACGACCGCGCAGGACGCCTCGGGACTGCGGCAATTGTTGCCCGCCGATCCGATGACGGTGATTGGACCGACTGGCATTAAATTCGATCCGCACAATCCGGCGAACTCGATCATTCTCTGCGAAGAGTGGAGCGGTCTGCGCCAGGGGATTCGAACGCTCCCGCACCGCTGACGATCTTTCCGAATCTCAGGCTGCGCTGTCGCCCCGATGGTTATCGACAAAATTTTTGTCAATAGGGCGCCGGCCGCCGAAGCCTTCGTTGACGCCGTGCCAATGGCCGATGCTGTCCTCATCCATGCGCCAGCAGAGATAGACTTCTTCCCCGCGGAACAGAGTCGGGAAATCCACCAGACCGATGTCGAGGTCTTTGACCAGGACACCCAGCTCTTCTATGCGCTCCATGGCGTTTTTCAACGCCTGACCGTTCGTATCGTACTGATTTTTCCAGACCTCTGCCGCAGCGGTGTCCACATTGACCCCGCCGAGGATCATGATGCGCTGCGAAAGATCGTGAATGGCCCGTTCGGCCTCCTGGTGACGCGACTTCGCCTGCACGGCGTCACGAATGTCTTTGCCCACGGCGGGAAGCGCCGCGCGCGCTTCGGCGAGCGTAAAATAACGTGGCATTGAATCAGACTGTAACGGGTTGCGGTTCGGAGTGGAGTTCGCTCACTCGCGCATAGTGCGAGTCGACGTAGCTGTCCAGAATTCCAATGAACTCCGCCACAATCCGCTCGCCTCTTAACGTGGTGGAAAGTCTGCCATCCACATAGACGGGCGCGACGGGCTCTTCGAAGGTGCCGGGGAGCGAGATGCCGAGATTGGCATGCTTCGATTCGCCGGGGCCGTTTACAATGCAGCCCATCACCGCGACCTTCATCTCTTCGACGCCCTGGTATTGGGTCTTCCAGACCGACATGCGCTCGCGCAGATAATTCTGAATCTGGTCCGCCATGTCCTGGAAAAAGGTGCTGGTAGTGCGGCCGCAGCCAGGGCAAGCCGTAACCTGCGGCGCGAAGCTTCGGATACCAAGCGATTGCAGAATCTGCTGGCTGACGAAAACTTCTTCAGTGCGGTCGCCATCGGGAAGAGGGGTGAGGGACGCGCGGATGGTGTCTCCGATGCCTTCCTGCAGCAGCACTGAGAGCGCGGCCGTGGTGGCGACAACGCCTTTGGAGCCGAGACCGGCTTCCGTAAGACCCAGGTGCAGGGCGTAATCGCTTTTGGCGGCCAGGGCGCGGTAAGCGTCGATGAGATCCTGCACGCCGCTGACTTTGGCGCTGAGAACGATCCGTTCGCGTGGAAGGCCGTACCGCTCGGCGGCTTCGGCCGAGAGCAGCGCGCTCGCCACGATGGCGTCGAGAGTTACGCTGCGCGCGTCCTTCGGTTCCGGGAGCAGATTGTTTGCATCCATCATGCGCGTGAGCAGGGCGCCGTCCAGCGAACCCCAGTTGACCCCGATGCGCACCGGCTTGCCGTATTCAATGGCGGCCTCGATCATGGTGCGGAAGTTATCGTCGTGTTTCCTGCCGATATTCACGTTGCCCGGGTTGATCCGGTACTTGGCCAGAGCCCGCGCGCAGGCGGGATATTTTTTCAGAAGGAGGTGGCCATTGTAGTGGAAGTCGCCGACGAGGGGTACCCGCACCCCAAACATGTCGAGGGTATCGACGATCTTCGGGACGGCGGCGGCGGCCGCATCGGTGTTCACGGTAACCCGCACGAGCTCCGAACCGGCGCGGGCGAGCGCCATGATCTGATTCACCGTGGAGGTAACGTCCGCCGTATCCGTGTTGGTCATGGACTGAACGACAATCGGATTCCCGCCGCCTGCTTTGATACCGCCGATATTGACCGCGACAGATTGCCGCCGCGCGATTTGAGCCATCCAGCCTCCGGAGTCCAGGTGAGAACTACGATTTTACCAGTGGGAGCAGGCTCGGCGTGCGTAACCGGGTGAACCGACAATTACCCGTCATCTAAACTGGAATTTCCAATGCCCGAACAGAACGACAGCTTTTACCGCATCCAGAAACTGCCTCCTTATGTTTTTGCCGTCATCAATGAGATGAAGGCAAAAGCGCGGGCGGCACAGATGGACGTCGTCGATCTGGGGATGGGGAATCCGGACGGGGCCACGCCGCAGATCGTAGTGGATAAGCTGATCGAAGCGGCGCGTAATCCGCGTAACCACCGGTACTCCCTTTCGAAGGGCATTCCACACCTGCGCGAGGAAATTGTAAAGCGCTACAAACGGCGTCACAACGTAGACCTCGATCCGAATACCGAGGCCATTGTGACCATGGGCGCCAAGGACGCGTTGGCGCACCTGATGTTCGCCACTATCGGACCGGGCGATATCGTGGTGTCGCCGAACCCTGCGTATCCGATTCACCAGTATGGCGTGATCATGAGCGAAGGGCATGCCTGCATGCTGCCCATGCCCAACGCGGAAACCTTTCTGGGCCGGCTGCGGGAGTTGTACCGCGAATCGCCCAAACCTCCCAAGATGTTGTTGATCTCTTTCCCGCACAACCCTACGACCACGTGCGTGGATCTGGCGTTTCTGACGGAGATCGTGAACCTGGCGCGGGAGCACGGCACGCTGATCGTACACGATTTCGCGTACGCGGATCTGGGCTTCGACGGCTACATGCCGCCCAGCATTCTCGAAGTGCCGGGTGCCAAGGATGTCGCCGTCGAAATTTTCTCCATGTCAAAGAGTTTCAACATGGCGGGATGGCGGGTGGGCTTCTGCCTGGGCAATGCGAAGATGATCGCCGCTCTGGCGCGGATCAAGAGCTATCTCGATTACGGCGTGTTCCAGCCGATCCAGATCGCGGCCATTGTGGCTTTGCGCGAGTGCGAAGACGAATCGGTAAAGATCTGCGAAATGTACCGCAAGCGCCGGGATGTGCTTGTGGAAGGACTTTGTCGCGCGGGGTGGCCCGTGCAGACGCCGCAGGGCTCCATGTTCCTGTGGGCCCCTTTGCCGGAAAGATACAAGGACCTGCCGTCTCTGGAGTTTTCAAAGCTTTTGATGGAGAAGGCGCTGGTGGCTGTTTCTCCGGGCGTAGGTTTCGGCCCGATGGGCGAGGGGTTCGTCAGGTTCGCTCTGATCGAGAACGAGCACAGGACGAGGCAGGCCACGCGATCGATCGGTCAGTTCCTGCGGCACTGACGAACGCCCGCTAATCCACGTTCAGAGAGATCGAAACGGGCACGGTTTTGGGCGCAAAACACATTCTGTCGTTGCACGCCTGATAGCGCACGGCGCCGTTCTGGGCGGAAGCTCCGTTGGGCGCGTCGTTGGGCACTTTGAACTTCGTTGTAATGCTGAACCCGCCCGTGACCACGGAAAGCGGCTTGTCGGAGAAGGAATACTTTTCCTCCGAGGGTTTGGGGTAGGTAATGTCGTCCGCCTGGAGCGGGCCGCCCGTCCACTTGAGGGTCAGCGGAATCAAATATGTATCGCTCGGCGTGTGGCTGTTGGCGTGGAAACCGGGCGGCAGCGAGGCTTTGAACGTGACAACCGCCGTAGCGCCCTTGTGCGTTCTAACCGTGGGAACCGGCGCGATGGTCAGCGTCGGCGCCATTTGAGCCGACAGAACTGTTGCCGCCAGACAGGGCAGGAGCCTCCAGTAACTTTTCAATAGCATCTTCAAAATCCTTCCTGTTGGCGAGACCCACATGGACGGACGCGATGCGCCCGCCGCGATCGATCACAAACGTGGTGGGCAGCGCTTCAATGCCGCCATATTGATCGCCTGTTTTGTCGTCGCCCAGCACCACGCGATAATTGATCTTCTTTTTCGCTACGAACGGGTTAATCGCCTTCCAGCCATTGTCATCCATCGACACGCCCAGTACTTCGAAGCCGCGATCCTTATATTTGCGTTGAAATTCGGTGAACCAGGGAATCTCTTCCTGACAGGGGCCGCACCAGGTAGCCCAGAAATCGAGCAGCACGACTTTACCCCTGTAGTCGGCGAGGTGGACAAGCTTACCGTTCGCGTCCATCAAGGCGAAGTCGGGCGCGTGTTTGCGCTTGCTGTCATCGCGGAGAACCTGGCGCGCCGGACGTTGCGGCGAACATGCGACAAGGCCCAGAACGACGGCGACGATGGCAATGCCGGTCAAACGCAAATGAGATCTCAGGCTGTGCACCCTTTCAATTATATCGGCGGTTCAGAACAGGAAAGTCCCTTCCGCGAAATTGGCCATGAACCAGGCTGTGCGCGTGCGGCGGCGAACCGCGGCCAGCGTGTTTTCGGAATCGCAGCCCGAATGGAGCCAGGAAGCCGTATCGCAGAAGCTTTCACAGCAGTATTCGCGCCACGGGCGCGTGCGCTCCATGACGTCCCGCGGGGATAATCGCTCTTTGCGCCATTCGGCAGACCATCCCGTTTCTCCCCGCGCTCGGGAGTTCCATTCGACCGCCAGACATGTTTCCCAGGACCTGCGGATCGGGTTGCCCAGACGCACCCACACGAAATGAAAGTATTCGTGAAGCAGTATTCTGAGATGTTCGCGAGGGACTGCCTTTAACTCGGGATCGAGCACGATCACGCGGTCCCGGATAGAGGCCGCGGCGTGCGCGGGATTTCCAGCCGTATCGCGCAGACCGCGGCGGTATTGAACCTTTACGGGCCGGCCTTCAAAAACCGGATGTGTACGGAGCGTCAGTGTACGGCCTAACCCCTACAATAAACGTAAATGGATCTTGCAGCGCTGCTCACAGAGCAGGCCAACCCCGCATCGGCCCGGATCGACAAGCTTCCGACGTCCGAAATGCTGCGGATTATCAGCGCGGAAGATCACGGAGTGGCGGCGGCCGTTGCGGCTGAGATACCCCAGATCGCGCTGGCCGTGGAGGCCATTGCGCAGGCATTTCAGCAGGGAGGGCGGCTGTTCTACATTGGCGCCGGGACCAGCGGACGGCTGGGCGTGCTGGACGCAGCCGAGTGCGCTCCGACGTTCAGCGTGGAGCCGGATTTGGTGCAGGGCATTATCGCGGGCGGCGAAGCGGCATTGTCGCGCGCAACGGAAACAACGGAAGACGACCCAACAATAGGCGTGCGGGATCTGAATGCCCGTGGCTTCCTGGCGAACGACGTGCTTTGCGGCATCGCCGCCAGCGGGCGCACCCCGTATGTACTCGGCGCCATTGCGGAAGCGAGGCGGCTCCACGCAGTCACTGTCGGCCTCAGCTGCACGCCCGATTCGGAACTGGCGCGGGCGGCGCAGATTGCGATCACGCCTCTCACAGGCCCGGAAGTCATAGCCGGTTCGACCCGCATGAAGGCGGGGACGGCCACTAAGCTGGTTCTCAACATGCTTTCGACCGGCGTGTTCATCAAGCTGGGCTATGTGCGGGGGAACCTGATGGTCAACGTACAGCCGAAGAATTCCAAGCTGCGGGATCGCGCAGTGCGCATCGTCGGTACCGCCACCGGAAGTTCGTATGAACAAGCGGAAGCGATGCTTGTCGAGGCCAGGAATAACGTTCGCGCAGCTATCGAAAAATGGGAAAGCTCAAAATAAATGGATAAGTTTGTCATAGAAGGCGGCACTCCGCTGTGCGGCTCCATCGCTACCAACGGATCGAAGAATTCGGCGCTGCCGGCTTTGGCGGCGGCCCTTCTGACCGATGAAGAAGTGGTGCTGCGGCGTATTCCGAGGGTGCGCGATATTCGCACGATGGAGCGCCTGCTGGTGGACATCGGATCGGAAATCGCGATCGACGAAGGGGAAAGCGGGACCGTGGTTCTTAACACCAGGTCCATCGTTTCTCCGGAAGCGCCTTACGAGCTGGTGAAAACGATGCGCGCTTCGAGCCTTGTGCTGGGGCCGCTGGTGGCGCGCGCGGGGCGGGCCCGCGTATCCATGCCGGGCGGCTGCGCGATCGGAGCGCGGCCCATTAACTTCCATCTGGCAGGCCTCGAACATCTCGGCGCCACTATTGCGCAGGAGCACGGCTACATCGAAGCGGCAGCGCCCGACGGCCTGCGGGGCGCTCACGTGGTCTTCGACAGAATCACCGTTACCGGCACCGAAGACATTCTGATGGCCGCGGTTCTGGCGCGCGGTGAAACCATTCTGGAGAATGCGGCGCGCGAGCCGGAGGTGGTGGATCTGGTGGCGCTGCTGCGCAAAATGGGAGCGCGGATTGAAGGCGAGGGTACCGGCACGATCCGCGTCGAGGGGGTGTCTAAGCTGCACGGCGCTACCCATGAGATCATCGCCGACCGCATTGAGGCGGGCACTTTCCTGATTGCGGGCGCTATTACCGGTGGCGAAGTCTCGGTGACGGGGTGCGTGCCCGAACACCTGGGCGCGCTTGTGGCCAGGCTGGCCGAAGCGGGAGTGACGGTGAAGCAGACAGGGGACACAACCCTGCAGGTCTCGCCCACAGGCGGGCCCCCCCGGGCCGCGGACATGACAACCGAGGAGTACCCAGGGTTCGCCACCGATCTTCAGGCCCAATACATGGCGCTGATGACGCAGGCGGACGGCATTTCAATCGTCACCGAGACTATCTTCGAGAACAGATTCATGCACGCGCAGGAATTGATGCGAATGGGCGCGAATATCCGGCTGGACGGACGTAATGCGATTATCGCGGGGCGCAGCCGTCTTACCGGGGCGGGAGTGATCGCATCGGATCTGCGCGCCAGCGCGTCATTGGTTCTTGCGGCGCTGGCCGCTAAAGGCGAAACCGTGATCGATCGTGTCTATCACATTGACCGGGGCTATCAAAACATTGAGGCAAAGCTGGCCGCGGCGGGCGCAAAAATTCAGCGGGTGGAGTAGGATATGGCGCACAACGAAGGATTTCTCAAGCTCGTCAACGACGCGAAATCACGCGTCATGGAAATCGATGTGGAGCGTTATAAAGCCATGCTCGCGAACGGCGAAAAGGCCGTTCTCGTGGACGTACGCGAAGACAACGAGTACAGCGCGGGTCATGTCAAAGGCGCCGCACACATGAGCAAGGGCACGATCGAACGCGACGTCGAGACCAGGTATCCGGACAAATCGACAACTTTGGTGTTGTATTGCGGCGGGGGATTTCGTTCAGCCCTGGTGGCGGACAACCTGCGGAAAATGGGTTATGCAAACCCGATTTCGCTCGATGGCGGATGGCGAGCCTTGAAAGATTCCGGCCTTGAGCTGGAATAAAAGGCGGCTGCGTTAACTGACGGCAATTCATGCGCGCCATTTTCATCGCCGTACCGTTGATGGCGCTGCTCTGCGGTTCGATCGTTTACTGCGTTCTCACCGTTATTGCCGCGGCGCGCTTTCTGCGCAGCGGAGCCGCAATCCCCCGGCGTTGCCCGCCGGTTTCCGTTCTGCGGCCCCTGGCCGGAGCCGAAGATAACACTGCGGCGAATCTGCGCAGTCTGTTCGAACAACGCTATGACGAATTCGAAGTTTTGCTTTCCGTGCATGACGAAGCCGATCCCGCGGCTGCAATCGCGCGCGAGGTGATGGCGCAGTACCCGGGCATTCCTTCGCGACTGATCGTCGCGGGCGTATCGCCCTTTCCCAATGCAAAGGTATGGTGCCTGCGGGCTCTTATGCGTGAGGCGAGCCACGAGGTTATCGTGATGAGCGACAGCGATATACGAATCGGGCCAGGAGGGCTCGCCACCGTGATCGCCGAACTCGAAGAGCCGAATGTGGGGCTGGTGACATGTCCGTATCGCGCGTCGGGCGGTCCCCGGTTGTGGTCCAAAATTGAAGCCCTGGGGCTGAACACGGAATTCATCGGCGGCATGCTGACTGCCCGGATGCTGGGCGGGATGGATTTCGCCATCGGCTGCACCATCGCGACGCGCCGCGCGGACCTCGCGGATATCGGGGGGCTTGAGCATCTGCAGCGCTACCTCGCGGAAGACTTCGTGATGGGAAACCTCATGTACCGGCTGGGGAAAACCGTAGTGCTCTCGCGCTGCGTTATCGATCACTACATCGGCAACGACGGCTTCCTGAAGAACTGGAAGCACCGGCTCCGGTGGGCGCGCAGCACGCGGCGCTCGCGCCGGATCGGCTATCTGGGCGAGATCTTCACCAAGACCACGGCCCTCGCTCTTATGCTCTGGATGGTTGCGCCCACTGTCTGGGGTCTGGTGGTTCTGGCTTTATCGGTGCGTGCCGCAGCGCAATGGGCCACCGCCATTCAGGTGCTCGGAGACACTCTGGTGGCGCGCGACTGGTGGCTGTTGCCGCTCGAAGATCTCGCCAGCTTTGTGACCTGGGTGCTCGGGTTCTTCGG
>JALYHT010000118.1 GCA_030776225.1 Acidobacteriota bacterium | reverse complement strand
GTGGACCGCCCGATCTTGCCCGGTGGCCAATTAACCGGATTCGCCTTTTCTTCAGATTTCCTCCCAGGGCTGGCCACCGCCGTATTTGTCAGTGGGAGGGCCATTGCCGTTTCAGATGAGCTGCCACTGACCGTTTCGAGTCAGCTGACGCCGTTTTTCACAGAGCGCATTATGAATCGTCTGCGAATTACCGTCGGACCTCGTTTGCCGCCATCCACCCCTGCCCAGGAATGGGCACGTATGTTCGCCAGGGATTTTCGGGCACTGGAAGCCGTTATGCCAGATCTGGAAAATTCTGCCTTTGCGCCGCGCATTCTAGCGTTCCTCGATACCTGTGCGCGGGACGCCTGCCCTCCTGACGTACCATCGCCAGACCTCAAGACTCTTCCCATCGAAGCAGACATCTACTCTGTCGTGCGGCTTGTAGCCTCTGGCAGTAAATGGGCCCGATACCCGTGATGACGGGTTTACAATGAACTGTCCCGTTCAGGAGAACTTCGCGAACTTCATAATATTGCGGCAACATGGCACAAGCATCATTACCCAAACTACCCACGCGATGATGCGTTCATGCAGCGCGGGCGTATGGGCACCCTGAGCCAAACCTTTCTGGTGTTCGCGATTCACTCTGGCTTGCCACAGATCGCGCGTTTCGTCATAATTGTTTTTTCCGAAAGTATCGTCAGTTCGGCTTTTTGAAAACGATAATGTGCTGCTGCGGCAAGACCTCGATCGTCTTATCGAAGCGGAAGCCCTCGGGCTGCACCTCCGCCCGCACCTGAGCCACCGTCATCTTGTGCTCCGGCCGGATCGGTACGTTCGGATCCTCCGCGCGATATTCCAGAAACACGAGCCGCGCGCCGGGCTTCATCGCATCCCGAAGGCGCGCCAGCATTTTCTCCGGCTCGGAGAACTCATGATAGACATCCACCAGCAGCACCAGATCGAGCGAATTCTTCGGCAGCCTGGGGTCCTCCGGCGTCCCCAGCACTTCTTTCACATTGGTGAGATGCCGCGCCTCTGCGTTGCGCGCCAGCAGGTCCAGCATCTGCTGCTGGATGTCTTCTCCGTAAACCACTCCGCCCGCGCCCACCCGCTCGGCCAGACGCCACGTGAAATACCCCACGCCCGCCCCGATATCCGCCACTGTCGACCCGCGCCGCACGCCGATCGCATCGAGCGCCTGGTCCGGGCGCTCATCGCTTTCGCGCTCCGGCCTCACCAGCCAGTCGGCCGCGTCCGCGCCCATCACCCCCGCAATCCGCCGGTGCGTAACCGGATGAAACTCCCCGGCGCCGCAAAGCAGCGCGAAGAGCAGGAAAGCGCCTACAACCCGGCTTTTTTCCATAATTCATCCACCCGCTGTTTCACGTTCGGGGCCATCTTCAGCACCTCCGGCCACGGCCGCGTAAAGCCCTCGCCCGGCCATTTGCGCGTTGCGTCCACGCCCATCTTGCTGCCGTAATTCACCAGCCGGCTCGCATGGTCCAGCGAATCGACGGGCCCCATCGTGAACTGAATATCCCGTTCCGGGTCGATATTATTCAGGGCGCGCCACGCCACTTCGCTGACGTTCTGCACATCCACATCTTCATCCACCACCACGATGCATTTCGTAAACATCGCCTGCCCGAGACCCCAGATGGCGCTCATCACTTTTCGCGCGTGCCCTGGATACGACTTCCTGATCGAGATCAGCATGATGTTGTGAAAAATGCCCTCGGCCGGCATGCACATATCGCGCACCTCGGGAATCTGCATCCGCATCAGCGGCAGAAAAATCCGCTCGATGGCCTTCCCCATATAGAAGTCTTCCATCGGCGGCGGACCCACAATCGTCGTCGCGTAAACCGGGTCTTTCTTCTGCGTCACGCACGTGACATGGAACACCGGATACTCATCGGCCAGCGAATAGTAGCCCGTGTGATCTCCGAACGGCCCTTCCGTGCGCAGCTCGCCCAGCTCGACGTACCCTTCCAGCACAATTTCCGCGTTGGCCGGAACTTCCAGATCGATCGTATGGCACTTCACCATCTCGACCGGCTTCCCGCGCAGGAACCCCGCAATCATCATTTCATCCAGATCCGGGG
>JALYHT010000117.1 GCA_030776225.1 Acidobacteriota bacterium | reverse complement strand
GCCGATTTCATGCGGGCCGCCGCAGACTGCCTGGCTGATTTCGGGCGCACGTTCAACATTTACGCCGCACTGGAAGAATGTCGCAGGTACGCCATAACCGGCCAGTATTTTTAGTATTTGCAGGGTGGCCGGGCTGGGCCCATCGTCGAAAGTTAATGCTATGGCGTTACGGCCCGGATGGCCTCGCCAGACGGACGGGCCGAAGACCTGCGAAGACCGTCCGCGCACCCCCCACGCCATTCCCGCCGCTGCGGCCGTGACGCCCAGCAAGGCGCGCGCGCCGGATTCCATTCAGGCGATTTCTTCCGTTACGAGGAAGTTCTGCATACGCATGGGTTCTCTTTGAGTTTAGCGTGTCTGAGCAGAACACCTGCTTTATGGCGCAGGGACCGCGTGGGTTCTTTCCGGGAGCCTCCAGTAGCCACGTGAGTGTCATTGGGAAACCTTTCATTATGCCTGCATCATTTCCAGCAGCCTGTTTACCGTCATCCAGTTGCGCGAAGTACTCACGGTGGCGAGGCGCGAATCGAACCACGCATTCGTCAGCTTGCTGGTACCGACGCCATTCTCAAGCTTCAGATAGATGTGGGGCCCGCGAACGATGAAGCGGTCCCCCGGCGAGCGCGCCGGATCGAGTCCGGCGAGGCGCTCCGGCTCGGGAAGATCGGCGAGAAACATGACGTGGAGGGATTTGGAAGTTTGATCCGCAACAGGCTTATCAGACAGAAAAGGGTTGCCTGAAACCACCTCGCGAAGCTGGCCGGCTGTGCGCAAAATCACAGGAACCCGGTACCCGAAACGCTCCGAGATTGCCGACGCGATATCGGCCGGCAGAGTCTCGCGGACTTTCGAAGGCGCGGTGAAAATCACATTGCCGCTTTGGATGAAAGTGCGAACGTTCCCGCAACCGGCCGCGTTAAAAATCTCCGTAAGATCGCGCATGGCCAGTTTGTTCTTTCCGCCCACGTTGATACCCCGAAGCAGCGCCAGAAGACTAGTGGCGCTGGGAGCGAATCCACTCATCCGCCGCCTCCAGCACGAGATCCCGTCCCGCGAGAAGAGCGTCGTGCGTCTGCTCCACAACCATGTCCGGCGTGACGCCGTGGCCTTCGAGAACCCTGCCGCTCGCTGAAGTGTAACTGGCCTGCGCGTACTGAAACCCGTCCCCGTTGGGAAGCCGTACGATGTCCGAGGGCAGTGCCGCACCCGCGGTACGCGTACCGAAAATGCGCGCGCGTTTAAGATCCTGCAGACCGCCCGCCAGAATCTCGGATGTGGAGGCCGAGCCTTGGTCCACCAGAATCGCCAAAGGGCCGGCATACGTCTCGGGCCGCGGAAAAATCGCGAACTTCAGCGTGGTATCCCGCGTTTTCATTTCGCCCAGCTTCTGCCCTTCCCTGTCGATGAAGAAACCCGCGATCCCCGACGCCATGATGCCGATGCCGCCGGGATTGCCGCGGATATCGATAATTATGCCCGGCGCATTGCGAAAGTTCCCGAGCGCAGCTTCGAACTTCGGCATGATCGAAGCCGGGTCGAGGAATTCATTGAAGTGGATGTAGCCGGCGCCGTCCGCAAGGCTGCGTGAATCGAAGAAGAGACGCATCTCCGGCAGATTGCCAAAACGCACCAGCGTTCCTTTGCCGGGACTCGCTTCCCGCGGAGCATGATTCGGCGCGCCATAAAGTTCGTCCGGGATGATCGCGTAGTGTGACGCTTCCAGTTTCGCCACCATGCCGGAAAGAATGCCGCGCACTTCTGACATGGACCGCGCATTCTCAACAGCGGGTTTTGTGGAATCGTGAATCGCCTGCCAGTTCAGGCCGTTCAGTTGGGGATCGGGATGGCGATCGCGCACGGTACGCCAGACGGTTTCGAAGGATTCGAGGTTCTCCGCCTTCTGCTTTGCGGTGAGTTGCGCGCGCGAAGCCCCGCAGAAAAGTACTGCAACGGAAAGGATTGCCAGCAAACGGTGGGCGAACACTTTCACCGCCCACAATATCACGCCAAAACGACAACACGCCAAGCCGCTGCTGCTTTGCCGCGGAGTCAATCGAAAAACGACAGTTCCTTCATCGGAGAGTGCCTGCGATTCCGCGTCCATAGCTGGGCCTGGTTTGCCAGTGCGCAAGCTGCAATCAATGAATCCGCGACCTCAACACCGTGACTCAACCGGTACTTTCGCAGCCACAGGCCTGCCTGATGTCCGGTTTCCGCGTCGATCGGAGCACACACGAGGGCCGCAAAAAGGTCATACCTTTCCAGGCGCTCTATACGAGCGCTGCGACGGAGACTTCTCACATATTCAACGGGATCGATCTCTTTTTTACCGGGAGGACCGGAGCGTTCCCGACTCATACCGACGAACCCGCGCATCGCCTTTCGTTGTAAATCGCGGACGCCGAGGTAACGCGCACGCACGGCGTTCCTCACGAGTTCAGACACCGAGGTGTTGCGAGGCTGCGCCTTGGTGTGCAGCGCATGCCACGGTGCTCGTCGAGATAAAGCTGGGTCCTCCGCATGATGTATACATACACATTATCGGAACTACTTGCCGGTCGCCGGGTCAAGTGAGGAGGAACCCGACCGAAAACCAGCAAGCGGTCTCCAATCACAGGCCTGACGTATCCCGCCTTTCAGCTACCATGGGGTTCGATGCCCGAGCCCGCCATTGCGGTTCGTGATTTGCGCAGGATTTACGACGGCAGGGCGGCGGTGGACGGCCTCAGCCTCACGGTCCCGCGCGGGTCGTTCTTCGGCTTTCTGGGGCCGAACGGAGCCGGAAAATCAACCACGATCCGGATGCTGACGGGCCTGATTCCGGCAACCTCCGGATCGATTGAACTGCTGGGCTTACCTATGCCGGCCGAAGAGATGGCCATCAAGCGGCGGATCGGCCTGGTACCTGACCAATCATTGCTGTTCGATCGCCTGACAGGCGCGGAGTTTCTGGAATTCGTCGGCCGCATGTACGGGCTCCCGCGGCCCATGGCGATTTCGCGGGCGCAGGAACTGCTGGAACTCTTCCAACTCGCGAGCGAGACGCGCAAGCGGATCGCGGACTATTCGAAGGGCATGCGGAAGCGTGTTGCGATGGCGGCTTCCCTGATCCACCGGCCGGAGCTGTTCCTGCTGGATGAACCGTTTGAAGGGGTGGATGCCGTAGGAGCGCGGCTGATGAAAGACATCCTCCTCGATCAGGTGAGGCACGGGGCCACAGTCTTTCTTACATCGCACGTCCTCGAAGTGGTGGAGCGGCTCTGCGATTATGCGGCCATCGTCAACGCGGGCCGGATCGTCGCCGAAGGGCGCATGCAGGATCTGCGGGGCGGATCGGAAACGCTTGAAGACGTCTTTGTCCGCAGCGTGGGGGGCAGGCAGGAATACGAAAAGCTCGACTGGCTGGCCTGAGTTTCCGATGACGGGAGTTCCCGGATGATTTCCGCAATTATACGCGCGCAGATTCTCAGCATGCGATGGCGCGCAGGCGCCGGGCGCGGCGGAGCCATCTTCGGAGCACTGACAGGCCTGATGTTTTATGGCTTCTGGGCGGCCATCTCGCTGGGGCTGAGCGAGTTCTTCGCCAATCGCGATAACGCGGGCGGATTTCCGGCGGTGTTGTCGGGCGGGCTGCTCCTCATCATGGTCTACTGGCAGGCCGCTCCCGTGGTGTCGGCCGGGTTCGGCGCATCGCTGGATATGAAGAAACTGCTGGCGTATCCCGTCGGGCACGGCAGGTTGTTCACCGTAGAAGTACTGCTGCGATTGACTACCTGCGCCGAGATGCCGATCGTGCTGGCGGGAGTCATGATCGGGCTGCTGCGCAATCGGGCGTACGGCGCGGCGGGAGCGCCTTTCATCATAGGCGGAGGGCTGATGTTTGTTGCCGTCAACCTCCTGCTCTCGGCCGGAGCGAGGCATCTGCTGGAAAGGCTGTTTCTGCGCACGCGCCTCAAAGAACTAACGATGCTGCTGTTCTTTGTGGTGGCTGTGCTGCCGCAGGTGCTGTTGTTCGCGAAGGTCCGGAAGCCCGCTTTGCTGCGCTGGGCGCCGGAGAGCGTATGGTGGCCCTGGGCGGCCGCCGCACACGTGATGTTGCGCGACAGGGCATCCGTTGGGTGCGCCGTGATGCTGGGCTGCCTGGCCCTCGCATACTGGTTCGGAAAACGCCAGTTCGAGCTGGGCATCCGCTATGACGCGCAGACGCGGGAAAGACCGGCTCGCCCGCCGCGGCCGGCCGGGCCGGCGGAACTGATGTTTCGCTTCCCTGCCCGTTTCCTGCCCGATCCGCTGGCTGCGATGGTGGAGAAAGAACTGCGCACACTGGCGCGCATCCCGCGTTTCCGCATGGTCTACGCGATGTCCTGCGTTTTCGGGATGGTGATTTATCTGCCTGCCCTGCGGAATCCGGACCCGCAATCGTTCCTCATCCGGAACGCGCTCCCTTTTATGGGACTCTACGGTCTGCTGATGCTGGGCCCCATCAGCTACTGGAATGCTTTCGGTTTCGACCGCTCCGCCGTGGAGGGGTATTTCTCCTGGCCGATTCGTTTTCGCGATGCCCTGATGGCGAAGAATATTTCGGTGGCGCTGCTGCTGCCGCCGCAGATCGTGCTGGTCGCGATGGTTTGCAGAGTGGCGCGTATACCGGCATCGGCCGGAAAGTTTCTGGAAGCTGTAGCGGTGGTTCTCATCGCCTCGCTCTATTGGTTTGCGGTGGGCAACATGTGGTCGGTTCGGATGCCGCGCGCGATGGACCCCGAAAAAATGAACCAGATGGCGAACAAGATGCAGGCCCTCAGCATCTGGACCGCGCCGTTTCTGCTGCTGCCGATCGGGCTCGCCTATTGGGCCCGCGCGGTGTTCGGGAGCGAGTGGATTTTCGCCGGCCTGCTGCTGCTTGCGGCTCTGGCAGGGGGGATCTTCTATAAAGTCGGGCTGGATTCGGCTGTCGGCACAGCTGACGGCAAACGCGAGGCGATGCTGGCGCAGCTCTCAACGTCCGATGGACCGATTTCAACCGGCTGAGGCGGGCGCCTGTGTCGTGCGCCTCTTGCGGTGCGCGATAATTTCTGCTATCCACTTATGTCCACTATCGTCAAAGTAAGCGGTATCGAAATTCTCGACTCGCGGGGCAATCCCACGGTTGAAGCAGAAGTCTTTCTGGCCGATGGCAGCACCGGGCGCGCCGCTGTCCCCAGCGGGGCTTCGACAGGTGAACATGAGGCGGTCGAACTGCGCGATGGCGAGAAGAACCGCTATCTGGGCAAAGGGACCCAGCGCGCCGTCGCCAACATCAACGGCGCAATTTCGAAAGCGCTGGCTGGCCACGATGCCACGCTGCAGGCAAAGATCGACCAGATCATGATCGATCTCGACGGCACCGCGAACAAAAGCAATCTGGGCGCGAATTCCATGCTCGCCGTTTCCATGGCTGTCGCGCGCGCGGCGGCGGGGTCCCAGCGCGCTCCCCTGTACCGGTATCTGGGCGGCGTGAACGCGTGCGTGCTGCCTGTGCCGATGATGAATATTCTCAACGGCGGCGCGCATGCCGATAATTCCGTGGATATGCAGGAATTCATGATCGTGCCCTACGGAGCGGACCGCTTCTCCGAAGCGCTGCGCATGGGCGTCGAAGTCTTCCACACGCTCAAGACCGTGCTCAAAAAGCGCGGCTACTCGACGGCCGTGGGTGACGAAGGTGGCTTTGCCCCCAATCTGAAGTCGAACGACGAAGCGCTTGAGGTTGTCCTCGAAGCCATCACGCAGGCCGGTTATAAGCCGGGCGACCAGATCGGCATCGCGCTCGATCCCGCTTCGAGCGAGTTTTATCAGGACGGCATGTACGTCTTCAAAAAGTCCGACAAGAGCAAACGGACCAGCGAACAGATGGTCGATTACTGGGCCAGCTGGCGGCGGCAATATCCCATCGTTTCAATAGAAGACGGTATGGCCGAAGACGACTGGTCCGGATGGAAACTGATGACCGATACTATGGGCGCCAACACGCAGCTGGTGGGCGACGACCTTTTCGTGACCAACACGGCCCGCCTGAATAAAGGCATCGAGCTCGGGGTGGCGAATTCCATTCTGGTGAAAGTGAATCAGATCGGCACGCTCAGCGAGACGCTGGACGCCATGCAGACCGCGTCGAAGAACGGGTATACAGCGGTGGTCTCCCATCGCTCGGGCGAAACGGAAGATCCGTTCATCGCCGATCTCGCCGTGGCCACCAATGCCGGCCAGATCAAGACCGGGTCGGCCAGCCGCACCGATCGCATCGCGAAGTACAATCAGCTTCTGCGGATTGAAGAGCGTCTTGGCGCCGCGGCGAAGTTCCCTGGACGCAAAGCCTTCCGGCAGTAATCCAGGAATCGACATGGCGCGCAATAAGCCCCTGATTCTGACGATTCTGGATGGCTGGGGCTTTTCGCCCGTCATCGAAGGCAATGCAATTGCCGCGGCGCGGAAGCCGAACTACGACAAACTACTGCGCGATTTCCCCAATACCCTGGTCCACACGAGCGGCCCTTATGTCGGGCTGCCCGACGGTCAGATGGGCAACAGCGAAGTGGGGCATCTGAACATGGGCGCCGGACGCGTGGTGCATATGGACGTCACGCGCATCGACCGCATGATCGCGAACGGCGAGTTTTTCTCCAACCCGGTTCTGCTCGCGGCCATGCGGCACGCGCGCGGCTCCGATGCGGGCAACGGGCGCCGGCTGCACCTGATGGGGCTGTGCAGCGATGGCGGAGTGCATTCGCAGCTTGAGCATCTGTACGCGCTGCTGAAGATGGCAAAGCAGGAAAGCGTGCAGCATGTCTTCATCCATTGCTTCATGGATGGACGCGATACGCCCCCGCACAGCGGCATCGGTTATATACGCGCGTTGCAGAAGCGCCTCGAAGAAATCGGCGTGGGAAAGATCGCCTCGATAGAAGGCCGCTACTACGCAATGGATCGCGATAAGCGCTGGGAGCGGGTGGACCGCGCGTTTCAGGCTATGGTGACCGGCGCGGGCGAGAGGACCTCCGATCCTGTTGCCGTGATGGCGCGTTCTTACGAGCGCGATGTAACGGACGAGTTCATCGAGCCCGTAACCATGGTGGACTCAAAAGGCCAGCCCGTTGGTCTGATCCGCGACGACGACGCCTGCATCTTCTTCAACTACAGAGCCGACCGCGGGCGGGAGATGACCGAGGCGCTGACCAGCGAAACGCTGGAGTGTCCGTTGCGATCCTCCGTGCCGCGGAACCTGCACTTCACCACGATGACGCAGTACGATAAGACGCTGCCGGTTCCTTTCATGCTCTCGAAAGAGCCGCTGGATAATATCCTGGCCAACGTCTTCGCCCAGTTGAACTGGAAAAACCTCAGAGTCGCGGAGACCGAGAAGTACGCGCACGTCACTTATTTCTTCAACGGCGGCCTCGAGAAATCCTTTGCGGGCGAGGAACGCGAGCTGGTGGCATCCCCGAAGGTCGCGACGTACGATCTGAAACCGGAGATGAGCGCGGAAGGCATCACGAACATAGTCGTCGATGCGATGGGGAAAAAGGATTTCGACGTGATCGTGATGAACCTCGCCAACGCCGATATGGTGGGGCATTCGGGAAAGATGGAACCCACGGTGCGCGCCGTGGAAGTGGTGGATGCCTGTCTCGGGCGCATCTGGCAGCGTCTCAAAGAAAAGAACGGCCGCTGGATCATAACGGCCGACCATGGCAATGCGGAGACGATGATCGACCCTGTCACGCATGGTCCGCACACGTACCACACGATCAATCCGGTGCCGCTGATCCTGGTGGACGATTCCGGCGATACGCTGCGACAGGGCGGCGCGCTGCAGGATATCGCGCCCACGATTCTGGGCGCGCTCGGTCAGACCCAGCCAAAGGACATGACTGGCCGCGATATCCGGCTGGGCGCAAAATAGAGCGCGGCTTCTCAAACCCGCTCAGGCCCGCGACAGACTCGATTCCGCGGCAATCGATTTTGGAATTCTGCCTTCGCCCACCTGCTGCCGCCACATCGCGTAATACAGCCCTTTGCGCTCCAGCAGCTCTTCATGTCTGCCGTATTCGACGATGTTGCCGCGTTCCAGAACGTAAATCCGATCCGCATGGAGCACGGTGGAAAGCCTGTGGGCTATCAGGATTGTGACCGCATCGCGGCTGGTCGCCACTTCACGAATGGTCTGGCTGATTTCCTCTTCGGTCAATGAATCGAGCGACGACGTAGCCTCGTCAAACACCATCAGCTGAGGCTTCCGGAGCAGCGCGCGGGCAATCGAAAGCCGCTGTTTTTCCCCGCCCGAAACTTTGACACCACCCTCGCCGATCACCGTATCGAGACCCTTGTCGGCGCGCGCGAGCAGGCTCTCCACCGAAGCCTGGCGCAGGACGTTGAGACAGTCCGCATCGGTGGCCGAGGGGTTCACAAACAGCAGATTCTCGCGAATCGAGCCGGAGAAGAGCTGCGAATCCTGCGTGACGAAACCGATGCGCTCGCGCAGGCCGTCGATCTCAATTTCGTCCTCGCGCGTGCCGTTATAAAAGATGTGCCCGGCGTGCGGTCTGTACAGACCGACCAGCAACTTCACCAGCGTCGTTTTTCCCGACCCCGAGGGACCCACAAAAGCGATGGTCTCCCCGCGCGCAACATCGAACGAAATGCCTTCGAGCGCCGGCCTGTTCGCCGTCTGGTGCTGAAACGTGACTTCTTTGAATGACAGCGTCTGAAGCGGGCCGATCGCAACAGGATTCGCGGGCCGCGGTTCCGGCTGCAGCGCCAGTATCGTCTCGAAGTTCTCGAGCGACGCTTCCGTCTCGCGATATGTGTTCACCACATTGCCGAGTTCCTGCAGCGGCCCGAAAATGAAGAACGAGTAAATGAACAGCGAGAAGAACTGCCCCACCGTAATGCGCTGCGTGAAGATCAGATAGAGCATCAGAAACAGGATCGACGTCCGCAGCAGGTTGACGAAAGTTCCCTGAATAAAGCTGAGGCTGCGCAGGTACCGCACTTTTTTCAGTTCCAGTTTCAGGATTTTGTTCGTCGTCGAATTCAGGCGGTCGATCTCCTGCTGCGCCAGTCCCAGGCTCTTCACGAGTTCGATGTTGCGCAGCGATTCGGTGGTCGAGCCGGCCAGCGCCGTGGTTTCACGCACGATGGTCTTCTGAACTTCTTTGATCTTGCGGCTGAGCAGGGAGCTCAGGCCGCCCAGCAGCGGTATCGTCAGCAGGTACGCCGGCCCGATAGACCAGTGGACGCGGGCCGCGTAGATCATCACGAATACTACGCCGATCAGGGTCGTGAACAGCAGGTTCACGGCGATCGCAATCAGCTTCTCCACATCCGAGCGGACCTTCTGCAGCTTCCCCAGCGTCTCGCCGCTGCGCTGGTCTTCAAACAGGCCGTAGGGCAGTTCGAGCGAATGGCGTATGCCGTCGGCATACAGCCGGGCGCCCACCTGCTGCGTAATCACATTGACGTAATAATCCTGGAAATTTTTAGCCACGCGCGAAACGAAAGCGACCCCGACCGCCGCGCCCAGCAGCGTGGCCACGCCGCGAATGAACTGGCCGATGGTGTACTCGTGAAAACGCGTGGCGTAGCGATCGATGATGCGCTGGAAGATGGCGGGATCAAGAAGCGAGAAGACCTGATTGATGGCTGCCAGCGCCAGCGCAGCAACCACCAGTTTCCAATAATCCCGCAGATACCGGTACAATGTGCCCATTTGTCAAACAGTACGACATAGGATGACCGCGCCGGGGCAGCGGTTGCAAAATCAGCCGGTATAAGCGCGCAGGAGGAAGAAGACTACTACGCCCGTGACTGAAACATAAAGCCAGAGGGGGAAGGTCCAGCGCGCAATGCGGCGGTGAAACTGAAAGCGCCCGGTGAGCGAATACCAGAGAGTGGCCAGAATCAGCGGAAGCGCCACCATCGAGAGCCCGATGTGCGTGATCAGAATAAAAAAGTAAACAGGGCGGATAGTGCCATGGCCCGGAAAGCGCGTATCGCCGTGGAAAAAATGATACGTGATGTAAGAAACCAGAAACAGCGCTGAGAATACAGTTGCGCTCAGCATGAAGCGCTTATGCGCGGTGCGGTTGCGGCGGCGGATATTCACATAGCCCAGCACCAGGCAGAGCGCGCTCAGAGAATTGAACCCGGCGTTCGCGGCGGGGAGCGTGGAAACCCAGTCCGGCGCGGCCACGCGGCCTTTGAAGTAGATCAGCCAGATCAGAAAGGCGGCGATCGCGGCGCTGAGCGCGACTATCGCCGGAAACGGTTTGCGAATGGATTCCGCGGTCTGCATTTTGTTTCGGGGACACTGTCAGCTTATCGTCCCCCTTATCGTGCGGGACAACACGCCTTTGATACCCCCGGCGTTGCTATGGTAGCGGTGTGAGCGACTGGATCGATATTTCCGTTCCTGTGCGAAATAACATGGTGCACTGGCCGGGCGATCCGCCGTTTCACATCGAACGCGCAGAGGATCAGGAAAAAGGCGACGCTGCGACTGTCTCAAAGATGTCCCTTGGCGTTCACACCGGCACTCACATGGACGCGCCGCTGCACTTCATCCGCAACGCGCGCAGTATCGACACCATGCCGCTTGAGGCCACCATCGGCCCCGCGCGCGTCATCCCGATCCGCTATGCCACGTCCGTAAAGCGCGACGAACTGAAAGAACACTCAATCGCCGCGGGCGAGAGGATTCTTTTCAAGACCGCGAATTCCGCGCGTTCATGGAAGAGCGACAGGTTCGATGAAAATTTCGTCTTCATTTCACAGGACGCCGCGCGCTACCTCGCCGAATGCAAAGTGCGAACGGTGGGAGTGGATTACCTTTCGGTCGGCGGCTTCCGCCAGGATGGCGCGGAAACGCACCACGCGCTGCTGGGCGCCGGGATCTGGATCATCGAAGGCCTGAATCTGAGCGCGGTCGAACCCGGCAGTTACGAGATGGTTTGTCTGCCGCTGCGTTTAATCGGCGCGGAAGGCTCTCCCGCGCGCGCCATATTACGGAGGAACGGATGAGAGCAGCGGCGGTTTTTCCCGCGAAGAAATCGCTTCAGATCGTGCCCGATTTTCCGGAACCGAAACTCGCCGGCCCCACCTCTGTCAGGCTGCGGGTGCTGAACGTCGGGGTCTGCGGCACCGATCGCGAGATGGCATCGTTCGAATACGGCTTCCCGCTGCCGGCGGGTTCGGATTATCTGGTCATGGGCCACGAATGCCTTGGCGAAATCGTCGAAGCAGGCCCTGAGGTTCACGACTTCAGGCCGGGCGATCTGGCGATCCCCATGGTCCGCCGCCCCTGCGACCATCCGGATTGCCTGCCATGCCGTTCGGGCCGCCAGGATTTCTGCGCGACGGGGGATTACAAAGAGCGCGGCATCAAACAACTGCACGGCTTTCTGACCGAACAGATCGTCGACGAAGCCCGTTACATGAATCCCGTGCCGCAGGCGATTCGGGACGTGGCAGTGCTGGTAGAGCCGCTCACGATCGCCGAAAAGGGCCTGATTCAGGCCTTCGATATCCAGAAGCGTCTGCCGTGGGGCAATCGCCGGCATAACGCCGTGGTGCTGGGCGCGGGGCCAGTGGGATTGCTGGGAACGATGGCGCTGCGTAATGCCGGGTTCGACGTGACAGTGTATTCGCGCAGTCGCGAACCCGATCCCTCGGCCGATATCGCGAAGGCCGTGGGAGCGAAATATATTTCCTCGCAGGATCAGTCGGTGGATGAACTGGCCGCGCAGGTCGGCAACATCGATATCGTGTACGAAGCCACGGGCGTCTCGACCCTCGCGTTCGATGTGTTGCGGGTGCTGGGCGCCAACGGTCTGCTCATCCTGACAGGAGTGCCTGGCCACCACGGCCCCGTCAGCGTCGATACCGACCTGATCATGCGCAATCTCGTGCTGAAAAACCAATGCGTGCTGGGAACTGTCAACGCCGGCAAAGATGCGTTTCAGAACGCCGTGACAGGGCTCTCGGCTTTCTACGCCGCGTGGCCCGATGCTGTCAGAGGATTGATCACCGGCCGTTTTCCGCTGGAGAAGTTCGCCGACCCCATCAACCACCAGACCGGCATCAAAAATATTATCGAGATCGGGAAATGAGCCTGGACCCGGAGCGTCTGCGGCTGGCCGAAGACGCGCGCCGCGAAAAAAACTGGAAACGCTGGGGGCCTTATTTATCTGAGCGCCAGTGGGGCACGGTACGCGAAGACTACTCGGCCTCCGGCGAATGCTGGGACTATTTTCCGCACGACCATGCGCGCAGCCGGGCGTACCGCTGGGGCGAAGACGGCCTGCTTGGAATGTGCGATCGCGAGGGCCGCCTGTGCTTCGCGCTCACGTTGTGGAACGGCCAGGACCCCATCCTCAAAGAGCGCCTTTTCGGCCTGAACGGACAGGAAGGCAACCACGGCGAAGACGTGAAGGAGTGTTACTTCTACGTCGACGGCGTGCCCACGCATTCCTACATGAAGGCGGTATACAAATACCCGCAGAAGGCTTTCCCCTATGAGGATCTGCTCGAAGAAAACCGCCGCCGCACGAAGTTCGATACCGAATATGAGTTGCTCGATACCGGAATTTTCAACGAGGGCCGCTACTTCGACGTATCGATGGAGTACGCCAAGAATTCCCCGGACGACATTCTGATCCGGCTCCGCATCGAGAATCGCGGACCGCAGAGCTGGACGCTGCACGTGCTGCCGACGCTGTGGTTTCGCAACGCATGGTCCTGGGGGCGGACCGGCGAAGGGTACTGGCCGAAGCCCGACATCCATCAGACGGACGATACCCATCTCTCCTGCGAACAGGCCACGCTGGGCCGCTATCGTTTCGAAGCGCTCACCAAACCCACGCAGTTCCTGTTCACGGAAAACGAAACCAATAACGAGCGCCTCTTCAATGCGCCGAACGCCACGCCGTATGTGAAGGATGCGTTCGATCGCTTTATCGTCCACGGCGAGCATGACGCGGTGAACCCAAAGCGAAACGGCACCAAAGCCGCCGCCTATTACGCGATCGAGATCGAAGCCGGCAAAGGAGTGGAGCTGAAGTTCCGGTTGAGCACGGAAAAAGAAAATCCGGCCATCGACTTCGACGCCGTTTTTGCGCAGCGCATGGCCGAAGTGGATACGTTCTACGGAATCGATGAAAAAGCGCCGCCGGAGCTGCGGATCGCGAGACAGGCCGAGGCCAGCCTGCTGTGGTCGAAGCAGTTTTACCACCTGGGAGTGCTGGAATGGCTGGAAGGCGATCCGGCGTGTCCCAGGCCGCCCGGCCAGCGCTGGCAAGGGCGCAACAGCCAGTGGACCCATCTCTACAATCGCGACGTCATCTCCATGCCGGATAACTGGGAGTTTCCGTGGTACGCCTCCTGGGACCTGGCTTTCCACATGGTGGCGTTTGCGGAACTCGATCCGGATTTCGCCAAAGAGCAGCTCATCCTGCTGCTGCGCGAATGGTACACGCACCCCAACGGACAAATCCCGGCTTATGAATTTGGGTTCGGCGACGTGAATCCGCCGGTGCATGCCTGGGCGGCATGGCGCGTCTACAAAATTTCGGCGCCACGCAGAGAGCGCGACTGCGTCTTCCTCGAACGCGTGTTCCAGAAGCTTCTGATCAACTTCACCTGGTGGGTCAACCGCAAAGACGTGGAGGGAAAGCAGGTTTTCTCCGGCGGTTTTCTGGGCCTGGATAATATCGGCCTCTTCGATCGCTCGAAGCCTCTGCCCAACGGCGACATCCTCGAACAGGCGGACGGCTCCGCCTGGATGGCGTTCTACTGTTCGACCATGCTGTCGATCGCGCTCGAACTGGCCGAAAACGAACCGGTATACGAGGACATCGCCTCCAGGTTTTTCGAGCACTTCGTCGCCATCGCGGACGCTATCAATACGCTCGGCGGAAACGGCCTGTGGCATGAAGAAGACGGTTTCTATTACGACCAGGTGAGAACGCCCGCCGGCCAGACGGTGCCGCTGAAAATCCGGTCCATCGTGGGTCTGATTCCGCTTTTCGCGGGCGAAGTTCTGGAGCAGTCCGTCATCGACCGGCTACCCGGGTTCAAAAAGCGTATGGAGTGGTTCCTCAACAACCGCAAGGATCTCTACCACACCATCTCAATGATGGAAACGCGTCAGGATGGCGAGCAGTCGCATCGCCTGCTCGCCATCCCCACCCGCGTGCGCCTGCAGCGGGTTCTCACGCGCATGCTCGACGAACGGGAATTTCTCTCGCCCTTCGGCATACGCTCCGTCTCCGCCATTTACGGCGAGCACCCGTACCAACTCGAACTGGATGGCGAAGAACACCGGATCGACTACAATCCGGGCGAATCGGCCACGGGGATATTCGGCGGCAACTCCAACTGGCGCGGGCCCATCTGGATTCCCGTGAATTACCTGATTATCGAAACGCTGGAGCGATACTCGCATTTCTACGGCGATGACTTCCGGGTCGAATGCCCCACGGGGTCCGGCCAATGGATGAACCTGCGTGAAGTGGCGCGTGAGCTCAATCGTCGGCTGTGTTCGCTGTTCATTCCGGATTCGGGCGGCTGGGCGCCATGGCAGGGGGAAGATCGAATTTATTCCACCGACCCGCATTGGCGCGGCCTGCTGCATTTCAACGAATATTTTCACGCCGACACGGGACGCGGGTGCGGCGCCAGTCACCAGACTGGCTGGACAGCGCTGATCGCGCGCTGCCTGAAAGACCTTACCGCAAGTTCGCAAACCAGTACGGAACCCACGCCGCGGCCAGCACCACGTCCGTGAGATAAGCGCGCCGGTTGTGCGGCTCGCGCCACGCGTGATATGCCGACACGATGCCGAACGCGGCAAACACGAAAACCGAGGCGAGAAACCAATAGTAGAAGGGCGGAAACACGACGAAAGGCATCCGTCCGCCGGACCGGCGCGCAACAGCCATCACGCCCAGCGTGATTACAATCAACACCCTGAATATGGCGCGCGTCATCGTCTTGCTTATTCTATCCATCGGCAGTGGGAAGATCGTATCTGCGCAGCCCCTGAAATCATGACGCTTCTGTTTATGCTCGCACTTCTGTTCGCCGCGCCAGATGGAACACAGGACGCCGGCGAACCGTTC
>JALYHT010000116.1 GCA_030776225.1 Acidobacteriota bacterium | reverse complement strand
GTCGAACACATCCTCGAAATCGATGAGGAGGCGCGGCGAATGGCCCGTGAAGTGATCCGGTCTCAGGCCGTGATGTTCGCTCCGCCCGCGCCGGCACGAGCATAAAGGACAATAAAATAAAATGGCCATCTCTTTCCTGCTGAATACCTGGTGGTTGCTGGTACTCATCGGGGTGATGATCCTGGTTCACGAACTGGGACACTTCTGGGCGGCGCGCGCCTTCGACGTCAAAGTCGAAGTCTTCAGTTTCGGCTTCGGGCCGCGTCTGTTTGGGTTTCGCCGCGGCGAGGTGGATTATCGCTTTTCCCTCATCCTGTTCGGCGGCTATGTCAAAATGTCCGGCGAACAGCCGGGCGAAACGGAATCGGACGATCCCCGCGCACTGTCGCGCAAGCCCCGCTGGCAAAAGCTCATCATCGCCGCGGCGGGCCCCTTCATGAACGTAGTGCTTGCCATTGCAGTGCTGACCGGCCTGTTCATGGTGACGTATGAACGCGTGCTCGACCAGGGCGGAGCCGTCATCGGTCACATCCAGCCGGATTCCCCTGCCGCCAAAGCGGGCCTGCAGCCGGGCGACAAAATCGTGCGCCTGAATGGAACCGATAATCCCGGCTGGGAAGAAATTTATACCAAAGAGATCGAAGGCGCGGAGCGCACCCTTTCACTCACAATGGAACGAAACGGCCGCCGTTTCCCGGTTTCGGTCGCGCCTATACTCGATCCGAAAGAAGGCGTCGGTTCGGCGGGGTGGGAAGGCCAGAATGAAATTCAGGTCGAGTCCGTAATGGCGGGGTACCCGGCAGCGACAGCGGGCCTCAAAAAAGGCGACCTGATGCTGAAGGTCAACAACATTCCGATCCACTCGCATTACACTCTGCCCGAAATCATTCGGCGGAGCGAAGGTAAACCCGCCACAATCGAATATCTGCGGGATGGCGTTCACCGTACCGTAACGCTCCAGCCTGTACTGCGGAATCCGGACGGCTCCTCGCTGCGCTGGATGATCGGAGGTTCTTTCGATATCAAACGCAACGTCCGGAAAACCAGCCTTTCTTTTCCCGAAGCACTGAGCCAGTCGCTGGTTCAGAACCGCAAAAACGCCAGCCTGATTGTTGAATTCCTGCGGGGTATTATCGAGCGCCGCATGTCGGCGAAAAATCTCTCCGGCCCCATCGGCATTGCGCAGTACGCCACCGAAGCGGCGCAGGAAGGCCCCGGCGCTTTTCTGATGCTGATGAGCGTGGTCAGCCTGAATCTGGCCATCTTCAATCTGTTGCCCATCCCGATCCTGGATGGCGGGGTCATTCTGACGCTGCTGATCGAAATGGTGATGGGCCGCGATCTGAGTCTGAGCGTCAAAGAAGCGATGCTCAAAGTAGGTTTCGTTTTTCTGATGATGCTGGTGGTTTTCGTGATCTATAACGATATCGCCAAGCGGTTTACCACCGGAATATTGTTACCTTCCGCGGGGTGGACGCATCTAAGAAAATGAACTTTCTCTGTTAACCTGACACAAGCCAATGGAGTGTTCCTGTGTTCGCCACACCGATCTCCCGGGGACATCGAAACTCTTCGCCGATCTGCTCTACCACTTCGATCGCGTCGAGGACCTCTATCCGTATCGCCCCAACGACATCCGGTCTCTCGAAGCCGCGTCCCGATTCGATTTCCCGAATGAGCGCCGCGCCGCCCTGGTTCACGCCCTGACGCCATTAAATGAGGGAAATCCTTCGCTCGAACGTCTGGCGCGGCCGGGAACCGTGGCGGTCGTGACAGGACAGCAGGTGGGCTTATTTTCCGGCCCGGTCTACACGGTTTACAAAGCGCTCACGGCCATTAAAGCGGCCGCCGAATTGACTCAGCGCGGCACGCCCGCCGTGCCCGTTTTCTGGCTTGCGACTGAAGACCACGACCTTGCCGAAGTGAATCATGCCTGGGTCTTCGGGGCCGACCACCGACCGGTCCATATCAAATCCCATGCGATCGAATCAAAGGCGGCACAAGCGCACAACCAGCCTGTGGGGGGAATCGGGCTCGGGAACATCCCGCTTCCGGAACTCGAGGCCGCTGTAGCGGGGTTGCCGTTCGCCCCCGACGCGGTTGCCATGGTCGAACGGGCATACAGGCCCGGCGAGACCATGGGTTCGGCATTTGCGCGGTTCCTAAAAGAATTGTTCCAGCCTTACGGACTGCTGCTGATCGATCCCCTGGAGCCCGCGATCCGGGAAATGGCAGCGCCGCTTCTGATGGAAGCCGTAGAGCGTATGCCGGAACTGTCGGACGCGTTGGTCGCGCGTTCCAAAGACCTCACCGCACGCGGTTACCATGCGCAGGTGCTGGTGGATCAATCCACCTCGCTGGTCTTTCTGCTTCATGAAGGTAAGCGCATCGCTCTGCGTCGATCCGAAGGTGGCTTCACCGCGCCGCACCTGAAGCTGACCACGGAGGATCTGGCCGCGCGCGGGTCGGCGTTATCGCCGAATGCTTTGCTGCGTCCTGTGATGCAGGATTATCTTTTGCCCACTGCCGCTTATATCGGCGGACCCGCCGAGCTGGCGTATCTGGCGCAATCGCAGGTGCTCTACGCCAAATTGCTGGGCCGGCAGCCGGCCGCTTTACCGCGAGCGTGTTTCACATTGTTAGACGAGCGCAGCCACAGGTACATGGTTCGCTATGGCCTGCATCCCGCCGATCTGTTTGCCGGGGAGCGGAAGCTGCACGAAACAATCGCCACGCGGCTTGTGCCGCGACAATTACGCGCCCGTCTGGATGGTACACAGGCAGCTTTCAAAGCGGCGCTCGACGCGCTGAAAACCGATCTCGACCGCTTCGACGCTTCGCTGGCTTCGGCGCTCGGGACCAGTCGCCGGAAAATCGAGTATCAAATGGAAAAAATGGTCCGCAAAACCGCTCTGCGAATTATGGCGCGCGATGAACAGGCGACTCGCGACGCCGGCTCGCTCAGCGGCCTCGCATTTCCCGAAAGGCATTTGCAGGAACGCCTCTATTCCATCGTTCCTTTCATTGCGAAGTTCGGGCCGGGCATCGTCGATAAACTCTATTCCGCCGTGCGCATCGAATGTCCGGACCACCAGTTCGTGGTCGTCTGAAATGACGTTACCCCGGAATACGCTCAAACAAGCCCTGCAGGCTGGCAGGCTGCAGCTCGGCATGAACTTCAGCCAGCTCCGTTCGGCCGAGCTTCCCCGGCTTCTGGCCGCGGCCGGGTTCGACTGGGCTTTCGTCGATACGGAGCATGGCGGCTTCGACCTTGAAACCGTGCAGGATGTTTGCCGCGTCGCCGCGCTGTCCGGACTCTGTCCCCTTGTCCGGGTGGTCGATCTGCAATATGGCCTGGTAGCGCGCTCTCTCGATTGCGGCGCGCAGGGCATCATTTTTCCGCGTATCGAAGACCCCAGGCTGCTCGAAACCGCGCTCAGCTGGACAAAATTCCCGCCCGCGGGGGTGCGCGGTTACGGTCTGCAGCCATCCCAGACCGCTTATTCCGGGCTGGCGTTCAACCAGATTATCGAGCACATCAACGCGGAGACGCTCACCGTGCTGCAGATCGAATCGAAGCGGGCAGTGGAAGCGCGCGAAGAGATTCTTTCCGTGCCGGGAATCGACGCGGTGATGATCGGGCCCGCCGATCTTTCGATATCGCTCGGCGTGCCTGGCGAGTTCGGGCATCCGAAAGTGGTGGAAGCCATGGAAGCGGTGCGCGATACCTGCGAACGGCGCGGCATCGCGCCTGGAACGCATGCGCGCAATATCGGGCTCGCGCGCTTCTGGAAAGCGAGGGGCATGCGCTTTCTCGGATGCGGCAGCGATATCTCGTTTCTCTGGGAGAGAGCCTCGGAAACCGCAAAGGCAGTGCTCGCCGAATGAAGCGACAGACCGCCGGACTTCTCCTCTCGGCGGTACTGCTGGCCGCTTCGACGGACCAGCCGCAAAACTTCGACGCCATATCGGCCGATTCTCTGCGCGCCAATCTTTCGTATCTCGCGTCCGATGAGCTGGAAGGCCGCGGCACGCCCTCCCATGGCCTCGATCTGGCCGCGCAGTATATCGCCGCGCAATTTAAGCGAGCCGGGCTGGAGCCGGCCGCGCCCGACTACTTTCAGAACGCGAAGTTCACGGAAGCGACCGTGGATATGAACGGGTTTCGGCTGACACTGGATGCCGGCGGCAAACACGTGAGCGTGGCGGCCGACCAGGTCCAGGTACGCTCGCTGGAGCCGCTCGATCTGACCGGGGCTCCAGTGATGAAGCTTCCCGCCAACGGGGCGATCCCCGCGGTGACCGGCAGAATTGTGGCGGGCGACGAACGCCGCTATGGCGACGAAATATTTCTGAATGAACTGAAAGCGCGTAAACCCGCCTTGATTCTGCTGATCGGCAGAGGCAGGTTCAACAGGCGGGAAACGGCAACGTTTCTCGAAGACGCGGACGGGGTTCCGCCCGTGATCAGGATCCGCCGTTCGGAAGCTGCCGCATGGGTAGCCAAACCCGTGGACCTCGCCCTGTCCGTGCACCTCGCAAAACCGCTGTTGCACGAAGCCACGCTGCGAAACGTGGCGGGTATTCTGCGCGGCTCCGATCCGGGGTTGCGCGACAGTTTCTTCCTCGTGACCGCCCATTACGACCACCTGGGACGGAACGCCCGCGGGATCTTTCACGGCGCGAACGACAATGCGAGCGGTACTGCTTCCGTGATTGAGATTGCCCGCGCCCTGGCCTCCGCGAATCCGCATCCGGCCCGCAGCATCGTTTTCATAGCGTTCTTCGGCGAAGAAGAAGGGCTGCTCGGTTCTTACTACTATGCGCGCCACCCCCTGTTTCCGCTGAAAAGTACAGTGGCCGATATCAACCTGGAACAGCTGGGCCGCACCGACGATCCGGGGGGCAGGCGAATCGCGGAGTTCGCCATCACCGGCGAGTCATACTCTGACGTTGCCGGCGCCATGGCCGCGGCAGCCAAAACGCAGGGGGTGAATGTCTATTCCCGCCGGGATGGCGACGCTTACTTCAACCGCAGCGATAACTATTCTTTCGCCCAGTACGGCGTGGTGTCGCACACCATCGCTGTGGCCTTCGAGTACCCGGACTACCATGCGTTCAAAGACCAGTCCGAAAAAATCGACTACCCGAACATGGCAACAGTGGACCGCGGCATCGCGGCAGGCGTTCTCGCCCTGGCCAACCGGTCAGAGCCTCCGGAATGGAGTTCCACGAACGCGGCCACGGTGTACAGAGAGGCCGGTAAGTGAGGCCGGAACTTATCCCCCCGGGCCTCTGTAATTGATTTGTCCAATTACCAGATCCAGATCTTCTACTTGGGCGAACGCGCGAAAATCCCGGCCTCTGGTCAGCAAAGGAATGGACCGATCGATGCAACTCTGAGCAATCAACGCATCGCCCAGCCGAGCTTTGCGCTTTTTCGCGAGCGCCCGGGCCCGAGTGCATGGGCGAGCAGGCGCGCATCCTCGCCCTGCTCGCCCTGAAGGAAGGCAATCCAGGTGCTCGTGTCCGCTGCAATCATCGGTCTGCTTTAAGGTCCGTGAGCGAACGCTTTGTTAACGCGCTCTGACAAACAGGCCTTTCAACGCCGACTTCATCCTTTGCATTGTTACACTGAATTCTCCCCCCTTACTTATGCTCTGGAGCAAGCTCTTCATCCCCACATTGCGCGAGAACCCCGTCGAAGCGGAGGTCCCCAGTCACCAGCTTCTTCTGCGCGCGGGCTACATCCGCCAGCTTGCCGCGGGCATCTACAGCTATCTTTTTCTCGCCCAGCGATCGTTGCTTAAAATCCAGCAGATCGTCCGCTCCGAGATGGACGCCATCGGCGCGCAGGAATTCCTGCTGCCCGCCCTGAATCCCGCTGAAATCTGGAAAGAATCCGGCCGCTGGGACGTCATGGGCGACAATATGTTCCGCCTCAAAGACCGCTTCGGCCGCGACCTGTGCCTCGGCATGACCCACGAAGAGATCATGACGGCAACGGCCCGCGGCGAGCTGCGCAGCTATAAACAACTCCCGCAGATCTGGTATCAGATCCAGACCAAATTCCGCGACGAGCCTCGCCCCAAGTCCGGCCTGCTGCGTGTCCGCCAGTTCATCATGAAGGACTCCTATTCCTTCGACATGGACCCCGCCGGCCTTGACGTTTCTTATAAGAAACACTACGACGCTTACCGCCGCATCTTTGCGCGCTGCGGACTCGACGTGATTCCCGTCGAAGCCCACTCCGGCTCCATGGGCGGCAGTCAGTCGATGGAGTTCATGGTCGCCTCCGACGCCGGAGAGGACCTTGTCGTCAACTGCCCCGCCTGCCTCTACGCGGCCAATCTCGAGAAGGCGGAATCGAATCCAGCCGCTCCCGCCATAGAAGATCCCGCCGGCGAATCCGCGCCTGAGGAATTCCACACGCCAGGCCGCAAGACCATTGCCGAAGTCGCCGACTTCACCAACCTCCCCGCCACTTCACAGATGAAGAGCCTCGTGATGGTCGCCGATGGCAAGCCGTTTCTCGCCCTCCTGCGCGGCGATCATCAGCTCAGTGAGACCAAGTTCGCCGCGGCCGCCGGCGGAGCGATTGAAGTGCGCCCGGCCCACCCTCACGAAATCAACAATTGGTTTGGCGCCGACCCCGGCTCGCTCGGGCCCGTCGGAATAACGACGATGCCCGTCATCGCCGACCTCGCCCTCCAATCCCGGCGCAACATGATTGCCGGCGCCAACAAAAACGATTACCACCTGCGCCACGTCACCCCCGGCCGCGACTTCACGCCCACCTGGGTGGATATCCGGCAGGTGAGCGCGGGCGATGCGTGCAAGTCCTGTGGCGGCCCGTTGAAGCTGCACAAGACCATCGAAATCGGCCACATCTTCAAGCTCGGCTACAAGTATTCCGAAACCATGGGGCTGCGCGTGCTTTCGTCGAGCGGATCTGAAGTCACGCCCATCATGGGCTCCTACGGCATCGGCATCGAGCGCATTCTCAGTTCCTCCGTTGAGCAGAATCACGATGAAGCCGGTATGTTCCTGCCCGCGCCCATTGCGCCTTTCGCCGTGATCGTGACGCCGGTGAACAATACCGATGCCGCCCTGCGCGATGCCGCCCGCGCAATTTACGACGCTTGCCTCGCCGCCGGTATCGACGCCCTTTATGACGACCGCGACGAACGCCCCGGCGTCAAGTTCAAAGATGCCGATCTTATCGGCGTGCCTTATCGCATCACTGTAGGCAAGAAGCTCGCGCAGGGCGCTGTCGAGATGACGACCCGGAAGAGTCGCATTTCGCGCGATATCCCCGTGACTGAAGTTCTGGCCGCACTTCGGAAAGCGATTCAGGACGAACTTACAGCTGCAGTCTGGTCGGGCGTTTAGCGATGGTCGAATAACGTCCCGCTGCCCAACAGCCACTCCGGATCGAGCAGGCTCTTAACGCTTTTCATCCTGCCAATCTCTTCCTGCGTGTATTGGATTTCGAGCAGATGCCGCTTGCGTTTCCCCAGCCCGTGTTCCGCCGACACCGTGCCCCCAAGCCGCACAGCCTCGCGCGCGAACTCCGTCAGCAACCCGTTCGCGCGTTTCCACTCCTCTTCATTCGCCGGCAGGATATTGACGTGCAGATGCGCGTCCCCGATGTGCCCGAAAATTACGTATTGCTCCGGAAACTCCTCTTCCAGACGCTCGCGGTAAATCCGCAGCATCTCTCGGTTGCGCGCGACAGGCACCGCGAAATCCGAGCCCATCTTCGTCAGCCCCCGCCGCCTCGCCAGATCGTTTACCGCTTCGGGCAGCGCATGGCGAAACCGCCGAAACCGTTTCCGATCTGCCGCGCTCGTCGCAAACCACGACGCTTCCATACCCGCGAAGCTTCCCGGAAAAGCCGCATCGTCGCCCTCGCGTTCGATCAGCACACAAGCTCGCGCGCCCTCCGGAATTTCAGGAAATCGCGCGCGTAACAAATCGAGCGACCCCGCATCGAGATACTCCAGCATGCGCAGTGCAGGCGTCGGCCGCCACGCCTCAACCGCCGCGAGCGCCTCGTCGTCCGATTCGAAAAATACTACGCCGGTGAAAAGTTCCCGGGGCGCCGGCAGCAACGCCAGCTCCGCTTTCGTCACGACCCCCAGCGTCCCTTCGGACCCGATAAACACGTCCATGTAGTCCATCTCCGGACGCAAATAATATCCCGCCGTATTTTTCCTCGCGCCGCTTTCCGGCAACACCGGCAATTCGAAAGGCGGCTTATCGCCCCGCCGCAGCGCCAGCCTTTGCCCATCCGCCAGCAGCACGCGTACCGACCGCACATGCCGCCGCGTCGCCCCGTAAAGAAAGCTGCGCGCGCCGCTGGCATTCGTCGCGATAGAGCCTCCCACCGATGCGCCGGTCTCCGTCGGATCGGGCGCGTAAAATTGCCCCGGACCCGCCGCCGCCTGCACCTCGCCCAACAGCGCCCCCGCCCCGCAAACCGCCAGCCCATCATGCACCGCGATGCCGTTCATGCGTTCGAGGCAGACCAGCCAGCCTCCGTGAGGTACGCGTCCGCCCGTCAAACCCGTGCCCGCGCCGCCAATCGTCACCGGCTTCTTCAGCGAAAACGCTTCTCGCAGTATGCCCGCGACTTCGTCTTCCGACTCCGGCAGGAATATTTTCTCTGCTGCCCCGCGGTACCCCGAAGCGTCCGAGAGATACGGAGAGTCTTCGCCCGGGGACATGTTGGCTAACGGACGGCCATGCGCAGGCCCTGCTGCAGCAGCGCCGCGCCCGCCGCGCCCGCCAGGGCCGGTAGGAACGCAGGCCGCGCCCCCCGCCGCTTCCAGTCGCTCTCCACCGCGTGTACGCCCAGAAACAGGAACGTGCCTCCCGCAATCGCCAGCGGATAGCTCACCCACCCCGCGGGCGTCAGCCAGAGCCCGACGGCTCCGCCCGCAATCGTCGCCATCTCGACCAGCGCGCAAAGCAGAAACGCTTTTGACGCCCGGCCCACCGCGGCCCGCAGGATCGTTCCCAACGCCAGTCCCTCGGGTATTTTATGCAGCAGCAACGCCGTCGCGAACGCCGTATTCGTGCCCGGCGCGTGCGTCCCCAGCTGCACCGCCACCAGGCCCCAGCCGTCCACGAAAGCGTGAATCGCCGTCGCGATCAGCAGCGGCCCCGCGAAGCCGTGCAGTTGTTCATGGCACCCTTCATGGCCGTGATCGTGCGCGCAGCTCGGGCACACTGAAAAAGCGAACCGGTCGAGCGCCTTCAGCAGCAGATACCCGACCCCCACCAGCGCCAGCCCGCGCATCCAGCCAATATCGCTCGCCAGTTCCGGTATCAACCCGAACGCAGCCACCCCGATCAGCAACCCTCCGCTGAGCGGAATCAGCGCGCGGACATATTGGCGGCGCCCCAGCAACGCCACCCCGGCGCCGGCGGAGAATGCGGCCACCAGCGTCGCGAGAATCGGAAGGCTGAGTAACGAGGGAACCAATCATCTACTGTACCGATGCTTGTCGTGCCTCTGTGTCGCCCCTCTGTGCGAAGCCCGCCGATATGCCATAATCTTACCAGCGTCTTACCATGGAAATTACCCGGTTGTCCACGAAGGGCCAAATCATACTCCCCAGGATCATTCGCGATGCGAAAGCATGGAGACCTGGAACGGAATTCACGGTCGAAGAAACCAAAGACGGAATTTTGCTGCGGGCTGCAAAGAGCTTTCCTGCAACCGAAATCGATCAGGTAGCCGGGTGTCTTTCATCTCGACAAAAGGCGAAAATGCCCGCGCAAATGAATGCCGCGGTTCGTCGGAAAGTAGTTCTGCGGGAAGTCACTCGGCGCCATGACAGCGGTCGATACTAACGTCCTGATCCGGCTGTTAACGGCCGATGACCGTAAACAGGTCGCGGCTGCCCGGGCGCTTTTTTCAGGTGACCCAATTTGGCTGGGGAAAACGGTACTCCTCGAAACAGCCTGGGTCCTCCGCAGTTTGTACGGATTTGACGAAGTCGCCGTTCAAAGCGCGCTCCTGAAGTTGCTGGGCCTCAGCAATGTCCACGTAGAGGACCAGGCGGCAGTGGCCGATGCTCTGGCGCTGACAACGCATGGCATAGAGTTTGCCGACGCTCTCCACCTGACCAGCCGTCCTCCCGGCGCATCCTTCGTCTCGTTTGATCGGTCTTTCGTCCGGCGTGCTAAACGCGCGGGTGTATCCGCCGTCCTGAATCTGGCAGTCGGGTAGCGCCTTCGAACACGCCGGAGCAGCTACCGGATCTCCCGCGCCTGCGGAGCGAAATTTCCATCCGCCTGCAGCACCATCAGTTCGCCGATCCGTATATCGAACCACGTTCCGTGCAGCTTCAGTTTCCCGTCCGCCACCCGCTCCGCCACCCATGGAAAACTCATCAGATTTTCGAGCGACACTTTCACCGCTTCGTACTCGCAGTTGCGCCGCCGCTCTTCCATCGTTCCCGCGCCCGCCACGCGCGCGCACGCGTCTTTTGCGATCGACATCCACGGCGCGATAAATTCGAGCCCTTCCACCGGCGTCTTTTCGAGCAGCGTTTTCACGCCACCGCAAAGCCCGTGCCCCATCACGACAATGTGAGGAATCTCCAGCACCCGCACCCCGAACTCGAGCGCCGCGCTCGTCCCGTGATAAGCGGAATCCGGCGCATAAGGCGGCACCAGGCTCGCGACATTCCGGACCGTCAGCATTTCCCCCGGCCCCGCATCGAAAATGCGCGCCGGATCCACCCGGCTGTCCACGCAAGCCACCACCATCGTCTGCGGCGCCTGCCCATTGTCCGCCAGCGATTCAAAAATCCGCCGTTGCTCCGGCCACCCATTCGCCCGAAAACGCTTATACCCCGCAAGCAATCGATCCATTATCTTCAGTTATAGCGTGCTGATAAGGCGCTCCCAGCCGCGCAAATTCCGACTCACATTCCCGCAGTGCCTGCAATAGCGCCGAACCCCGCACCTCCGGTGTAAGGGGCTCACCCCGGAGAATAACAACACTGGGCCCGGACTCTCTCGTATAGGCGAGGATCTGCGGGAAATCGAGATCGTTCGTGAGAACGGAAATCCCCGCCCCTGCGCGAGGCTTCTCAGAACCGTGCCAGCCAATCCTCCAATGCGGCGAGAACCCGCCTCTATACTGGCGGGATAATCGCAAAATCCGCATGCCGAAGTAAATGCCGAGTGAACACGATGTAAATCCTCACCCTCGCCGATGTGATGAGCCATGATCAATCTCCTCCAGCCTTTCCGATCGGCGTTCCCGCGCGTTCCAGATCGGCTCGCACTCCGGCAAACTCATCGGCGGCCGTGTCTTCCCATGCAAGAGCGTGAACCCCGGCCAGAAACCGGTCAACCTCTTTCCCCGGCCGTGTTGCGCCCGCGCAGTTCGCCCCGCGTGACCGCCGAAATACAAACCTGCCTCACATCCAGGCGGCGCAGCCTCGCATCCAGCCGCCCCGGGCATCCGCGCCAGGCTCAATACCTCCACATCCTGCGTTAGACAAAACTCACAGGAGCCCTCGTTCTCCCGCGGGCGATACACTTGGTGACCATGGGAGAGAACAAGGAGATCTTCGGAATTCCCATACAGGTGGCGCACTGGCGCCGGGCTGAAGGTGCTGAATGAAGAAGGTTCTTTTGTCCTGGAGCAGCGGCAAAGACAGCGCGTGGGCGCTTCATGTCCTCTCTCAGCAAAAGGACGTGCAGGTTGCAGGGCTTGTAACCACGTTCAACAGGGCAGCGGATCGTGTGGCAATGCATGCGGTGCGACGCAGCCTGGTTCGTGCACAAGCGGAGCGCGCCGGCATTCCGCTGTGGGAAATAGACCTGCCATGGCCGTGTTCAAACGCAGAGTATGAAGAAATCATGCGGGATGTTTTGAAACGTGCGTTAGACGAGGGAATCGACGCATTTGCCTTCGGGGATTTATTTCTTCAGGACATTCGTGACTACCGCGAACGACAACTCGCGGGGACCGGCCTTGAGGCGCTGTTTCCCATATGGAGCATTCCTACGCGACAACTGGCCGTGGACATGATCGCCGCGGGAATAAAGGCGAAGCTGACTTGCGTGGACCCGTCAAAGCTCGATCGGTCGTATGCGGGGCGCGATTTCGACCCGCAATTCCTTGAAAACCTGCCCGAAGGGATAGACCCGTGCGGAGAGAACGGCGAGTTCCACACCTTTGTCCACGCCGCACCGGTCTTTGACCGGCCTATCGAAGTACAACTCGGATGCATCGTCGAGCGGGATGGCTTCGTTTTTGCAGACCTCATAAGCGAGGTTGAGACGACCATTCGAGAAACCGCCCGCCTGGTAGTGGTTAGTTCGGGCAGTGTCTAAACTTATACCGGCTGAAACCGGTTCAAGGCCCTCGCGGCGGCTCGTATGATTTCCCCAGAAGGTTCTGTCGTCAAGATACTATCGAGTCTGAGGTCAACATCGAATTGCCAGATATAATGATGGGCTTCCGGAATGGTCGCACGGATCACAAAGCCCCTCTTCATGGCACTCGATTTTTTCGTCCCGTGACCTCAGATCTATGAGAGAAATCGATCAGCTCAACGCAGTCGGGTTCGATAAGTCCGCTGGCCATATGGCATGCCACCTTTTTGTCCATGTTTAAGCATCCGAAATTCGACATCGACATCCAACGTGGGGTTGATGCAGGCAAGCTGGGATGGCCGACGAAGGATGAAACCGGTCCAGACAGTGGATTTGGTTGCAACCGCGCCTATGATGACCTGACCGGGCGGTCATGGGCTGACGCGCAAACCGTATTCGAACTCGAACGAGATTTGATGTCCGGAATCGAGTCCGAATATGAGAGCCTTGACGAGGAATCGCGCGAAACCGAGTTGCTGGAAGCGGAGATGTACCTTGATGGGCTTGACCTCGGCGTTGCCGCAACCGTGATCGCGTTGTCCGCAGCGGGATGCGTGCCATTCAGCAGTTGCAATGCCGGCGCTTTCGGGGGCGATCATCAGGAGCGATACCCGCTGGTCGCGTTCTACGCTCCCAGCAACGCCGTAGACCTACTCCTCAGCGCCGCGGCGGAGGCTGAGATTGGTTTGGACGGTGGCGACTACCTCATCGCGTATGCGGATGATATACGAAAGCTATCCGCGTTTGCGTGGGCCCTCATAAAGAAAGGCCGCGTTTGATGTCTTGCGGACGAGGCCTCAAAGAAAGCAAAATCAAAGGCTCGCTCCCGCAATCCTGACCTCCAGCAGGACTTGTCTCTTAAGTAATTTGCCGATGTTAAATTTGCTGCAAAAAACATTGCGGCTCTGGCTTGTTTTATTCGTGAAAATCTGCCAAAATGGCAGAAAATGACCCAGCCCACGGTGCCGTCCGAGTTTTCCACACTTCGCCAGCAGGCGGGACTTTCCGTGTTGGATGCTGCTCGCGCAACGGGATACGGCGAGCGGACCGTTTACCGCTGGGAAGCGGGAGATACTAGCCCTCGCAAGGCTGTCTTGGATTTGTTGCGTCGCTTGAAAAGCAATCTTGCAGCTCGCCCGAGCTCTCGGTTTACTTTCGTCGATCTCTTTGCGGGAATCGGAGGGTTGCGAAGGGGCTTCGAGCCCATCGGTGGGCAATGTGTGTTCACATGTGAATGGGATCGGTATTCGCAACAGACATACCGGGCTAACTTTCCGGACGACGATCATGAAATTGCAGGCGACATCCGAGCGCTGGATGCCGCCGATATACCAGCGCATGACGTACTGCTGGCGGGCTTTCCTTGTCAGCCATTTTCGATTGCCGGGGTGTCGAAGAAAAATGCGCTAAACCGTCCACACGGGTTTGCGTGTGAAGCCCAGGGAACCCTGTTTTATGACGTGGCTCGCGTCATTCGGCATCATCAGCCCAGGGGGTTCGTGCTTGAGAACGTAAAAAACCTGGTGAATCATGATAAGGGACGGACCTTTCGGGTGATTCATGATGTTCTTGCAAATGAACTCGGTTACCAAACTCAATGGAAAGTGATCGACGCGAAATCCTGGGTGCCTCAGCATCGCGAAAGAATCTTCATCATCGGCTTTCGGGAGCCGAATGCATTTCGCTTTGACGACATAAAGCTGCCTGATCCGTTGGCTGGGCCGAAGTTGAAGACGATTCTTCATGAAACCGGGCTTGAAGCGGAAAAGGGATTTACTAAATCGGATGGAAGCGCGGACGAAAAATACACACTGTCGGCGCACCTGTGGAAATACCTCAGAGATTACGCTGAGAAACACCGCCTTAAAGGCAACGGATTTGGTTTCGGCCTATTTGGGCCTGACGATATTGCCCGGACTCTCTCAGCGCGCTACTACAAGGACGGATCGGAAATTCTGATTCGGCAGAAAGGTCAATCACCTCGGCGTCTTACACCAAGAGAATGCGCCCGCTTGATGGGCTTTGACGCGCCCGATCGACGGCTGATGCGAATTCCCGTCTCGGATACGCAAGCCTATCGCCAGTTTGGCAACGCCGTTGTCGTTCCGGTCGTAGAAGCGGTGGCGAGGCATATGGAGACTTTCATCCTGGATGCGGTGAATAATCGCGTCAAGCCAATCGTGACGGCGGTCGCCTGAGAGCGGTCATTTGAGTATGCCGGTCGCCGATCTTGCTGATTGGATGGACGAATATGATCGGCCCGGTTTTGTCTGGTATCTCAAACGGCTTGCGGCAAATGATACCCTGGCGACGAACTCGCACCAAGCCGGTCCGTATGTGCCAAAAACGTTCATGTTTGGCATATTTCCGTCATTGAACACGACGGCGTCGAAGAATCCAGACGTTTGGTTTGACCTCTACATCGACTCCCACGCGGATCACCGCAAGGTCCGCGCGATTTATTACAACACCAGACCTCGTGGCGAAGGCACGCGCGACGAAATTCACATAACGAATTTCGGAGGGTGCCAATCTGCGATCCTCAACCCAGAAAGCACTGGCGCGCTAACGCTGTTCGCGTTCACCCTTGATGCGAACGGTCACGCGATTGATTGCCACGTTTGGGTCTGTGATCACGAGACACAGGAAGACTTAATCGAAGAACGCATCGGCCCAATCGAACCAGGAGAAAAAACCATATGGACGCCCGTCGAAGGGCGAACGATGGATCTTCTGGCTCGGGCCGCACGCGCTGACTGCTATCTCAGGCCGGCGGAAATCCCGCCAGCGTGGCTCCAAAAATTTCCAACCGGCGAAGAAATCATCCGGAAGGCTATCGAGTTCCGAACTTCTACCGGCATGAATCCCGATGCGCGATTGATGCGCCGCCGTCAATGTGAATTCGAGATTTTTAAAAGCGTTGAAGAAACGGTATTCCTGCCTCGGATACTGGGCGGTTTCACGAACATCAATGGCTTTCTTGGCCTCGCCCAAACCATTCTTCAAAGCCGGAAGTCACGATCTGGAAACTCACTGGAACTCCACGTGAAGGAAATCTTCATCGAAGAGGGGCTTCGCACTCTACAGGATTTTCAGCACAAGCCGATCACTGGAGACGGTAAACGTCCAGACTTTTTGTTTCCATCTCAGGCGGCTTATGATAATCCGGCGTTCCCTCCGGGAAGTTGCGCATGTTAGCCGCGAAGACAACCTGTAAAGATCGTTGGCGTCAGATCACCCATGAGGCGGATCGGATTGCCATCAAGCATCTGCTGACCCTCCAGGAGGGCTTGTCAGAAGGCCAATTTAACGAAATGGTTGGAGCAGGGGTGCAACTCGTTGTCCCAACGGCGCTCCATGACGCATACCCGAAGGAGGTTCGCCCGCATTTGATGAGCTTCGAGAGCTTCATCGCTGATCTTCGCCTGTCTGCTCTCTGACCCGAGCACATCCTGTCGGCAATTCGAAAGAAATTCACGGTGGGCCGATGCGAGCCATGACTACCGGCGTTCCCGCCAGCCCGACCATCCAGATACTCCAGCGCCGCCATTTCTGAATTCCCCGTTCGCCCATTCCCCCCCGAATTCGGTCCCGCCGATCCAACAACTTAGCCTCAGCCCCCACCTCACAGCCCAAAACGGCTGCTATCTCTGAGCCATGAACAAGCAATACCGCGACATCATCGCCCGCGCCAACGCGCTCCATTCCACCGGACCCCGCACCGAAGAAGGCAAGCAGCGCTCCAGCATGAACGCCTTCAAACACAACCTCTCCGGCAACAACCTGATCCTGAAGCCGCAGGAATACGCCTCTTACAAAGAGCGCTCCGCCGCCATGCTGGCCGACCTGAAACCGCAAACCGAGCCCGAGCGCCAGATTGCCCAGAAAATCATCGACCTCAACTTCCGCCTCAACCGCATCACAGCCATTGAAAACAACATGCTGAATTTCGACATGTGTCAGCTCGAAAGAGACGCCCCCGACGACGAGCGTGTCGAATCCATGTACGCCCAGACTCTCGCCTGGAAAGAGGACGCTCCCGCCTTCGATGTCCTTGGCCGCTACGAAGCCCGCCTCTCAAAGCAGCTCCTCCAATACCAGAAGGAATTCGAGCGCCTCCAGTCTGTCCGCAAAGCCGAGCAAGCCGCTGCCGTCCAGGCAACTGAAAAAGTTAAAGTTAACGAAGAATCGGCTTCGTTTGGCAAACCCGCTCCCGCGTACCGGATGTCCAGCGCTTTGCCCCCTGTCGCATCCGCTTTACCGGCGCTCCCGCCCATTCCGCGTCCCCCCGCTCAACTCTGAAAGGCGCCCCAAACACCCGGAACCCCACTTCCATGACGACGTTCGCGCGCAGCCCGGACCCCCACTCCGCGTACACTGTGAATGTGAAGCGCCTCGCGATTGCGTTCGCGCTGTTGACCGTTTCCACCTCTTACGCCGCCCTCTCGATCATGCCCCTCAGGGATGTCCGGGCAGGCATGCGCGGTACGGGCAAAACGGTTTTCAACGGCGATAAAATCGATGACTTCGATGTCGAAATCCTCGGTGTTCTCGAAAATACAGGCCCCCGCCAATCCCTGATCCTGGGCCGTCTCTCCGGCGGACCCCTCGAACATACCGGCGTCCTGCAGGGCATGAGCGGCAGCCCCGTTTATATCGGCGGCAAACTCATCGGCGCCGTCGCCATGGCTTTCCCGTTTGCCAAAGATCCCATCGCCGGCATTCGGCCTATCGAAGAAATGTTGACCGTGGGCTCCGATGCCGTGAACTCAGGCGCCGCGCCCGCTGCCCCGCAACT
>JALYHT010000115.1 GCA_030776225.1 Acidobacteriota bacterium | reverse complement strand
ATGCCGCGTACGTCCCCGATGAGCGGGTGCTTGTCTTTCAGCTCTGTCAGGCGGGCGCGCAGATAGCCGCCAACCTCTTCCGTATTGCGCAGGAGGTCCTGTTCCTCAATGTAATCGATCACGGCTTTCGCGGCTGTGGTCACCACAGGGTTGCCGCCGAAAGTGGAAATCGTAACGCCCTTCATGGCATCTGCAATTTCGGGACGCGCCATGGTAACCCCGATGGGCAGCCCATTGGCGAGGCCTTTGGCGCTGGTGACGATGTCAGGCTGGACATCCCAATGCTCTATGCCGAACCACTTTGAACCGGTGCGCCCCCAGGCGGTTTGAACCTCATCGGCAATGAAGATGCCGCCATACTGCCGCACGATGTCCGTGACGATCCGGAAATATTCTTTGGGCGGGGTGATGAAGCCGCCAACGCCCTGAATGGGTTCGGCAATGAGAGCGGCGATGCGGCCCGAGGTGGAAGTCCGTATGACCTGCTCGACATCCTGCGCGCATTTGATTTCACAGGACGGGTATTCGAGGCCGAAAGGGCAGCGATAACAGTAGGCATTGACGGCGTGGACGATGCCTGCCTGCGGAGGGCCGAGTTTCCACGGCGCCTGCCCCGTCAGCCCCATCGTGGCGGCCGACCGGCCGTGATAAGAATGGCGCAGCGCGATGACGTCGGTGGAGCCGCTGTAGCAGCGGGCGGCGAGAATGGCGGTCTCGTTCGCTTCGGTGCCGCTGTTGGTAAAGAACGATTTGCGGAGCGCCGCGGAGGGCGAAATCCGCGCCAGTTTCTGCGCGAGCACGACCTGCGGCTCGGTCGGGAAGACGGTCGAGACGTGTTCCAGCTTGTCGATCTGCGCGTGGACCTTCCGGTTGACAGCCTCGTTGCAGTGTCCAACGCTCACGGTGACAATGCCGCCAAAAAAGTCGAGGTACTGGTGGCCATCGGCATCGAAAACGTATTGATCTTTGGCGTGAGAAACGACCAGTGGTTCTTTGAAGAAATTGAAGACCGCGGGGAAAAGAAATTCTTTCTGCGCGAGAAGTATTTCCTGCTTTGTCATACGTGTCTCTGCATCCTCGGCAATGATAACGCGGGGCGGGGCCCGGAATGTTCCGATTATGCCCGGAACTTTGAAGGATGATCCGAAGGATTCAGGAGGAAAGGCACATAGGAAGATGGCATGCCTTGTCCTAAGTGCTCCCTCGGAAGAGCGCTTCCACAAAAGGCATGCCCCACGGGTCCACAAGCGAAACAAAGCGCCGCCAAAACCCCAATCCCGCGGCGCTCTCAGAGCGGCAGGGCCTGGACTGATCACTGACGCGTCCGACGACGATCCCTCAGCCATAGGAACGTACTCGAGCGCAGGGGCACGATTCGGTCCGGCGATCCTTTGGACCGCTCCCGTGATGTTCCCCATGATGTTCGCTGTCGTTTACCTCTCCTCCAAACTGGGACAGGTTTCCGGCAGAGGCTTGTTCGATGTCATTCGACATCGCTATCCGGGATGGCTTGGCTACGCCGTCCTCGGCGGCGTTCTGATTGGCAACACCTGCGAAGCCGCGGCAGACATCGGCGGCACGGCGGCGGCCGTCAACATTTTGGTACCGATTCCCATTCCGGGGATCGCGGTGATCTGCACCGCCGCAATCCCGGCCGTGCAGATCCTGGGTTCCTACGATCTGATCCGCCGGATTTTTCGGTGGCTGGCTTTGTCTCTCTTCGCTTATATTGTTGCCGCGGTACTAAGTAAGCCGAAGTTGGGTGAAATACTCCGCGGCACGCTCATTCCCCATATCGCATTCAATAAAGAATCTCTCTCATTTCTGGTGGCGATCATCGGGACGTCGCTTTCGGCCTATCTGTTCACCTGGCAATCGAATGTCGAGATCGAGGAAGAGAAAGAACAGGGGCGCACCCGGCTGGCCCAGCGGGTCGGAGCCACAGATGAGGAGCTTCGGAATTCCAGGCGGGACATTCTCTGGGGAATGTTTTTCGCGAACGTCGTGATGTATTTCATCATGCTCTCGACGGGCGCGCTTTTCATGCAGGCAAGACCCACATTGAGACCGCGACAGACGCGGCGCAGGCATTGACTCCCATCGCGGGGAATCCGCGGGCCTGCTGTTTGCTTTGGGCGTAGTGGCGGTGGGCTTTCTGGCGGTGCCTATCATGACCACCGGAGCCGCTTACCATCTGGCGCAGACAGCGGGATGGGAGAACGGTCTGAACAAGCGCCCCTCCCAGGCGAAGAAGTTTTATCTGGCGATGGCCGCGATTACGGTGGTGGCAACGGGGCTTAATTTTCTCGGCGTGAATCCGATGAAGGCGCTGGTCTGGGCCGGAATTGTACAGGGATTCTTCACGCCACCGCTCATGCTTCTGATGATGCTGCTGACCAACGACCGCGCCATCAGGGGGGATCGCGTCAATGGACTCGCGCTCAACGTGCTGGGCTGGCTGACCACGCTTGCCGTTTTTGCCGCCGCAATTGCGCTGCTGGTAACCACGCTGATCGGCTGAGACTGTGTAATTCCGCCCGGTCAAGCCTCCCGGCTCCGGCCTGGTGCGGCACCCTCAAAAGTCCAGCTGACGCAGGATTCCAAGGCTCGGTTGTCCGGATTTACCGGCCACAAATCCAACTGCGACGGGGAATGGCTTCTGCGGACCGCAGTAAAAGTCATACGTTGCCATGCCCTTGTGTTTCAGCCAGACCCTGTCCGGCTGAGTCATGTCGAATGACAAGACCTTGCCTCCCGCCTCGATCTGGAAGCGAGGAAACTTCCCGGAACAGTCGATGTTTTTCGCTATGCCTTGAATTCGGTCGAGCTTCTCGCCGGACTGCACGAATGGATTCTCCTCGCCGAATTCGGGCGGTGGAACGGCGGCTTCGGCGGGAAGCGGAGACACTTCACGGACCGGACTGGGACTGAGCGTCCCGGCGGGGTTTGCGGCATCGGCCAGATAAGCCTTAGTACGATTTTCAGCCTCTTCTCTTGAATCGAGATAGCTAAGAATCTGGTCGGTTTGCTGCTTATCGAAGTCGGTTTTCCCCCATTTGCGCGCGGACTCCGCAGGAGTTCGGGCATCCTGGAATTGTCCGAGTCCGAGATACCCGTACGCCATCACATTGAACACCGCCGCGGCTTTATCGGGCGGCACGTTTTTGAGCCCATTCAGGAGAAGCAGAACGGCCGAGTACTTCTTCTCATTGAGGTTCACGCGCGCCAGTTCGATGCGCGCCTCCAGATAATCAGGCTTCACCTCGAGGGCCTTACTCAGCGGAGCCGCGATTTTCTCGAACGGAGCGTTCGCCTCGCGCTCGAATATTCCCAGGTTGAAACACATCTGGGGATCGATGTCGCCCAACGCAAAGGCTTGCTCGAAATATCGGAGCGCGGCATTGCGGTCATTCTTCTGCCAGGCGAGGTATCCCAGCGATTCGGAAATCTCCGCACTCGCCGGATTCTCCTTCTCCAGACGCTCGTATGCGGCTCTCGCCCGTTCGGCCTTATTAGTTGCGGCAAGCAGATCTGCCAGAATAATCTCCGATTGAAGCGGTGTTACCGGCGCGGCATCCGCCTCTTCCTCCGATTTCGTCAGTTTCATCAGAAACAGCGCTCCGAAGATCTGGTTGCGATACAGGTACATCTGCAGGTCGTTGTAAACCTGCGCCGATGACTTGCCATATGCAATCCGGCAGGCATCCGCGGCGCTTTTTCCATCATTCAGCGCAGCGATGAATTTGTTGAATGCAGGACCGTACTCGCGCGAAAGAGAGAGCATGTGGGCGAGAGCCCAGCTCTCGGAATAGAAGATGCCGACGCGATTCTTTTCGTTGTAGGTTGGGGAATCCTGAGTAACGGAGGTGAGTGTGTTGAAGTCGAGCCATTTCTCATTCTGAAGAGTTTGGACACGCCCTGGAATCAGATCGCCAACCATGGTTTTCTTCCCTATGGGCTTGAGCGTGGAATAGACATCGGCCCAACCTTCCTCCAGCCACACCGGCAGCTTAACGCCGCTGTGGCGCACGATCAGGTGTACGTATTCATGGATTGCAACCGGGAAGTGCTCGGGCAGCAGGTCCTGCATGACAATGTAGTCGCGCTTTTGGCTGCCAGTGTAAAATGCGGCCGCAACTTCACTGGGGCTGTAGGGGCGAAATTGTTTCTCGGTTCTGAACGCGATGATTCGAACCGGCAATGCAGGCGCTTTCCTGCTGGACGGCGATGTTTCGGAGAAAAAGCTGCGTACTTCCTCAAAATAGAGGATGGCTTCCCGCCCTTTCTTCTCGCCGGCTTCGGTATAAAGCTCGAAATGCGGAGTTGTAAGGCGCACCCACTGATCGGCCGCGAAGGCAGGCAAGGTGAGAATGAAGGGCAGAAACAGAGTTAAAGCGGCGCGCATGGGCGTATCGCTTCAGGATAAACGCCCTGCGGTTCCCGCGCTTAATGGTTCCCGGCAGATCTCCATTTTTTGTGTCGCGCGCCCTGCTCCGCCCCGGGAAGTCCCGGCCGGCATCGCAAACAGGCCATAATGGGAATGTTGCGCGCGCCGCGAAGAACGTTCTCATTTCCGACATGAATCCCCCGATTCGGGTACTTGTGGCGAAGCCTGGGCTCGATGGCCACGACCGCGGAGCGAAGATCATCGCCCGCGCGCTCCGCGATGCGGGCATGGAAGTCATTTATACTGGTTTGCGACAGACTCCGGAAATGATTGTCAGCGCCGCGCTGCAGGAAGATGTGCGGGTTATCGGCCTTTCCATCCTTTCCGGCGCGCATAACGCCATTGTTCCCCGCGTGCTGGAGTTGCTGCGCGAAAAAGATATGGCCGGCGTGAAGGTAATCGTCGGCGGCATTATTCCGGATGAAGACGCCCGCGATCTGGAGAGGCAAGGCGTGGCTGCCGTGTTTCAGCCTGGGGCATCGCTTGAAAGCATCGTGTCGGTTGTCCGGCAGGCCGCTCAGTAGTTTTGGTTGTACAGGAAGGAGCGCAGCAAAATTGCGCAATAAGCGAAGGTGAACGGAAGACAAGAGGCGGGAATGGACAAGCACCTCAAGATCGCGGTTTTTATCGACTTCGACAATATAGAAATCGGCGTCAAATCGACGCTGCAGCGCGAGTTCGATGTTTCCATCGTTCTGGAAGCGCTGAAAGAGCGGGGAGAAATCATCACCAAGATCGCTTACGCGAACTGGGGGAAGCTTGAAAACTCCACGCGGCAGCTTTCGGAATACGCGGTGCAGATGGTGCAGCGCGACCCCTCGCCGCGCGGAGACAAGAACGGCGGCGATATCAATCTGGCCCTGGACGCGCTCGAGCTGGCCTTCACCCACGATCACATCAACGCCTATGCCATCATCAGCGGCGACAGCGATTTCATGGCGCTGGTCAACAAGCTGAAGCAGTACGACAAGACAGTGTTTGTGGTGGGGGGCAAGGCTTTTACCAGCACGATCCTGCAAAAGAACTGTCACGAGTTCATCAGCTATGAATCGATGCTCGACGACAACCGGGGTTCATCACGGCCGCAACGCGAGCACCACCAGCCGCATCCGGCCCAGCAGTCTCAGGGCGGCGGCGCGCCGGCTCAGCAGGAGCGCGGGACCGGACCGATGCATGGTCCGCGCGAACAACGCCATCAGGGAGGTGGCGGAGGCGGACAACGACGGCCGCCGTCGCTCGATCTGCACCAGTCGATGCCACTGGTGGAACGGGCACTGCAGGTTCTGGAGCGCCGCGAAGTGCGTCCGCAACTGGGTCTGCTGAAATCGACCATGCTGCAACTGGATTCCAGCTTCAGCGAGCGCGCCTATGGAGCGGGATCGTTTACAGATTTTATTGACCGCCTGCGCAAAGCCGATCTGATCCAGGTTACGGGCGGCGAAGGCCGCTACATGATCCAGCGGCGCCGGAGCGGCGCTCCTGAGAAGACAGTCCGACCCGAAGAGGCGCTGCCGGCGCTGCGGGATGTGCTGGAGAACCATCGTCTGGAGATGGAAGAGGGCGTTCTCGCGAACGACCTGTCAGGGTGGGTCCGGGAAGAATCGCCGAACTTCGACTGGAAGCAGTACGGCTTCCAGGAGTTCAGCGAGTTCCTCAATTACGCGCAGGATAAGACGGTGGTCCGGATCGAACCCGATGAGGAGACGCAGAGCCTCATGGTTTATCTGGGGGCAGAGTTTCACCCGCCTGCCATACCGGAACCGACTCCGCCGCCTGTTCCCGAGGAGACGGAGGAAGAGATCGAAGAGCCTCAGCCTGTGGTACCGGGTCAGCCGACCGCGGGGTCGCCCAGAATCAAGAAGGGTGGCCGCAAAGCAGCTGGCGGAGCCGAGGCGGATGGCAATGTAGTCGCGCCGCCAAAGCGTCCGCGGAAGGCAGCCGCGCCACGTAAGCGGCGCACTCCCGCTCAGGGCATGTAAAAAAGCGCGGCAGCGAAAGTCATACCCGACTTGACGCTGCCGCGCCGCTCACACACCGAAGTAATATCGATTACCGACGCCCGCCACCGCGGAAGCCGCTGGCTCGCGGAGCGAACCCGCTTCTATATCCATACCCAAACCGGTAGGGCGCGTAAACCACATAGGCTGGCGAGTAGAACGAATATCCGAACGGGCTGTAGAAGTAGCCGTCACCGGGCAGCCATGACCAGGCCGCGAAGTACGGGTTCCAATACCATCCGTTACCCCAATAGGGACCGTAGCCGCCGTAGATTCTCGCAGCGGTCGATTGGTTTGCCTGGGCCAGATACCCCGAACGCACGCTGCTCCAGCGGTACAAGTCGTCTTCAGCTTTGCGATCAAAGCCGACCGCCTTCAAAGGGCCGCCGTTCAGTACGACCTCATGGCCTTTCCCGACGTTCTGGATGTTGCCGTTCTCGACGACGCTCATTTTGCCGTCGATGGTGGCGACGGCGCCCCGATTGCTGTCGAAGCGGTACAGACCTTCTTTTAAGATCGTGGCGGTCGCGCCATGCTCCAGCACGTCGAACCGCGCGTCTTTAAGCTTCCGATCGACCTCGAGCAGGGCCGAACCATGCACCACCTCGACTGTCGGGTCCGCTAATCCGGAAGAGACCATCCGGATCTCGCTGTTAACGCCCGCGCGAAGGAAGACGCCGGGCGAAAGCAGAATTTCCGCTTTGCCGTTGGCCGTCGTGAGACTCTCATTCGGTTTCAGCTGAATGGCGCCATCCTGTCTGGAATCAAGAGGCTGCCCGTTGACGGATACCTGCCCCTCCACATAATTCACCGTCCCGGGAAGCGCTGTTTTGTAATTCTGCGCGCTGAGGGCAACCGCCGAGGCTGCGATGAATCCCGCTATTGCCACTGGCTTCTGGATCATCCGAAAGCATTGCGTTCTCATAATCTCTATCCGCTATATTAGATGCGGACTTATGCCACAAGGTTCCGGGAGCAGCGCGCTCGGGCGGCGCGCATTTGTGATGGGTTGGCTTCCCGGGTTGTTCCACCGGAAACCGACGGTGGAACTATGCGGGGTCGAGTTTCGTATTGTCAGGTACGCTCACAGCCCGCGCCGCTATCTGGTGATTCACGGCGATGAAGACACCGCGCGCGACGTGCTCTCGACTTACATGACGGATCACGACGGCGAGGCGTACATCGTGACGGGTAAGACCCGTGAAGTGGCGATCCAAAGGGCAAAAATCGACCCCAACCGGATGTTTTCCCGTGAAGGCGCGGAGCGCAGCCTGCATAAGCTGAACCCCGATATCGATCCGGCGGTGACGGTTGCCGTGCTTGATTTCCTCGATCGCGAACGCGGGAAACTCCTGAAACGCCTGATCCCTCGCCATGGCAGCCGGCTGTTTGCGATGCACAACAATCGGGATTATTCGGTGCAGGATGAAATTGCGGCGAGCGACCGGATTTCGATCAGGCAACCTTCCCAGCCGCGCAATTTCTTTCTCTGCACCGATCCGGGGGACTTTGAGGTTTTGAAAGAATCGCCCTACAACGTAGTGCTGCAGAGCAGGCCCGATCCGGACGATGGCTCGCTCTCCCGCCTGGCAGCCCGGCGCGGCTTCCGGTACATCAATCTCGAATGCGCCATAGGGGAATACGAAGCTCAAATCGAGCGCGTACACTGGCTCGACGACCGGCTGCCCTGAACTGCCGGAATCAGATTCCGCGGCGGGTTTTGGGGGCGATCTTCGTCATGAAGCGTACGACGGGGATCAGCGAATTCTTCTCTTCCCGCCTGACCTCGCGCGGGCGGTTGGCGAGCTCATAGTTGAGGCTCTGCACGAACTCTTCGATCTGCCCCTGCATGGCGGCCATTTTTGCGCGCATGTTGAGGATGATCTCGACTCCCGCCAGATTCACTCCCAGATCGCGGGTCAGATGCAGAATGACTTCGAGGCGCTCCAGATCCTCATCCGTATAATGCCGCGTATTGCCATCGCTGCGGCTCGGTTTGAGCAGTCCTTCGCGCTCATACAGGCGGAGGGTCTGCGGGTGAACGCCGTACTGCTCGGCTACAGAAGAGATCATGTACGCGGCTTTGGATTTCTCACGCATCGGTATTCTCCTCCTGTTCAAAAAGCGCTTTGCGCGGATCTTCCGGGTGCAGCGTGGCGAGTTCGCGGAGCAGTTCTTTCGTGCGCTCATCCTGCACGACGGGAGCTTTCAATACGACCTGCACGATCTGATCGCCGCGGGTGTTCCGGCGCGGATTGAAGACGCCGCGCTCGCGCAGGCGGAACTTCTGATCGTTCTGCGTACCGGGTGGAATTTTGAGCAGCGTCCGGCCGTCTATGGTGGGGACTTCAATCTTCGCTCCCAGACCGGCTTCCGCTACCGTGATGGGAACTCTGAGCTGGATGTTATCGCCTTCGCGGCGGAAGAGCGGATGGTCTTCCACGTTGGTTGTGATGTAGAGGTCACCCGGGGCGGCACCCATGGTTCCGGCGTTGCCTTTGCCCGGCACGCGCAGGCGGGAGCCGCTTTTTGCGCCCGGCGGGATACGCACTTCGACGATTTCGGAACGCGAGATGCGTCCGTCGCCATGGCATGTGGGGCAGGCGTTTTTCAGACGGCCTTTGCCGTTGCATTTCGGGCAGGTCAGGTTGAACTTCATGTTGCCCGCCATCTGAGTCACGCTGCCGGTGCCGTTACACTGCGGGCACGCCATGGAGCCGGATTCGTTGCCGCCCTGGCCATGGCAGGTGGGGCACTGCTCGTAACGGGTCACTTCGATTTTCGACTGGGTGCCCCGAATGGCCTGCCAGAAACCGATATTGAGACCGTACTCGAGATCGGCGCCTTTTTCCGGTTCGTGGTCCGTTTCCTGGCTTGCGCCGCCTCCATGGAAGAACTGGCTGAAGATATCTTTGAACGAGCCTGAACTGGCGCCCCCGCCGGCGTTGGCTCCGGCACGGCGCCGCGCTTCGGTTTCCGCCTGGGCGCCCTTGAACATTTCCGAAAAATCGAACCCATTGAAATCCATGTTGGGATGGGATCGAGGGCCGCCTCCGCCCGGCGCGCCCGCGCCCGGAAAGCCGGCGTCGGAATAGAAGCCGACCTGATCGTACATCTGGCGTTTCTTCGAATCGCTCAGAATGTCATAGGCTTCCTGCACATTTTTGAACCGGTCTTCGGCGGATTTGTCGCCGGGGTTGAGATCGGGGTGATACTTACGCGCGAGTTTCCGGTAAGCCTTGCGGATGTCTTCTTCCGGGGCGTTGCGGGGAACGCTCAGCGTGTCGTAGTAATCGTGTTTCGGAGCTGAAGGCATGAATAGAATCGAAGGGGCAGGCGATCCTTTTCGAGACCGCCTGCCCCGCTCCTTTTCAGGAAATACAACTTACTTCTTATCGTCCACGTCCACAAATTCGGCGTCGACCACATCTTCCTTCGGCTGGTCATGCGGCGGCGGAGGCGCCCCCGGGC
>JALYHT010000114.1 GCA_030776225.1 Acidobacteriota bacterium | reverse complement strand
GGGCGGGCTCGGCATCAGTATCCTGACCACGCCGCGAGGCGTGATGACCGGCCGGACGGCGCGCAAAGAAGGCGTCGGCGGCGAGATTCTTTGCCGCGTTTGGTAAATCTGAAATCGTTTTGAGGAGCTCATGTCCAGAGTAGGAAAAAAGCCGATCCCGCTGCCATCAGGCGTGAAGATCCAGGTTGGCGACCAATTGAAAGTGCAGGGCCCGAAGGGAACGCTTGAAGTGCCGATCCCGAAGGGAATAAGCGTTCAGCAGAACAACGGCAACGTGGAAATTCTCCGCGAGTCCGATGACCATGCCGCGCTGCACGGGCTGACGAGAGCGCTGGCCGCCAATGCCATTCAGGGCGTTTCGACCGGCTTTACCCGTGAGCTCGACATCGTGGGCATCGGCTACCGCGCGGATGTCAAAGGCAAAGTCGCCACGTTCACGCTGGGCTACTCGCATCCGATCGAAGTGCTTCTGCCGGAAGGCGTCGATCTCAAGATCGACAAACAGACTCACCTGATCCTGACCGGCCACGACAAGCAGATGCTCGGCCAGGTTGCGGCGAACATCCGGGCGCTGCGCAAACCGGATCCTTATAAGAATAAGGGTGTCCGTTACATGGGCGAAGTGCTGAAGAAGAAGGTCGGCAAATCGGGCGCGACCGGAGGTAAGAAGTAAATGAGCGCAGCGAAGGAAACAAACCAATGATTCGCAAGATTTCGAAAAACGAGATCCGCGAGCGCATTCATATCCGCATTCGCAAAAAGCTTCGCGGCACCCCGGAGCGTCCGCGCCTCACCGTTTTCCGCAGCACCGCGCACATCTACGCGCAGGTGATCGACGACGTAAAAGGCGTGACGCTGGTGGCTGCCAGCTCGAACGAAAAGGCCGACAGCGGCACGAAATCGACGGGCGGCAATCTGAGCGCGGCGAAGGAAATCGGCAGGCGCGTCGCCGAGCGCGCTAAAGAGAGCGGCATCAGTAAAGTGGTGTTCGACCGTGGCGGCTATATTTATCATGGCCGCGTGAAGGCGCTCGCGGATGCGGCGCGGGAAGCGGGACTGGAGTTTTAATGGCAGTTCAAACTGTAAAGCGAGTCGATCCGCAGTCGTTGAATCTGAAGGAAAACGTGGTCGCGATCAACCGCGTCACGAAGGTTGTCAAGGGCGGCAAAAACATGAGCTTTTCGGCTCTGGTCGTCGTGGGCGATTCTTCGGCGCGCGTGGTCGGGTTTGGCGTGGGTAAAGCCAAAGAAGTGCCTTCCGCGATCCGCAAGGGCATCGAAGCCGCGAAGAAAAATCTGCGCCGCATCCATCTGCTCGATAACACGATCCCCCACCAGGTGCTGGGGCGATTCGGTGCGGGCATGGTGATGCTCAAGCCGGCGCAGGATGGAACCGGCGTGATCGCCGGCGGTCCCGTGCGCGCCGTGGTACAGGCGTGCGGCATCCCGAATGTGCTGACGAAGTCTATCGGCAGCCACAACCCCCACAATGTCGTGAAGGCCACCATCAATGCGCTCGAACAGCTTCGCGATAAGAACGCCGTCATGGAAATGCGCGGTCTGACTCCGGAGACGATGTAGGTTTTATGGCAGCCGAAGGAACTATCAAAATTAAGTTGATCCGCAGCCCGATCTGCACCCCTGAGAAGCACAAGGTGATGGTGCAGGCGCTCGGTCTGAAGAAAATGAATCAGGTTGTGGTGCGGCCGGATACGCCCTCGTTCCGCGGGTTCGTAAAGAAGATTCCGCATCTGCTGGCGCTGGTAGACTAATAAGGAATTTCCCGATGAATCTAAGTTCACTCAAACCACCCGCCGGGCAGAAGCACCGGAAAAAGCGCATCGGCCGCGGCATGGGTAACGGCCGGGGCAAGACCTCGACTCGCGGCAGCAAGGGCGCGCGCTCCATCTCCGGTTACAGCATTATGCGCGGCTTTGAAGGCGGCCAGATGCCGCTGCATCGCCGTCTGCCGAAGCGCGGTTTTACCAACATCTTCAAGAAGCAGTACTCGATCGTCAATCTGAAAGATCTGGAAAAGCTGGAAGGCGACACCTTCACGGTGGACAGCCTGATCGAGCGCGGCATCATCAACAAGCTCGGCGATGGGCTCAAGGTTCTGGGCTCCGGCGAGATCACGCGTAAGATCACGATCGAAGCGCATATTTTCTCCAAATCGGCCCTGGAGAAGATCGCGAAAGCGGGCGGCGAAGCGAAAGTCATCGGCGCGGCGGCAGCTTAGACCGCCCACGCATAAAGCAAGCTCAGGCATCCAGCAACCTCAGGCATCCAGGAGAAGCGAAACACTCGTGAAGTTATTTGAAGCGATCGGTAATATCTTCCGAATTCCGGACCTCCGGAAGCGGGTGCTGTTCACATTCGCCATGCTCGCCGTCTACCGGTTCGGCAGTTACGTGCCCACCCCCGGTATCGACGTCATCCGCTGGCAGGACTTCCTGACCCGGCAGTCCGGCGGCATCTTCGGCTTCTTCGATCTGTTCGCCGGCGGCAACATCCGCCGCCTGAGCGTGTTCGCCCTCGGAATCATGCCGTACATCACGGCTTCGATCATCCTGCAGTTGCTCACGGTGGTGGTTCCGACCCTTGAAAAGCTGCAGAAGGAAGGGGAACTCGGCCGCCGCAAAATTACTCAGTGGACCCGTTATCTGACCGTGATCCTGGGTATTGCGCAGTCCTTCGGGATTGCCATGAGCCTGCAGGCCATGCAGGACAATATCGTGATCAGTCCCGGAACCGGGTTCGTCCTGCTGACCATCCTGTCGCTCACCACCGGCACTGCCTTCATCATGTGGCTGGGTGAGCAGATTACAGAGCGGGGCGTAGGCAACGGCATGTCCCTGATCATCTTCACGGGCATCGTGGTCGGCGTGCCGGGCGCTATCGGCAATCTTTACACCAACGTTTTCGTAACCCATGAATGGAGCCCTCTGACCCTCGCGATCATTCTGATCATGATGGTCGCGGTGGTCGCCTTCATCGTGCTGGTCGAACTGGGCGAGCGGCGCATCCCCGTGCAGTACGCCAAGCGCGTCATCGGGCGGCGCGTGATGGGCGGACAATCCACCCATATGCCGCTGAAGGTGAACGCCGGCGGTGTGATCCCCGTTATCTTCGCTTCTTCTATCCTGGCTTTCCCTCAGACCATCGCCAATTTCCCGCTGATAAAGAGCAATCAGTGGCTCAGCAGCACGCTGGGCTCAATTCGGAACGGTGAGCCGCTCTATGTGGTCCTCTTCGTGGCGCTGATTATCTTCTTCTGCTTCTTCTACGTGTCGATCATCTTCAATCCGAACGAAGCGGCGGACAACATGCGCAAGTACGGCGGGTTCATCCCCGGCATCCGGCCGGGCCGGAGCACGTCGGATTACATGAACACGATTCTGACCCGGATCACCTTCGTAGGCGCGATTTACCTCGCGATCCTCTGCCTCATCCCGCAGGTTCTGCTGACCGGCATTCACTTCCAGCATCTGCCGCTGATCGGTAATGCCATCGATAAGACATTTCCCCGGTTCCTGCTCGAAGGTCTCAACGTACAGTTTTACTTTGGCGGCACATCGCTTCTGATCGTGGTCGGCGTGGCGATGGATACCCTCAACCAGATCGAGGCGCAGTTGATTATGCGCCACTACGAAGGGTTTACGCCGCGCGCCGGGCGAGTACGCGGGCGCCGCAGTTCGTATTAAATGGCGTCGGCGAAAGCAGGTACGAAGCTCGCTCGCGCTGCCGCGCCCGATGATGCCGAGGCGCTGAACGACGCGCCGGCGAAACCGACGGCCCTGATCCTCTTCGGCTCCCCCGGGTCCGGTAAAGGGACGCAGGCGAAATATCTGGTCGAATGGCTGGGCATCCCCCAGATTTCGACCGGGGACATGCTTCGGGAGCATATCCGGCAGGGCAATGCCATCGGCCGGTCTATAGAGGACCGCATGCGCGCCGGGTCGCTTGTTTCGGACGAACTAGTGAACCAGTTGGTCTTTGAGAGAATCAACCAGCCGGATGCGAAGCGCGGTTTTATCCTCGACGGGTACCCCCGGACCCCGGCGCAGGCGGAAGAAATGATGCGATTGCTCGTCTCCCGGGGAGCGGGCGAGGTGGTAATTCACCTTATTGTTGATTACAATGTAATTATCTCCCGAATCGGTGGGAGGCGTGTGTGCCCGAAATGCGGCACGCTCTATAACGCCGTTTCCCGCCCGCCAAAGGTCGATGGAGTCTGCGATCTGGATGGCGAAACGCTGATGGTTCGCGAGGACGATAAAGAGGAAGTAGTGCGGCAGCGGCTGGAGCAGTATGGACGCCAGACGCAGCCCCTGATGGAGTTTTTCCGGAAGGTATCTGTTGGAACAGGATCTTTTGGAACAGGCGCCGTCCGTTTGATTGAAGTGGATGCAAGTCACGAGAAGCCTGAAGCGGTTTTCGGGCATATCAAAGCGGAGCTGCTGCGGGGAGCGTTTGTCGGGCAGGATCAGTCCGGCAGATGATTATTCGCAAGACGCCCTCGGAGTTGGAAAAAATGCGCCGCAGCGGTCTGCTGGTGTATAAAATCCTGCATACGCTGGGCGGGATGGTTGAAGAAGGTGTTTCAACCTGGGATCTGGAAGTGGCGGCGGTGAAGATGATGGCGGACGCCGGGGCAAAGCCCGCGTTCAAAGATTATTATGTGCCGGCCGCGGGTGAACGGTATCGATACGTGCTCTGTACTTCGGTCAACGAAGAGATTGTGCACGGCATGCCGAACCCGAAGCGGGTGATGAAGAAGGGCGACATCGTTTCAATCGATACGGGCGTCCAGCTGGAAGGATATTTCGGCGATTCGGCTCTCACGGTGGGAGTCGGGGAGCTGGACGAACAGGCGAAGAAGCTTCTGCAGGTGACCGAGCAATCGCTCGAAATGGCGATTGAAAAGGTTCGCGAAGGCAACCGGCTGTTCGATATCTGCGAGACGGTTGAGAACCATGTGGTCGGTAACGGGTTTTCGATTGTGCGGGAATATGTGGGGCACGGGATCGGGACACAGCTGCACGAAGAGCCGCAGGTTCCGAATTACGTGGACAGGCGGAACGAGAATCCCCGGCTGCGCGAGGGCATGGTGCTCGCGATCGAGCCGATGGTGAATGCCGGGAAGCCCGAAGCGAAGGTGTTGAAGGATAAGTGGACCGCGGTGGCGAAGGATGGGTCGTATTCGGCGCATTTCGAGCACTGTGTCGCGGTTACGGCGAACGGCCCCTGGGTTTTGACCAGGCCGTGAACAAGGTCGAAGCCGTCGTTGTCAAAGCTGTCGTGCTGGAAGAACTGCCGAGCCTGCTCTACCGGCTTGAGCTGGGGAATAAAGCCGAGGTTCTGGCGCATGGCGCGGGAGCAGCGGTAAAGAATTGGGTCCGGCTGTTGCCGGGCGACCGCGTGGAAGTCGAGCGCGGAGAGCACGATCCGACTCGCGGGCGGATTATCAGGAAGATTGGATAACTTAAAATGAAAGTTCGGGCATCGGTTAAAAAAATCTGTGACAAATGCAAGCTGATCCACCGCGACGGCGTGGTGCGGGTCATCTGCACGAATCCGAAACACAAGCAGCGGCAGGGTTAAAGCGGCAAGGCTGACAGGGCAAGAAGGAAAAATACATGGCACGTATCGCGGGCGTTGATTTACCACCGAAAAAAAGGGCCGAGATCGGTCTTACCTACATCTATGGCGTCGGCCGGACCCGCTCGAAGAGCCTGCTCCACCGCGCGGGCATCGATGCGAATAAAAAAGTCGGCGATCTGACGGAAGAAGAAGTCAATAACGTCCGCCAGATTCTTGAAGACGAAGGCGCCGTCGAAGGCGATCTTCGCAAGGAAGTGTCGCTCAACATCCGGCGGCACATCGAAATGGGCTCCTATCGTGGACTGCGGCACCGCCGCGGCCTGCCGACCCGGGGTCAGCGCACCCACACCAATGCCCGCACCCGCAAGGGCCCGCGCAAAGGCACCGTGGCCAACAAGAAGAAATCGGCGGCTAAAACATAATGGCGAAAGCAGCAGCGAAGGGCACCAAGAAAAAAACCTTCAAGAAGAAGGAAAAGCGCGTTGTACACGTCGGTGTCGTCCATGTCCAGGCGACATTCAACAACACCATCGTGACCATCGCAGATCCGGACGGCAACACGGTGTCGTGGTCGAGCGCGGGCTCTCTCGGGTTCCGCGGCTCCCGCAAAGGCACCCCGTTTGCCGCCCAGCAGGCCGCGCTGACGGCCGCCAATAAAGCGAATGAAGTGGGTCTCCGCACCGTGGAAGTGCGGGTCAGCGGTCCTGGTTCAGGCCGTGAATCGGCAGTGCGCGCGCTGGCGACAGCGGGCCTCGATGTGCGTTCGATTCGCGATACCACGCCGATCCCCCACAACGGCTGCCGGCCGCCCAAAAAGCGCCGCGTTTGATTTGAAGCTGTAACTCAGGGTTGTAATTTAAGAAGTCAAGCGGGACGAAGGCTGGTTTGAAGCCGTAAACCGCACGTGAAAAGAGGAGAACCATTTGGCACGTTACAGAGGCCCTGTCTGCCGGCTTTGCCGGCGCGAGGGCATGAAATTATTCCTGAAAGGCGAGCGCTGCCACACTGAAAAGTGTGCGATTGAACGCCGCAATTTCGTCCCCGGACAACACGGACAGACCCGCAAAGCGAAGAAGACGGTCGGCTACGGCCTGCAGTTGCGCGAGAAGCAGAAAGTCCGCCGCATTTACGGCGTTCTCGAAGCCCAGTTCCGCAACACTTTCGCCAAAGCCGTCAAGATGAAAGGCATCACCGGCGAGAACCTGCTCGCGACGCTCGAACGGCGTCTCGACAGCGTCATCTACCGGATGGGCCTCGGTGCGAGCCGCTCCCAGGCGCGCCAGATCGTCCGCCACGGACACATCCAGGTCAACGGCCGCAAGGTCAACATTCCTTCTTTTATCGTCAAGCAGGGCGATGAGATCTCCGTCCGCGAATCCAGTAAGAACAACCCCACCATCCTGTCTTCCCGCGATGCCACCGCGCACGCGCCGTCGCCTTCCTGGATGGATGTGGACCGCGAAAATCTGAAAGGCCGCATCAACAGCACGCCGCGCCGCGACGAGCTGGTGCAGATCCCGATCAACGAACAGCTGATTGTCGAGTTGTACAGCAAGTAATGTACAGCAGGTAAGTTTCCGGCCAAAATTGGCCTTGTAGTGGCAGTAAAGGCAGTAAAACCGGCGTGCGCGGATTGAGATAAAGCCACGCTGCTATTGGAGTAATAAACGTATGTTCAAGGGATTTCAAAAACCCAAACGTCTGGTCGCTAATACCGAGACCCTGACGGAGCGCTTCGGGCAGTTCACCGCCCAGCCGTTCCAGCGCGGCTTCGGCACCACTATCGGCAACTCGCTGCGCCGCGTGCTCCTTTCGAGCATCGAAGGCGCGGCCATCACCGCGATCCGCATCGAAGGCGTGGATCACGAATTCAGCCCCATCCCCGGCGTCGTCGAAGATGCCACCGATATCATCCTCAACCTGAAGCAGGTGCCTTTCAAGGTCATCGGCGACGGTATCAAGACCGTTCGCGTCGTCGCGGATCAGGCCGGCGAAGTCTTCTCCGGCTCCATCCAGACCGATGCCGATGTCGAAGTGCTCGACCGCAACCTGCACATCGCGACAGTCAGCGAAGGCGGCAAGCTCGATATCGAGATGCGCCTGAAATCGGGCCGCGGCTATGTCAGCGCGGATAAGAATTTCGACGAAGATCTGGCCATCGGTTACATCCCGATCGACTCCGTACACTCGCCCGTCCGCAAAGTGAACTTCACGGTGGAAGCCGCCCGTCTCGGCCAGATGACCGATTACGACAAGCTCACGCTCGAAGTCTGGACCAACGGCGCTATTTCCCCGCAGGACGCCATCGGCCATGCCGCCAAGCTGCTCAAAGACCACATGACGATCTTCATCAACTTCGAAGAGATCGCCGAAATGTCCGAAGAGCCCGCCGAGCGTAGTATGGACCGCGTCAGCGACCAGCTGAACCGGAGCGTGGAAGAGCTGGAACTTTCCGTTCGTTCCTACAACTGCCTCAAAAACGCCGGCATTCAGACCATCGGCGAGCTGGTGCAGAAGTCGGAATCGGAAATGTTGCGGACCAAGAACTTCGGCCGCAAGTCGCTCAACGAAATCAAGGAAATCCTCCAGACCATGGGGCTTGCGCTCGGTATGAGACCCGATGCGCACGGCCGCCTGATCGCCCCGCCGCCTCCTCCGCCGGGCACTGTGATCGAGGACCTTCCGGACGAGGATCAGTTCGCTTAAAAGCGTTTTCACTTTCCAGAGAAAATCATGAGACATCGATTTGGCAATGCAAAACTGAAGCGGGACGTCGGCTCGCGGAATAGTCTTTTCAAAAATCTGACGACCAGCGTGATCGAAGAAGAACGAGTGATCACGACCGTACCCAAAGCAAAAGCGATTCAGCCGCTTGTCGAGAAGATGATTACTCTGGCCAAGCGCGATACGCTGCACACGCGCCGTCAGGCTGCATCGTTCCTGACTACGCCGAAGTCCGTCAAGAAGCTGTTTGACACCCTCGGCGCGCGCTTCGGCCAACGCGTCGGCGGTTACACCCGCATCACTCGCCTCGGCAACCGCAAAGGCGATGGCGCGGAACTGGCCATGCTGGAACTGGTCGGCTCGGAACTGGTGAAGCGCGCGGCTGACCGGGCCAGCCGCAAGGAAGAACGGCTCAAAGCGCAACGCGAAGGCCTCGAACCCGAGGAACAGGAAGGCCCGAAGTAAGCAGGAAAAGAGCAGAACTTCCCGCCAAAACGCTTATAACTGAAACCGCAGTCCGCGTCCGGGCTGCGGTTTTTCTCATTGCGACCGGCTATTCCGTCTGTGCTTCCGCTTCTTCCGCCGCGCGTCGGCCATCCTGGCGCGCTTCCCTGAGCAACTGGCTGGCTTCGCCAAGCAAATGCTCCGGCACCTGCACCTGAAATTCAAGGTTCGGGAGCATGTGCGGACCCACCACAATTGCCGGGATATCGTTAGCGTCGAGCACCCCTTTTACCGCCATCGACTCCATCTCGCCATCGTGATTTGAGGAACTGAATACCGCGGCCATGCTCTCGTCGGGCAGCGGTTCGTGAGCCCCGGCGCTGCCGGTCGAAACGCGCGATGTGCTTTCTTTATCGTTTGCCATGCCCCTACGATACCGTGATCCGGGAGGCATCACATTAGAATGGATGTGAGGTTCAAAACATGGAAGAAAATAGCAACTTTGGCTAGTTCCTGATGGGCGCTGTGATCGGCGCGGGCGCGGCGCTGCTTCTCGCCCCCAAGTCCGGTAAAGACACGCGGGATTACATCACCCACACCACGAAAGACAGCGTGGACGCCATGGAGTCGAGCGGACGCGACCTGATGGACCGCGGCAAGGCTCTTTACGATCAGGGCAAGAAGATCGTTGACGACGCGAGCGAGCTTTTCGAACGCGGACGGAAACTCGTCCAGGGCTGAGTTTGCATTCTCTTGAATTCGCGGGCGTCAGGATTACCCCCATCCGCGTCGGCTCTTACTGGTGGGATGGGGGAGCTATGTTCGGTGTGGTGCCGAAAACGATGTGGTCGAAATCCGAGCCGTGCGATGAACTGAACCGCATTCAGGCCGGGTTTAACTGCTTCGTCGTCGAGACCTCAGGCCGCGCAGGCAAGACCTTAAGAGTATTGATCGAAACCGGCGGCGGGGTTCGCCACGGCGAGCGGGAGCGCGAACGCATGCGTCTGCCCGATCCGCCGCCACTCCGCGATACGCTCGCCAGCGGCGGCTTCGATCCCGATTCGATCGACCTCGTCATCAACACTCACCTCCACTGGGACCACTGCGGCGGCAATACGGTCGACGCCGGAGACCGGGTTCTTCCCGCGCTGTCCAATGCGCGCTACATCGCCCAGCGCGGCGAACTGGCTCACGCGCGCGAGCGGCACCCGCGCGACGCCGTCAGTTATCGCGCCGTCAACTACGAGCCGCTCGTCGAATCCGGCGCCATGCATCTGCTCGATGGCGATTCCGAAGTGACCCCCGGTGTCGAAGTGCGCGTCGCCCCAGGCCACAATCGCGACATGATGGTCGTGATGGTCCGCTCCGGCGGCCACACGTGGTGCCATTTTGCCGATCTGGTGGAATACGCCTCCCAACTCACTCCGACCTGGGTGAGCGGCTTCGACCTGTTTCCTCTCGAAACCATCGCCAATAAAACAGAACTTCTGACGCGCGCCGCCGCCGAAGGCTGGTGGTGCAGCTTCGGCCACGACCCGCGCGTCAATTTCGCGAAAATAGAAGTGAAGGATGGCAAATGGCGGACAATCCAGACCCTCTGACCCTGCCCGCGTTCCGCAACGAGCCTTACACCGATTTCACCGTGCCCGCCAACCGGCAGCGCATGGAAGCCGCCATGGAACGAGTGCGGAGCCGGCTGGGCCGCGAGTACGACCTGATCGTCGGCGGCGAACGGGTGCGCGCCACCGATAAACTGCGCTCCATGAACCCCGCCCGCCCGGATGAACTGGTCGGCGTAGTGCAGAAAGCCAGTCCGGAACTGGCCAATCACGCCATCGAATCCGCTTACCACCACTTCGCCGAATGGAGCCGGACACCCGCCCGCGCCCGCGTCGGGATGCTGCTGAAGACGGCCGGGCTCATCAGAGAGCGCAAATACGAATTCAACGCCTGGCTCGCGTTCGAAGCCGGCAAGACCTGGCCCGAAGCCGAAGCCGAAGTGGCCGAGGCGATCGATTTCTGCGAATACTATGCGCGTGAAATGCTGCGCCTCGCCGGCCCCCAGGACGTAGTACAGTTGCCGGGCGAACACGACGAAATGCGCTATCTGCCGCTCGGCGTGGGCGTCGTGATTCCGCCGTGGAATTTCGCCCTCGCCATTCTCTGCGGCATGACCTGCGCCGCGCTCGTGACCGGCAACACTGTCGTGATTAAGCCTTCGAGCGAGACGCCGGTGATCGCAGCCGTCTTCGCCGAAACACTGCTCGAAGCGGGATTCCCCCTCGGTTCTTTTTGCTTCATCACAGGCAGCGGCGCCGCCATCGGCGACGCCCTGGTGTCGCATCCGAAGACCCGCTTCATTTCATTCACCGGCTCGCGCGATGTCGGCCTGCACATCAACGAACTCGCCGCGAAGCCGCGGCCGGGCCAGCTCTGGATTAAGCGCGTGGTCGCCGAGATGGGCGGCAAAGACGCCATCATCGTCGACGCGGAATGCGATCTCGCCGCCGCCGTCGAAGGGGTCGCGGTCTCCGCCTTCGGCTATCAGGGGCAGAAGTGTTCCGCCTGCTCGCGCGCCATCGTGGACGCGAAAGTGTACGACTCGTTTCTCGAAAAACTGCAGGCCCGCACCGAGCGGATCGCGGTAGGCGACCCCGCCGATCCCGCCAACTATATGGGCCCCGTAATCAGCGCGGGCGCAAAGAAAACCATCGAGCAATATATCGATACCGGAAAGCAGGAAGGCCGCCTTCTCACCGGTGGCCGGCCGCATGCCGGCAGCGGGCATTTCGTCAGCCCCGCCATCATTGCGGATGTCGATCCGAAAGCCCGCGTCTTTCAGGAGGAGATATTCGGACCCGTGCTCGCCATTGCCAAAGCGAAAGATTTCTCCCACGCGCTCGACATGGCGAACGATTCGCAGTACGGGCTCACCGGCGCCATCTACTCGAACAACCCGGAACACATCGCCCGCGCCCGCGATGAATTCTTCGTCGGCAACATGTACATCAACCGGAAATGCACCGGAGCCATGGTCGGCGCGCACCCCTTTGGCGGCTTCAATATGTCGGGGACGGATTCAAAGGCCGGCGGTCCCGACTATCTGCTGCTGTTCCTGCAGGCCAAATCGATCGCACAGAAGCTCTAAACCGCCGCTATTCAAACAGCGGTGCGTGGCGTGAGCGGCCCCTGCCGAATTTCCAGACAACCGCGGCCGGTCGGCAAAACCTTCCCCGGATTCAACAACCCTGCCGGATCGAACAACGCCTTGAACCGCCCGATATAATCCAGCGACTCCGGCGAAAACAATTTATCCATCAGCTCGTTCTTCTCCATGCCCACGCCGTGCTCGCCCGTAATCGAGCCGCCCACCGAAATGCAGTATTCGAGAATCGCTTCGCCCGCCGCCTTCGCCCGCTCCAGCTCTTCCGGAACCCGCGCGTTGAACAGAATAATCGGATGCAGGTTGCCGTCCCCCGCGTGAAAAATATTGCTGATCCGCACCTTGTGGCGCTCCGCCACTTCAGCGATATAACGCAGCGTGGGCGCCACCTGTGTGCGCGGCACCACGCCATCCTGCACGTAATAAGAAGCGCTCACCCGGCCCACCGCGCCGAACGCGTTCCTGCGGCCCTTCCAGAGCAGTTCCCGTTCTTCCGCCGACTGCGCCACGCGAAGCTCGCGCGCGCCGCAGCGCTCGCACACCGCGCGCATCTGTTCCGCCTGCTCCTCCACCGTTTCCGCCAGCCCTTCAAGCTCGATCAGCAGCACGGCCGCCGCGTCCATCGGGTACCCCGCGTGCGTCGCCAGTTCCACCATGCGCAGCATCTCGCCATCCAGCATTTCGACCGCGACCGGCGTAATCCCGCACGCCGTGATCTCAGCCACCGTATCGGCCGCTTCGGAAGCCGAGTTAAATACCGCGAGCAGCGTTTTGACTTTCTCCGGCTGCCGCATCAGCCGCACGATGATCTTCGTGACCAGCACCATCGTGCCCTCCGAGCCCGTGAACAGCCCGGTCAGATCGTAGCCCGGCGAATCCTGCTCCTTCGAACCGGTCGTGTGGATCGTCCCGTCCGGCATCACGAACTCCAGGCCCAGCACGTGATTCGTCGTCACGCCATACGCCAGAGTGTGCGGACCGCCCGAGTTCTCCGCCACATTGCCCCCAATCGTGCAGGCGCGCTGGCTCGAAGGGTCCGGCGCATAGAAGTATCCGCGCCCCTGCACCGCCAGCGTGATATCCAGATTCACAACCCCTGGCTGCAGCACCGCGCGCTCGTTCTCGATATCGATTTCGAGGATGCGGTTCATGCGCGAGAAACCGATCACCACGCCCCCGGAACGGGGAATCGCCCCGCCGCTCAGCCCCGTGCCCGCCCCGCGCCCCACGATCGGTATGCCATGTTC